>NZ_CABQJR010000012.1 GCF_902464545.1 uncultured Senegalimassilia sp.
TGCCGAGGGCGTTGCCGCCGAGGGCGATGACTACGGAAGGACCGTCACCTTTTGCGTAGGGCATGATTGCCTCCTTTTTGGGAATAAAAAAACCAACCCATTGAAATGGGACGAAAAATCGTCATAGGTTGGCAAGGGATTTCAATGCAATTCGTTGCGCCGCCACGGGGGCGGCGCAACAGTGAGTTTGGAACCTAGAGACTTAGCTCAGGGTTGCGTACATGACAGCCTTGATGGTGTGCATGCGGTTCTCGGCCTCGTCGAAGACCTTGGACTGCTTGGACTCGAAGACGTCGTCAGCAACCTCCATCTCGGTGATGCCGAACTGCTCGGCCTTCTGGGCACCGATGGTGGTGTTGGTGTCATGGAAGCTGGGCAGGCAGTGCAGGAAGATAGCGTCCTTCTTAGCGTAGCCCATGACCTCCTTGGTCACGCGGTAGGGCTCGAGGTTCTTGATGCGCTCGCCCCAGACCTCGTCGGGCTCGCCCATGGACACCCACACGTCAGCGTAGATGACGTCGGCGTCGGTGCAGCCTTCCTTCACGTCAGCGGTCAGCTTGACGGTGGCACCATGCTCAGCGGCGATGGCACGGCACTCCTCGACCAGCTCAGCCTCGGGCCAATTGGTCTCGGGGGCGCAAGCGACGAAGTTCATGCCGAGCTTGGCGCAAACAACCATCATGGAACGAGCAACGTTGTTGGCGGCGTCAGCCATGAAGACCACGGTGCGGCCCTTCAGATCGTAGTTGAAGTTCTCCTGCATGGTGAGAACGTCAGCCAGCATCTGGGTGGGATGCCACTCGGTGGTCAGGCCGTTCCAAACCGGCACGCCAGCGTTGGCAGCCAGGTCCTCGACGTCGGTCTGAGCAAAGCCGCGGAACTCGATGCCGTCATAGAAGCGGCCGAGCACGCGAGCGGTGTCCTCGATGGACTCCTTCTTGCCCATCTGGGAGCTGTTGGGATCCAGGTAGGTCACGCCCATGCCCAGGTCCATAGCGCCAACCTCGAATGCGCAACGGGTACGCGTGGAGGTCTTCTGGAACAGCAGCACGATGTTCTTGCCCTCAAGGTAGCGATGCGGCACGCCGGCACGCTTCATGTCCTTGAAGTTCTTGGAAAGCTTCAGCAGGTACTCGATCTCCTCGGTGGAGAAGTCCAGGAGACGCAGGAAATGACGACCGCTCAGGCTTACAGGCATGGTAATTCCTTTCGATAGCAAGTTAACAAGAACTTATTAATGCAGGCCGCGCCAAGTTTCAGCCTGCTGTTTCTACCGGAACGCGTTTTTCGCACGTTCCGGGAAAAACCTAACAAGGGTTCCTGATTTCTCAGGATGCGCACCCCAAAAGGGATACGGCGATTATGCGCTCTGCGCAGCGAGAAATCTAGTCCTCGCGCCAGATCGGCATGCTCATGCAGCGCGGGCCGCCACGGCCGCGGGAAAGCTCTGCAGAGGGAATCTCGATCGCATCGATGTTGTTCTTGCGCAGCAGCGCGTTCGTGACGTCGTTGCGCTCGTAAACAACCACGCGACCAGGAGCGATGCACAGCGTGTTGGAGCCGTCGTTCCACTGCTCGCGCTCTGCGGCGATACGATCGCCACCAGCGCAAGGAATAAGGGTGACAGGCATGCCCACGTACTTCTCGAGAACTTCCTCAAGGGTGCCGGAGGTCTCCTTGACCTTGATACCCTCGCCCTCGGGGGTAATCTCGAACACGGTCAGCGGGCCCATGATACCGGGATGGATGGTGAACTTGTCAACATCGATCTGGGTGAACACGGTGTCAAGGTGCATCATTGCACGGTTGTTCGGGATGTTGAACGCCAGGATGGTGTCGACCGGCGAGGTCTCGTCCTTGAAGATGTTATGGGCGATCTCGTCGATGGCGTCCGGCTCGGTGCGCTGAGAGATACCGATGGCCAGCGTATGCTCGTTGATGTTGAGGATATCGCCACCTTCGATATGGAATGCGCTGTAACGGCTGTAGTACTGCGGCACATCCTTAAAATCGGGATGATGCGTAAAGATGTACTCAGCGAAGATGGTCTCGCGGTTACGCGTGACAGCGTACATACGGTTGATGGAAACGCCGTTGCCGATCATCGCGAACGGGTCGCGAGTGAAGTACAGGTTCGGCATCGGGGCGATGACCATCTTGGAAGACTCGGACACCAGGTCGACCAAGGAGTTGGACTTGTCGGTGTGCAGCTCGGTGAGGTTGACGCCCTCCATGCACTTCAGAACTAAGTCGATGTTGGTCTTGTAGTTGTCGTTCAGGTAATCGAAGAGAATCTTCTGATAACGCTCGGTACGGATACCGGCCTCTTCGATGAACTGCTTCAGGAACTGCTCACGCAGAGCCGGATTGGCATCGAGCACCTCGGCCATGAGGTTCTCCAAATACACGACCTCCACGCCGTTGTCGCGAAGAGCCTGAGCAAAAGCATCATGCTCGGCCTGGGCAACCTTCAGAAACGGGATGTCGTCGAACAGCAGCTCTTCGAGCGTGTTCGGCGTGAGGTTCAGCAGCTCTTTACCAGGGCGATGCAACAGAACCTTCTTCAAGGGCTTGATTTCGCTCTTGACGTTTACGCCTGCCATGAAAACCCTCCTTATGCCTTTTATGCATTTTCGGACTTCTTAGAAGCGGAACGCCCGTTGCGCACCGCGCGTTCCGACTGCAAAACAAACTTCTCACGCTTCACAATGAAAAGCAACTACCAAAATTTCCTAAAACGATATTTTCGGGATGACCTGCGAAAACGATAGATTTCTGGCTTTGTTTCAATCGCGTTTCTACACATTTCCTTCACTTTCACTTTGGTTCACGATAGTTTACTTGTGCAGTTGCATAATTTTCCTGCACCCTACTTGAAGCCATGTCGACCCATAGACGATTTCTTGCGAAACCCTAGATATGCATAAATATAGGAAATAATGCATCACGCAATTTCGATGCACGGACGCTTATGGTCTTTAAAACCATTGATAGAGAGACTCTATACCACTATGGCTGGTAGCGTTTCAGGGCGATACGTAGCTGAAAACGCTATAGGTTGTTGATAGACAACCGAACGACCGACTTCCTCCCGCGATCTATTTCCCGCCGCAAATCATACGACACGCTCTACAGGAATTCGGCGAAGCCTTGATGCGAGCCACCTATTACCTTGATTCGGCGCTTGTTCGCTGTTTTCATCCAGACGTTTTGGTGGTAAAGCAGATTGTTTTAGTCATGACGTCTCGCAAGCCTACGTGTCTTTGCAGGTTTGCGGTATAATAACGGCGTTTGTGCGCCCATGGCTCAACGGATAGAGCATCGGACTTCTAATCCGACGGTTGCAGGTTCGAGTCCTGCTGGGCGCGCCAGAATTTTCAAGCCGGAGAAGCGATGTGTCGTCTCCGGCTTTTTCTTTCGGCTATGAGGACGATGCAACCCACTATTACTACGATATCGTCGACGGCGTAACGCCGCGATCGCCTACGCGCAGAAAGATTGCAGGTCTATTTGCAATCGCTTTTCAATGACTGCTCGCGCGCTTGAATGCTGGCGAACGGCCGAGAAGACAGAGGCTCGCAAACGGCCCCCCACACAGCTAGGTCTGAAGCGTCTTGCATTTTTTAACCTGAATTTGGCCCGTAAAACAAAAAGACCAGAACCGATAAGGCTCTGGCCTGGGGTTTTAATGGAGCGGGTGACGGGAATCGAACCCGCGTTAGAAGCTTGGAAGGCTTCAGTTCTACCATTGAACCACACCCGCAACTGGTCGGGACGACAGGATTCGAACCTGCGACATCCTGCTCCCAAAGCAGGCGCGCTACCAGGCTGCGCCACGTCCCGACATCCAAACAGCCAAGCTAGTATATCAGACTTTCTACGCGTTTTCGGACAATTTCGCGCGAAGTTCACGAAGGGCGTTGCCTCGATGGGAAATCGAGTTCTTCTCTTCGGGAAGCGCTTGGCCGAGCGAGCGTTTGAAGTCAAATACCTCGGGCAGGAACAGCGGGTCGTATCCGAATCCGTTATCCCCCTGCGGCTCATGGGCTATACGGCCCTCGACCGTTCCGCGGGCATCGTGCTCCCTACCCTGCTCATCAAGGTAAACCAGGTGGCATACGAATCGAGCGCTGCGCTGCGCATCCTCTACATCGGACAGAGCATCGAGCAGCTTCGCGTTGTTGGCAGCGTCATCGCACGGTTCGCCGGCATATCGGGCGGAATGCACGCCAGGAGCACCATCGAGCGCATCGACTTCCAGGCCGGAATCATCTGCTAGCACCGCCATACCGCCGCTAGCCTGCTGAGCCGCATGAGCTTTAATGCGGGCATTGCCCAAAAACGTCTCGGCATCCTCGACGGGGTCGGAGTGAACTCCAGCCTGCTTGAGGGTTTTAAACTCCCAACCGGGAAAATCAAGCGCTTCGGCGATTTCGACGGCCTTGTGAGCGTTATTGCTGGCGATGAGCACGGTTTTCATAAGGTTCCTTTCGAGACCAAACGTTGTTCTTAGAATTCGATATGCGAAACGCTGGTGATGGGCATGCAGAATGCACGGCTGCCGAAGCTTTGGAACTCCGCAACGTCATCACCGGTGGTGTTGAACTCATACTCTGCTGCATGACCTGCCTGGGCACGCTGGTGATGACGGTCCAGGATCTCGGTAACGTCGCGAGCCGCTTCCTTCGCCGACGAAATAAGCGTGACCTCATGGCCCACCACGCCACCGATCAGCGCCTTGAGCAACGGAAAATGCGTGCAACCAAGGACGAGCGTATCGATTTGGCAGCGTCGCAACGGCTCCAGATACTCTTTGGCGATAGCCTGAAACGGCGGTCGAATATAGACCTTCGATGCAAGCGAGGTATAGTTCTCGATAGGGCCCTCCGCCATGCGGATGCCCTGTTCGGCAATCTCAACGAATCGCGGCGTAGCGGTGGAAAACACGGTGATTCCCGCATCAAGATGGCGGATCGCCTTCGTATAGGCATCGGACTCCACCGTCGCCTTCGTGGCGATGACTCCGACGCGCTTATTGCGCGTTGCGTGCGCAGCGGCGCGTGCGCCAGGTTCCACAACGCCTATGACAGGAACGGGGAACGTTCGCTGGGCATGCGCCAAGCCGGCTGCAGTAGCGGTATTGCACGCGATGACGATGAGCTTGACCCCGCGCTGCACCAGCCATGAGCCGATTTGCTGGACGAATCCGTCCACTTCGGAAAGGCTGCGCGGACCGTAAGGACAACGCGCGGAATCGCCGACGTAGATGATGGATTCCTCGGGCAGCGCCTTCGCGATCTCGCGCGCTACGGTAAGCCCGCCGAACCCTGAATCGAACACGCCGATAGGCGCGTTATCGAATGTTTGCATGATATCCATGCGCTCAGTATAGCGCATGCTTGCGGGCGCTTTCTGAAATGCGCGGCGGGTGCCATAGTATCTGCTAACCTGCATGACAGGCGAAAAGTTCCAGAAAAGGGAGCAGCTGATCATGTCGAAGGAAAAAGACCGCAAAACCAATGCTATACGTGAAATGGAGGCGGCGCACGCCGATTTCGACACGCGCTTCTTCGAATGCCCCGAAGCGCTGTCCGGAGTGGAAGTTGCGACGCTTTTGGAACAGGATCCGGACTGCGTGTTCAAGACGTTGGTCACTCAAGGAAAATCTGGCCAGCATTTCGTGTTCATGATTCCCGTTGCCTGCGAGCTTGATTTGAAGAAGGCGGCTCGCGCTGCCGGAGAGAAATCCATCGCAATGGTGAAATCCCGCGACCTGTTAGGGCTAACTGGATACATCCACGGCGGCTGCAGCCCCGTGGGAATGAAAAAGCTCTTTCCCACCTTCATCGACGAGACGGCCGAGCTTTACGACCGAATCATGTTCTCGGGCGGCCGCATTGGATGCCAGATTCAAACGCCACTGAGCGAACTGCAGCGCGTCGTGCCCGTGGAATGCGTTGATTTGACCGTCGTCTAACGGGGCATCAGCTATCGCGAACAGAAGGCGCCCTGCAAGCATCGCTTGCAGGGCGCCTGAACATTCACCGTCGAGCAGCTATCACCAGTGGCTGACCACGCAGTCGCCGGAGTGGATAAGCGAGTACAGCTCCTTGGCTTTCGCCGGAGGCAAGTTCACGCAGCCATGGCTGCCGTAACCGTCCTTGTACATGGTTCCACCGAAATCAGGCTGCCAATCGGCATCATGCAAGCCGATGGCGTTACCGTCGAAGGGCATCCAGTACTGAACGGTTGATTCATAAATCTTCTGGCCGTTCTCATAACCGGTGAGCTTGCCGGGACTTTGCATCGCATTCATCCAATACACGCCAACGCTAGTATCGTGCGTACCGTCGGGGATGCCGGAGATGCAGTCGGACTCCCAGACCAACGCGCCGGAATCATCGTAGAAATAGACGTGCTGCTCGGCAAGGTCGATGTCGATATAGCGGTTGCCCCAGTCGCGACCGCCAACGCCGTTGTACGCATCGCCGCTAGTAGCGTTGGGAATCTCGACGGTTTCAACAAGGCCTTCCTTGACCCCGTTGACCACCAAGTCCATAAGCGCATCGTAGTCGATGGACCAGCCGTACACACCGCCGGAAACCGTGATGGTCTTGCCATCGGCGCGCGTGTAGGTACGCGTGGTGCCGACGGTGTCGCAATCGGCGGCGAGCTTGTCGACCCATGCTCGCATGGCCTCCTCATCAAGGACGGCCTGCACGTTTTCATCGACGGTGACCCATTGCGAAATGAGATCGGCATCGACTTCCGCAGCAGTGGACTTGCCCATGGTCAGCACGATATCGGCACCGATCATGGTGTTGGCCTGCTCGGCGGCGGTTTTCAGGCGAGGATCGGTGGAAAACACCGTAGGCTGCAACAGCTGCTCGGACGAGAGCACGACTTTGGGATCAAGCTCGGCGAGCGCGGTATCGGCGGCGGCCATGACCTTCGACGCATCAAGGGCGGTGCCGGCGACTTCCTTGCAAACGGTAAAGGAACCGGATTTAGAATCATAAGCAACCGTAGCATTGAGAGGCTGCGTAGCGGATTCGTTGAATGCAGCGACTGCTGCGGACACGGTTTGTTCAAGGCCGGAATCATTATAAGAGCTGATCATGGCGCCGGTGGCATCATGGCTGCGCGTAAGCTCGACCGGCCACAGCCATTCGTTGTATGCGGAGTACGCCTCTTTAACCGCTTCGGCTGCGTCAAAATCGACGCCGGCATCCTTAGCCGAGACCGTAAGATTGAAGCCATTGCCGGTAATGGTGAGCTTGTAAGAGTTCACCTCATTGGCAAGTGCCTTTTCGGCATCCGCCGTCGACATAAGCGATGCATCGAGATTGCCGATCTTGGTGTTGGGCATGAAGTGACTGCCGAAATACAGCGCCACGCCGCAATATGCGACGACAAGGACAGCCACCAAGCAGGCCGCGACG
The DNA here is from genome assembly GCF_902464545.1 of uncultured Senegalimassilia sp. GTDB lineage: Bacteria > Actinomycetota > Coriobacteriia > Coriobacteriales > Eggerthellaceae > Senegalimassilia. Next base: position 7,443 of record NZ_CABQJR010000012.1, read on the forward strand.
ATTCCGAGCACCTTCCCAACGTGTTTCTTGGGCTGGGAAACGCCTGTGGGAGGTATTTGCATACCGGAAGGCGCATAGCCCTGGTGAGCGTTTTGCGCATACTGCGGATAAGCCTGCCTGGTTTGCTGACCATGCACCTGCTGCGGGATGAAGCCGCCGGGCTGGTTATCGTTATCGGAATAAATGGAAGGGATATCGTTTGGAGCGACGTGACGCCCGCGCGAAACTTTATCGTTTTGTTCGTTGCTCATGATGCTCTCGCTGAATAGGGTGTAGATAGATTCATTGTAGCAACGTAATGCCCAAGGAGCGATACCTTGTGGATATTTTCGATACGATAATTATGGCCATCGGGGTGCCATTTCCCTAACCGGCGTCAGATGTCCGAATGCGACCTGAAACGTACGATGAAGCGCGACTTTGCCACAAGTCACCTTCACGCAGGCGGCAAGGTCGAGGTCCTGTTGCGCATTCTAGGACACAGCGACATCAACGCCACGTACCGTCACCATATCCAGCCGTCCGTCAAAGAGCCGACAATCGGCACGTAGTCAGTCGTGCGAAACCAAGCCAACACCCATTAGCAGATGACAAATAGGCTCGTTTTCCCTGCCGTTTCATTCGTTGGTCATCTGTTGACGCACTTGTCAGATACAGGGATTTACAGCGATTTACCGTAGTTACGCCACATGTGATGATTATCTATTAAAGGTAAAAAAGACCGCTTGAACTGCACACACAGAACAAACGGTCTATGGCAATACTGGTGGAGGCGCGGAGAATCGAACTCCGGTCCATACTATATTATCCCTCAGGCTCTACAAGCTTATCCCGTTATCGGAATTCGGAACCCGTCGGTCAACGGGCAAACGTTGAGGTTCCTAGTCGGTTCGATCTTTATCGAAGCCATACCGTCCACGTGCTTCGATGCAGTCCCCTAAAATGACGTCGCGTCCGAGCCGGGGACAACCCGGAGTTGACGTGCCAGGCGCTGTTTAGGCAGCCATGGCGAGCGCCGGAGCGCTCTGAGAGTTGTTCTTGCCAATTAACTTGACGGTACCCCTGTTTAACGTGGCGAGGAGACCACGACCTGCTCCTCAGTTCAAACATACCATGTCGAAACCAGTCGCCCCCGATAAGCCGGCTTTGCAGCCGAGTCGGGACGCTGCGGTCCACCTTGTCAAAGTGCACGGCGGCAAGCCGCCGAACGGATAGATAATTTTACTTCAAAAGAGAGCTGAAGTCCAATGCGCTTTTAATGTCATCGAACGCGCCCTTGAATTCCGCCGCCATCTTAACGCCGTCCTTGAAGATGGCGTTCATATCGTCGGTTGCCTGCTGGACGCCGTCGCGCGTGATGCCCAGGCTGCCGTCATCAGCGACTTCGCCGCCAGCATCCTCATCCTCGTCATCCTCGACATAAAGGTACTCGGCCTCCTCGCCGTCTTCCATGATGACGAAGCCGATGCGGTTGCCATCTTCATCTTCGAGGTAGCGCACGATATCGTCATCGGAAAGCTCAAGCTCGACCACCTCGAGGTCTTCTTCGGCGGCAGGCGTCTCATCAGCTTGGGAGGCCTCTTGCGCAGCATGCTCCGAGATCTGCTCTTCAGCCTCCAGCACTTCCTGATCGCTCATCAACGGCTCCTTTCCTTCAGCGCGCGTTCGATCTCGCGCTTCGAGTCGCGCTCGGCCATGGCGGCACGCTTGTCGTAGTTCTTCTTGCCGCGGCACACCGCCAGCTCGACTTTAACGAGCGAGCTTTTGTTGAAGTACATCTTCAACGGGACGAGCGCCATGCCCTTTTCCTTGGTCTGCTGCTCCAATTTGCGGATTTGGTTTTTGTGCAACAGCAGCTTGCGTTTGCGGTCCGGATCGGGGTTGGCGATGTTGCCGAAGGCGTACGGGGGGATGTGGACGCCATGCAGCCACACCTCGCCGTGGCGAATGAGCGCGAAGCAGTCGGTGAGTTGGCAATGGTTGTCGCGCAACGAACGCACTTCGGTGCCGGTCAGGGCGATGCCGGCCTCGTAGGTTTCGAGAACCTCGTAATCATGCAGCGCCTTGCGGTTGCGCGCGATGTCTTGGGCTTGCTTCTTCATGACGCTACTCCCCCTGCGTAGTACGCGCGAAGCAGGCATCGAGCGACGCCGAGCCGTAACCCGCCATGGGCACGAACGAGCAGCCGGACTCCAGATCGCGCGCGAACTGCACGAACAGGGCCACGGTTGCATCAAGGTCATCCAAACAGATGACCTCGGTGGGCGTATGCATATAGCGAAGCGGCACAGACACCAAACCCGTGGGGATGCCGGAGCGGCTGACCTGGATGGGCCAGGCATCGGTGCCGGAATGGCCGGGCAGGGCCTCGATCTGATACGGGATGCCCACGGTCTTGGCGGCCTGGACGAGGCGCTCGAATACCTGCGGGTTGACGTTTGGCCCGCGGCCGATGACCGGGCCGCCGCCGCACTTGATGTCGCCGAACTTGGCGTGGCTGATGCCCGGATAGTCGGTGGCATGCGTGACGTCGAAGGCCACCGCCACATCGGGTCGAACGCCGAACGCCGAGGTGATGGCGCCGCGAGTGCCGATCTCCTCCTGCACCGTGCATGCGCAGGTGACATCGCCCGCGCAATCGCCGGCAGCCGCCAGCTCCTCGAGCACGCGCGTGATGACCCACACGCCGCATTTGTCATCGAAGGCGCGCGAGACGCCCATGTTCTTCCCGAAGCGCTCGAAGCCCACACCGAACGTGATAGCGTCGCCCACCTTCACCAGGCGCTTGACCTTCTTGGCGGGAAGGCCCAAGTCGATGACGAGGTCCGACAGGGGCGTGACCTTGTCGCGCTCGCCTGCCGAAATGAGGTGGATGGGCTTGCGGCCGACGACGCCACGTAAGGGACGCTCGGCGCCGGAGGCGTGCACATCCACGCGAAGCCCCGGCAAAATGGCGGCGTCGACGCCGCCGATGGCGGCCACCGACAAAAACCCGTCATCGGAGACGTTGACCACCATGAGGCCGATCTCGTCCATATGGGCGGCCAGCATGAGCGACGGCGCCACCCCTTTGCCTGCAAGGCGAGCATGGACCGAGCCCATGACGTCTGTGGTGACCCGGTCGGCAACGCCCTCCATACGCTCGCGAACCATGGCGGCGATGCGCTGTTCGCAGCCCGTGGGCGAAGGGGTCTCGAGCAGGCGCTTGAGATATTTGCGATCTTGCTTGTTCATGTGCTTCCTTTATTGAAGGAGGTTGTTACGCGCGGACCTTCACGACGATCTTGCGCACATGGCAGGGAGCGGAGCCAAGCGTGCAGCCGGGCTTATGCGCATCCTCGGGCGCGAGAACGGCCAGGTCGCCGGCGTGCAGCACCACGTTCGTGCACTGCTCGGGCGTCTCGTACAGGCCGAAGTCGTTTTCCTCGTCGAACGGTTGGCACTCGGACAGCCCGTCGAGCTGAGCGTACTGCAAAAGCTCCTGGCCGGACACGACGAACTGCACGTCGTAGTAACCGCGATGCGCTTCCATCTGCTTTTCAGCAGCGGCGACGGTGTCGTATTCCTGCACGTTGGCGAACACGTCGTCGCCGTCGATCTCGTTGCGGCCGAGCGGCAGGGCATCCAGGCCGTCCTGCGCGAGGAACGCATAGGCCTTGGCAAAGCGCTGGTTGAGGTAGTCGTTTCCGTTCGCATGGGCAAGGTTGGTGACCAGCATACCGATTCCTTTCATATTCATGCGGCGCGCAAGGCGCCACCTTATTCGTTTAGGGAAGTATACACCCCGCCGACGGACAAGCCGGCGCGGTAGACGGCACCCCACGGCATGCACAAGGAGGCCCGGGCGCACCTTTGCGGCTTTGCGAGCCAGCTGCTTTAGGGCTGCGCAGGACCAAGCGGCATGTCCAACCTATGGACCTGCGATTCATCGAGCACCGTGATGCCCGCATCGCGGAACAGCTGCGCGGCAACGCCCCACCCCGGCACGAGCGTACCCGTGAAGCTTCCGTCGTACACCGACCCGCTTCCGCACGAAGGGCTTTTCGATTTGAGCACGGCCACCCGGCAATCGGTATCGCGCAACTGCTCCAGGCAGCGGCTTGCGCCAAGATGGAAGGCCTGCGTAACGTCGCTGCCATTCGCATCCATCACGCACACCGGACGGGACCCCGCGACGATCTCGCACGGCGGATGCGGCACGGGAAGACCCCCTGCAACTTCAGGGCATATGGGAACAAGCTTATAGCAACGGCCAAGCCGCATCACGGCGTCGACAGACTTCGAGGACCCATCGTAGCGGCACGGCCTGCCCAGCAGGCAGGCGCTTACGGCAATGGCAGGCGATGTGTTCGGGGTTTTCTCCATACCGGTATTATAGCGCGGGCTATCCGGTTATTCCTACCAATATGCTACTTGGAGAGTATCAAAAATTTCACGGACTCAAGCATCACTGTGCTAGAGTTTGCTGCAGGAAAAGCGAACGGAGCAGGCGCCCCGACGCAAACGTCGTAGAAAGGCGATACCATGAAAGTTGCAATCCCCAGCGAAACCGGCGAAGGCCTGACGAGCACCCGCAGCGGACACTTCGGCCATACGCCCTGGTTCACGCTCGTGACCATCGAGGACGGCCAGGTCACCGCCGTCGAGTCGGTCAAAAACGTAGATCATGACGAAGTGGGTTGCGGCGGCGTCATCGAGTTCGCGCACAACCTGGGCATCGATGCGATGATCTGCGCGGGCATGGGCCAGCCGCCGTTCATGCGCTTCACGCAATACGGCGTGGACATCTATCTTGAGCAGGAAACGCCCATGGTCGGCGACGTGGTGAACAAGTTCATCGCCGGCGATTGCGCGCGCATGGTGCTGGAAAACGCCTGCAGCCATCATCACTAAGATGCAAGGACCGGCGGTCGCAACGCCTTGCGGCGCAAGCCGACCCCGCACAGCTTGCTATAATCGACACGCAGTCACAGGCCCGGGCCGCACGCCCGGGCCTTTTCAATCTCAAGGAGCAGCCGTGGGCATATACGAAGATCTGCAAGCGTTCCAACCTGCCAATGAGCAGGAAGCCGCCGACCGGGACCTTATCCTGTCGCGCTTGGAAACGGACCCCGCGGTGTTCGACCGATCGTCCGTGGCCCACATGGCATGCTCCATTTGGACCGTGGACCCCTCGTTCATGAAAACGCTGCTGGTGTATCACAACATATACGATTCGTGGAGCTGGATCGGCGGGCACGCGGACGGGCAGGCCGACCTTGCGGCAGTCGCCTTGCGGGAGCTAGAAGAGGAAACGGGCGTGCACGGCGCGCGCCTGGTGCCGTGCGGGCCGGGCAACGTGCTGTCGTGCGAGGTGCTTACCGTGGACGGCCACGTCAAACGTGGGGCATACGTCAGCTCGCACCTGCACCTGAACGTGACGTACCTGGCGGTTGCCGACCCCGCCGAGCATGTACGCATCAAGGTCGACGAGAACAGCGGTGTGAAGTGGGTGGGGCTCGATGAAGCCGTGGCCCTGTCAAGCGAACCGTGGATACGCGAACGCATCTATCGCAAGCTCATCGAGAAGACGCGAGAGCTGGCGCCACGCTTCGCAACGCGGTAAGCCGGCGGTGCCCGTACAAGCTGCGGCACGCCCCTTTAAGCAAAGCGCGCTGCACCATGAGGATGCGCGAGCTGGCGCCGCGTTACGCCATCAAATCAAAAACCGACGCTGACTGCGCACCTCGGTCGCAAGCCTATCCGCCCTGGGAGCAGGACCTCACACCATATTACCGTGAATGTCGGCATGATGGACATCGGCCCAGCGACGACGCAGCGCCACATCCGCCGTTAGGTTCGCGTTATCGAACACGATGGACCACTGCGTGTTGCTGGTGACGTCCTCGGGGTTCGGCTCCTGCGAGGCCGTCCTGAGCGCCTTCCACGCCGTGACCTGGGCATCCTGTCCCGAAGGCGCCCCATCGAGCACCGCGGAGATGGCGTCGTAGCGCTCGCGACCGTGGCCGTACGCACCGTTTTTCTGAAACGACGCAACCTTGTCTTGGTGCATGACGAAGAAGTTGGTGACCTGACGCGTAGGCGTGACGACGGGCATACGCTCAGGGCTATCGCAATCATATTCGATCACACGCCCATCGCCTTGCGCATCGGTGATGTAGAAATGGTAATCACGCCCGCTTGTGGCGAACATATCGTAAGAAAGCAGCAGATCAACGGCTTGCTGGGTGGTGGCTGCCCGATCGAGCACCAAACGTATGGCCATAGGCGTCGAGATGATGGGCTTGCTGGTGATGCGGAAGGTGGGCTTGCTGTCGAGCGTGAGCACCGCGCAGGAAACGCCCTTCTCGTTCACGCCGTCTAAGCAGGCGAACGGCGCCGCCAGGCACGCGAAACGCGATTTCGTCTGCAGCGCATCGACCACACCGAGGTTGTCGAGGGCGCAAAAACCGATAGATTCGTAACCGTCAGCGGGGGCAGTATGCACAAGCATGGCGGAGGTATCGAACTTGAAGTCGTAGTTGCGCCCCATGAGCACGCCTTCACCGCTTGCAAGCGTGAACGCGCTGCATCCGAACTGCGGCGCCTGCATATGGACGGGGACGAGCGGAAGCGCCTCGGCGAGGATGGCGTCCATATTGCCCTGATCGCTTCCAAGGCCGCGCTCGATGATGCGATCGAGGTCGTAGCGATAGGACACGTCCATGGCATAGAGGCTATACGGCCCATCGGCGGGCGCGATCTGCCTGATCGAGGCCATGGTGGCCGCGCGCGAGCCATATACGGCAGCGCCGGCACCTGCGGCAACGCCTGCGGCGGCTACCGCCACCTTAGCGATATTCCCAAGCTTCATCGACGACCCCTTCCGTCGCACGTCCCGAAAGCGACGCTTCTCGAACACTTGCTCGATTATCGCACAAAACGGCATGAGTCGGAGGCTCTCTCCCCCCTGCACGGCCCCGTTCTCCAGACATGCAGCCTCCCTTGCCCCGAAGAGCCCTTGCTCACGCGCCGGCTCCTTTTGCAACCACGGCATCGGCTTCGATGTTCGGCAGCCCAGCGAGCTCCGCGCGCGTCACACGCCGGCGCCTGTTGCCGCCCTTCCCCATGAGGCGCGAACACTGGCCGATAGGCTTAGGCTAAACGCGCTGATTGCCACAACGCCTAGCGCGATTGCGCTAAAATAAACGTTTGCGAACAATGCGTTCAAGCAAAGGAAGCCGCAAGCGATGATCACCGAAAATGCCATAGCAAGCCAATGCAACCAGCGTTCGTTCACGCGAGGGCGCGCCATCGCGTCATCGGACAGGAACATCCTCACGAAGCAGGTGCGCTACGATGCCGAGGAGTCGGTGGTCAGCGCGTTCGTAGCTTCGAGCAGCGGCTGGGACGATCGTTACCGCACCTCGGTGATCCTCGACGAGGATGCCGACGAAGTGCTTGATTACTCATGCACGTGCCCTGCGTTTCGCGAGTATGCCGGCATGTGCAAGCACTGCGTAGCCCTAGCGCTCGCGTTCTCGCAGCGCCCCGAGACGTTCATGGGCTACCAGGCGCAGCGCACGGCGCAATCCTCCTCATGCATCACGGAGTTCATGAAGCGCGCCGAGGAGCTGCAGGCCGATGACACGCCCGCCGAAAGCGTGGTCCTGCACGCCGAGCTGTCGTACGGCTACGGGCTATGGTCCACCTCGTTTCGCATCAGCGGGCCTTCGGGAACGCCTTACGTGCTGAAATCGCTTTCGGAGTTCGCCGATCGCATGCGCTCCGGCGCCCGCCACGCATACGGCAAGAAACTGGCGTTCACGCACTCCCCTGCCGTGTTCGAGCAGCGCTCGCGCGGGATAGCCCAGTTCATCGAACGGGCCTGCTCCATGCGCGAGGCGGCCGACGATGCACCGTCATGGCTTCGCCGTCAAAGCGCGTCGGTTGGCCGCACCCTGCAGCTTTCCGAGGCCGAGGCCGTAGAGCTGTTCGGGTTGCTCGATGGCGCCGAGTTCAGTATCACGGGCGCCGACTACGCAACGCCCACTGTGCAGCGCGTGCATATCGAGCATAGCGATCCGGACATCTCGCTCGCCATGTCGCCGGCCGAGGCCAGCGGCTGGGCCATCGAGCGCGGCGAGCATATCCGCATGGCCGAGCAAGCCGGGCGCCTGTATATATGGTGCGGCGGGGACACGGTGCATCGCTGCTCGCCGGCGTTCGCGCGCTGCTCCGACTTCCTGCGCACGGTCTACGACAGCGACGAGCGCAACCTGTTCGTGGCAAACGACGACATGCCCCTGTTCTGCGCGGCGGCCCTGCCCGTCATCGAGGAGAACCTGCATCTCAGCGCCCCGGCCGAGCTTTCGGCCTGGCGCCCCGTGGAATGCACGCTTGCGTTTTTCCTGGACAAGAACGGCAAGAACGTGACCATCGGCGCCCAAGCCGCGTACGGGCCGCGCCGGTTCACGCTTTGCGGGACCGTACCCGCCGACCACAAGGACGACAAGAGCGCCTCAAGCCCCTCCCCGTTGCGCGACGTGCGTGCGGAAGGCAAAGCGAAGACGCTGGTGGAACGCTACTTCGGAGCAGGTCAAACACGCATCCCCATGAGCAACGAGGAAGCGGTGGCCAACCTCATCTTCACCGGCTTGGGCCAGCTGCGCGAAGCCGGCGAGGTGTATACCACGCCGGCGTTCGACCGCCTGATCAAAGACGGCAAGCCGCACCTGAGCATGGGCGTGTCGCTTTCGGGCAACCTCATCAACCTTACCGTCGATGCCGGCGACCTCGGCCCCGACGAGCTTGCGGCCATGTTGGGAAGCTATCGAAAGAAGAAACGCTACCATCGCCTGCGTGACGGCGCGTTCGTGGACCTTTCCGATTTCGAGCTCGCCCAACTTGACCGCCTGGCATCCGACCTGGGCATCACGCAAAAGGAGCTTGCCACGGGGACGGTGGAGCTGCCGTCGTTCCGCGCGTTCTACCTTGACGAGGAAGCCGACCTCGACCGCGATCGAAGCTTCACGCAATACCTGAGCGATTTCCGCGCGATCGATGAGCGGGCATACCAGGTGCCCGAGGGGCTGAACGCAACGCTGCGTCCCTACCAGGAAGAAGGCCTGCGATGGCTGTCTGCCCGCCTGGATGCTGGATTCGGCGGCGTGCTTGCCGACGAGATGGGCCTAGGTAAATCGGTCCAGCTCATCAGCTTGCTGGTGGCCCGTGCCAACCAAGCCCGCGAAGTTGGGCCGAGCCTGATCGTGTGCCCCTCTTCGCTGGTGTACAACTGGATGGCCGAATTCGAGCGCTTCGCGCCTGGTTTGAACGTGGCGGCCGTGGTGGGCAGCGCCGCCGAGCGCAAGGTGATCCGCGGCCACGCATTCGCGCCGTATGATGCGAACCTGGTTTCCGGACGGCAGGGCGATTCGCCCGGGTCGCCTGCCGACGCAGAAGCGGCTTCGCGCAACGTTGATGCCCGCACAAGGGAAGCAGCCTTGCGAAGCCGCGACGCTGCCGCAACGGAAGAGCCCGTCGACGCAACCGGTCACCGTGTTGCACCGGTCGATGTGCTCATCACCTCCTACGACCTGGCGCGCATCGATTCGGCCGATTACGCCGGACGAGAGCTGTTCATCTGCGCCCTCGACGAGGCCCAGTACATCAAAAACCCCGCAACGCTGACCACCCGCGCGGTGAAGCGCCTGTCGGCATGCCATAGGTTCGCGCTTACCGGCACGCCTATGGAGAACCGCCTGTCGGAGCTGTGGAGCATCTTCGACTTCCTGATGCCGGGCCTTCTGGGGCCGTACGCGCGCTTCTGCGAACGCTTCGAGCTGCCCATCGTGGGCGGCGAAGAGGACGTGGCAACCCGCCTGAGCGCCGTCGTGGGACCGTTTTTGCTCAGGCGCCGCAAGGCCGATGTGCTCACCGACCTGCCCGACAAGCTGGAAAGCGTGGTGTACGCCCCCATGGAGGGCCAGCAGCTGAAGCTCTATCATGCTCACGAGCAGCGCCTGCGCGAGGAGCTGACCCGTCAGCGCCGTGAGCGCAAGCAACGCCAGGCGAAACGGGATGCAGGCGAGCACGTTTCCAGCGTGGAGGTGCTTGCCGAGCTCATGCAGCTGCGCCAGCTGTGCTGCGACCCGCGCCTGTTGTTCGAGGATTACCGCGGTCACGGAGCGAAGCTCGATACCATCATGGAGCTGGTGGCAAGCGCCATGGAAGGCGGCGAGAAGACGCTCATCTTCAGCCAGTTCACCAGCTTCTTGGACCTGATCTCCCAACGCCTCGACGAAACGGGCATCGCCTTCTACACCATCACGGGGCAAACGCCCAAGAAAGACCGCGTGGAGCTGGTGAACGAGTTCAACGGCAACGACGTGCCCGTGTTCCTGGTTTCGCTCAAAGCCGGCGGCACGGGTTTGAACCTCACAGGTGCAAGCGTGGTCATCCACGCCGACCCCTGGTGGAACGCCGCAGCGCAGCAGCAGGCCACCGACCGCGCACACCGCATCGGGCAGACACGCGTGGTAAGCGTGCAGAAGGTCATCGCGAAGGGCACCATCGAGGAGCGCATCCTGCACCTGCAGGAGGAGAAGAGCAAGCTGGCCGACCAGGTGATCGGTTCGAGCGGCATCTCGCTTGCCAGCTTGAGCGCCGATGAGCTGATGGACCTACTGGAAGGGTGATCCTGCTCCCTGAGCGCAAAGAAGGGCCGGGCTTCAAGCCGCGCCCGCTGCCGAACCTTCGCTTTCGGTTCGGCAGCGGGCCGCAACTCGAAGCCCGGCCCTTTCGTTGATGCATGTCAGCGCTCGCGCCGCAACGGCTAGAATTTGCGGAAGCGATCGTAGCGTTGGGAGAGCAGCTCCTGCTCGCTCATGCCGCACAGCTCATCGAGCGCCGCCTGCACATAGTCGCGCACGTTACGCTCGGCGATCAGGGGGTTCTCATGCGCGGGCGCGGGACCCTCGGGGACCACGGCGTCGATGATGCCGAGCTCTAAGGACTCGTGGGCGCTCATCTTCATGACGGCGGCAGCCTCGGGGGCACGCGTCCTGTCCTTCCACAGGATGGAGGCGAAGCCCTCAGGCGAGAGCACCGAATAAACCGCGTGCTCCTGCATGGCAACCCGGTTGGCGACGGCGAGCGCCAATGCGCCGCCCGAACCGCCTTCGCCCAAAAGCACGGTGACCACGGGAACCTTCAAGCCCGCCATAGCCACCAGGTTGTCGGCGATGGCGTTGCCCTGCCCGCGCTCCTCGGCCTCGGTGCCGCAATATGCGCCCTGGGTGTCCACCAGGCACACGATAGGACGGCGGAACTTCTCGGCCTGACGCATGAGGCGCAACGCCTTGCGATAGCCCTCTGGCTGCGGGCATCCGAAGTTGCGGCGAATGCGCTCCTTGAGGTTCTCGCCCTTCTCCTGGCCGATGACGGTGACGGCACGCCCCCCGATCCAGCCGATGCCGCCGACGATGGCGCCATCATCGGCGAACCCGCGATCGCCATGCAGCTCGACGAACCCGTCGACGAAGCTGCGGATATAGGAGATCGCCGTGGGCCTGTGCACGTTGCGAGCGAGCTGCACGCTCTGCCACGCACGATTTTCCTGCTCATCGGGCGATGCGGCTGCGACGACCGATGTCGCTCCCACTTCCAAGGACGTGCCTGCCTCGGCGTCGAACGTGCCGGCGGCGATGGCGCGCTCGACGCGTCGGGATGCGCCCGCACGCAGGCTCTCGGGGATCAACGACGAGGGAATGGCCTCGCGCAGCTTCTCCCACACGGCGCGCTCCTCGACGCTCATAGGCTCGGGGCGCAGGTCGGAATAGGTGACGGTGTTGTATGTTGCCGTGCCGTTTTCCAGGTTGTCGCAGACCGCACGGTAGCTGACGAGCACGTCATGGTCGCCGGCGTTGTGCGCGCACCCGGTCGCCTGGCAGGCGGTCGACAAATGCATGGCCAGGATATGGGCCAGGGTGGCACGTAGGTCCTGACGCTCGACGATGGCGTCGATCAAGCCATGCTCAAGCGCGAACTCGGCGGTTTGGAACCCTTCGGGCAGCTCCTGGCGGATGGTATCGCGGATAACGCGCTGCCCGGCGAAGCCGATGAGCGCTTTGGGTTCGGCCAAGATGATGTCGCCGTCCATGGCGAACGACGCGGTGACGCCGCCGGTGGTGGGATCGGTGATGACCGAGATGTACGGCAGATGCGCCGCAGCATGGCGCTCGATGGCGCACGAGGTCTTCGCCATCTGCATGAGCGAGACCAAACCCTCCTGCATGCGCGCGCCGCCCGAAGCGGTGAAGATGATCACCGGCAGATGCTCGGCGGTGGCACGCTCGAACAGGCGCGTGACCTTCTCCCCCACCACGCTGCCCATGGACCCCATGAAGAACGTGGACTCCATGATGCCGATGGCGCACTTCAAGCCCGCGATGGAACCCTGACCGGTGCGAACGCCCTCCTCAAGGCCGGTTTTCCCGCGCTGGGCCTCAAGCTTGTCAAGGTAGCCCGGGAAGCCGAGCGGATCGGTTTGCTCGATGACACGGTCCCACTCCTGGAACGTGCCGGCATCGAGCAGGTCGTCGATGCGCTCGTCGGAGATCATGCGCAAGTACCCGCCGCACGAGGGGCACACGTAATGCCCCGCAGCCAAGCTGGCGCCGTCGAAGGTGAGCTTGCAATGCTTGCAGGTACGCCACTGGCCGCACACCTCGTCGGTCTTATCGGTGGTGCACAGCACCCAGCCGAGCTGCGGCGAATCGCCCAGCTGCGTGAACACGCGGCGACCGGCAACTGCCGCGCGTGCCAGGAACGTATCAACGCCTGAAAGCGCCTGGGCATCTTCGATCAGCAAGATGACCTGGGCATCCGCTTCCTCAGCAGCCTTCAGCACGGCATAGCCGTTGGAGTACAGCGCGTCGAGATGCTTCTCGCCAAGGCTGACCTTGGCATCGGCCGCGCGCAAAGCCGCGTCCGCACGTTTGTCGTCGGTGCACGCGACGCAGGCCACCATGCCGGCATCCTGCACCGCCATGATGGTGCGCTTCGCGGCTTTGCCGCGCGCCACCACAAGGGCAACCGGCGCAGGCGCGAACGCTGCAGAGCCGCCCGCCTGCGCAGTAAGGGGCGCCTGGGCATGCTGCGAGCCGACCCCGGTATAGGCCGACATGTCCGCAGCATCGACGGCGTTGGGAGCGGTGCCGTCGGCGGTCATGCGCTCGCGTTCCTCTTCCGCGATACGCGAAAGGCGATACGCCACATCGGCATCGTCGACGACGCTTTCGCCTGCATCGCCGGAAGCGGTCACGAACGAGCCCGAACCGTCGAACGAGATGTAGTCCTGCTTGAATAGCTTCATATCAAACCCTTCGAAAAACCCTACGCGCCCTTGGCCATGACGTATTTCTGCGTCGCCGTGGCCGCCACCTGATCGCCGACGAGCGCCTGCACATCGGCGACGACCATGCGCGAGGAGTTCTTCACGATGTCCGCCTTCAGCGTGAGCACGTCGCCAGGCTGCACCTGGTGGCGGAACTTCGCCTTGTCGATGCCGGCGAAAAAGCCGAGCACCCCGGGCTCATCGCGGCCGACGAGCGCGCAAAACGATGCGGTTTGCGCAAGCGCTTCCATGATGATGACGCCCGGCAGCACCGGATGACCAGGGAAATGACCAGCGAACAGGGGCAGCTCGGGGTCAACGTCGAGCTCGGCGGTGATGCTTGCCCCGGGCTCGCATTCGAGCACGCGGCTGACCCACACGAACGGGTCGCGATGCGGCAGGACGCGCTCGATGACGTCGCGGCCGCAGGGATATTGGATGGTTTCCATGGGTAGTTCCTTAGAATGTGGTGCGGAAGCGCCCGCTGAATAGGAGGGGTGGCGGCGCTACGCCTTAGCAGGGAGAGATGGCGAGCACGGCGTTGTGGCCGCCGAAGCCGAGCGAGTTGGACAGTGCGACCTTCTGCGGATAACCCGTCTTGGCCTCGGTGAGCACGTTCACGGGGCAATCGGGGTCGGGCTGCGCGAAGCCCGTGGTGGGCGGCACACACTCGTTGGCAACGGAAAGCGCCGTGACGATGGCCTCGACCGCGCCTGCAGCGCCGAGCGTGTGTCCCGTGGAACCCTTCACGGACACCACCGGAACCTTGCGGCCCTCCTCCTCGCCGCACAGCGCGAGCAGCGCATGCGACTCGGTGGAATCGTTGGCCGGCGTTGCCGTGCCATGGGCGTTGACGTGCCCAAGGTCCGCAGGCGTGAAGCCGCCTTCGGAGAGCGCCTGGAGCATAGCGCGCTGGATGCCCTCGCCCGAAGGCTCGGGGGCGGTCATGTGGTAGGCGTCGCCCGTGGAGCCGAAGCCCGTGATCTCGGCCAGGGGCTTCGCACCGCGCGCGAGGGCATGCTCAAGGGATTCGAGCACCACGGCGCCGGCGCCTTCGCCCGCCACGAAACCGCAGCGACGCTCATCGAAGGGCAACGAGGCCTGAGTAGGGTCGTCCACCTTTGCAAGCGCGCCCAGGTTGGCGAAACCGGCGATGCAGATGGGGTTGACCGACTCCTCCGAGCCTCCAGCAAGCGCCATATCCGCGTACCCGTGGCGGATTGAGCGCACGGCGGCGCCGATGTTGTGGGCACCGGTGGCGCATGCGGTGGTCACGTCGATGCACTCGCCGCGCATGCCGTAGCGGATGGCCAAGTGGCCCGCTGCGATATTGCCGATCATAGTGGGCACGAACAGCGGGCTCACGCGCTTGGGGCCCTTATCGTGCAGCGTGAAGAAGCCGTTTTGCAGCTCATCGATGCCGCCGATGCCCGCGCCGAAGATGACGGCCGCGCGCGTGGGGTCCTCCTGCTCCATGTCGATGCCGGACTGAGCCATGGCCTCGTCAGCGGCTACGATGGCGTACTGGACGAAGCGCTCGAAGCGGCGCGCCTCCTTCTTGGACAACCCGTGCTCGGTCGGGTCGAAGTCACGCACCTCGCCCGCCACATGCACATCGAACGCTTCATGATCGAAGTGCGAAATGGTGCCAATGCAGCAGCGCTTGCCCATGACCGCATCCCACAGCGCGTCCACGCCGACGCCGGCGGGCGTGACCGCGCCCATGCCGGTGATGACGACGCGGTGGGTGCCGTCGGGACGACGCGTTGCGGACGTATCGATTACCTGACTCATAGTGCCAAACCTCCATCGATGCAGATGACCTGCCCGGTAATGTAGCCGGATTCCTCGCTTGCCAAAAAGCCCACCAGATGGGCGACGTCGTCCACCGTGCCGAAGCGCTTCATGGGGATCTGCTCGCCGATGGCCTCGCGCTGCTTTTCGGACAGGGCGTCGGTCATGTCGGTGGAGATGAAGCCGGGGGCGACGGCGTTGGCCGTGACGCCGCGGGCCGCAAGCTCGCGGGCAATGGTCTTCGTCAGCCCGATGACGCCCGCCTTCGATGCCGCGTAGTTGGCCTGGCCGGCGTTGCCGCCGACGCCGGAGATGCTCGACATGTTCACGATGCGCCCGTAACGCTGCTTCATCATGATCTTGCCGGCGGCGCGGCAGATGTGGAAGGTGCCCTTCAGGTTCACGTCGATGACGCGGTCGAAGTCGTCGTCCTTCATGCGCACCATAAGCCCGTCGCGCGTGATGCCGGCGTTGTTGACCACGGCATCAAGGCGGCCGAAGGCCTCATGCGCCTGCTCGACCAGCGCGTTCGCCTCGGCTTCATCGGCCACGCTTGCCGCGATGGCCTCTACCTGCACGCCATGTTCGCCGGCGATGCGGCTAGCCTGCTCGCGCAGCACGGGAAGGCCCGCCTCGCTCGAGCAGTTCAGCGCCACATTGAAGCCGGCAGCCGCCAGCTGCTCGGCGACCGCAAGGCCGATACCGCGCGAGCTGCCGGTGACAAGCGCCGCGCGGCGGGTGGTATCTTGAGATTCGCTCATGTGCTATTCCTTATCCTCAGCGTATTCGGAAACGAAGGCATCGAAGGACGCCGCATCCTGGATGCAGGGGCGGGCCGCCTTGCGGTCGATGCGTTTGACCAGGTTCGACAGCACCCCGCCGAAGCCGACCTCGGCGAACACGGAGGCGCCCTGATCGGCCAGGGCCCGCACGCTTTGCTCGAAGCGCACCGGATGGGTCAGATGGTCGACCAGATGGCGTCGCGCCGCCTCGGCGGAAAGCGGCTGCGCATCGGTGTTGCAGATCAGCGGGACGGAAGGCTGTTTGAAATCCACCTTCGCCAGATATGCGTCAAGCTCATCGGCGGCTGACTGCATAAGCGGGCTGTGGAACGCGCCGGAGGTGGCCAGACGGGCAAACCGCTTGCCCGCCGCCCCCCAGGCGGCTTCGGCTCGCTCGACGGCGGCCTGCTCTCCCGATATGACGATCTGGCCCGGGCAATTGAAGTTCGCGGGGACGAGCACCTGGCCCTGCGCGCACTCCTCGCACAACTGCGCGACCGATTCGCCGTCAGCTTTGAGCAGCGCGCTCATCACGCCCGGACGCTCGGCAGCTGCCTGCGCCATAAGGCGGGCGCGCTCGGCAACGAAGGAGAACGTTTCCTCGTAGGTGAGCATACCCGAAACCGCCAGGGCGCTGACCTGCCCCAACGAGAATCCGAGCACAGCCTGGGGCTGCACGCCGCGCGCTTGCAAGGCCGACGCGATGCCCGCGGACAGCGCACAGGTGGCCGGCTGCGCATACCGGGTGTCGTTGAGCTTTTCGGCGGGAGCGCTGGTCATGAGCTCGGCCATGTCGTAGCCGAGCACGTCGGAGGCGCAGTCGAGCACCGCCTTGACTTCGGGAACGTCGAACAAGCTCTCGCCCATGCCAGGCTTTTGGGCGCCTTGGCCCGAGAACATGAATACCGGGTTCATACCGACCCCCTACCCGCGCGCCGCGTTGGCGTCGGCGGCCTGCTGGAGGCTGCGTGCGCCGACTGCCTGCGCCTGCGCCATCAGCTCATCGATAACCTCCTGCGCGGTCTTGCGCTCATGCACAAGCGCGGCGACCTGTCCGGCCATCATGGAACCGTTGTCCACATCGCCTTCGACGGCGCGGCGCAGGCTTCCCACATACATGGCCTCGAGCTCGTCGCCGTTCTTGTTCAGATCGGCCTCCAGCTTGCGCACGTTGCGGGAGAACTTGTTCTTCAGGCAACGGACGGGATGGCCGCTGCCGCGTCCCGTGACGATGGTGTCGGAGTCCTTGGCCGCCAAAACGCGCTCTTTATATGCATCGGAAACGGTGCATTCCTCAACGGTAAGGAAGCGCGTACCCATCTGCACGCCCTCGGCGCCCAGCGCGAACGCGGCCGCCACACCGCGCCCATCGGCGATGCCGCCTGCGGCGATGACGGGGATGGAAACAGTGTCGCACACCGCAGGGACCAGGGCCATGGTGGTAAGCTCGCCCACATGCCCACCGCTTTCGGTGCCCTCGGCCACGACGGCATCGGCGCCCAGACGCTCCATGCGCTTGGCGAGCGCGGTGGTGGCGACGACGGGGATAACCTTGATGCCGGCCTCTTTCCACATATCCATATAGTTGGCAGGGCTGCCGGCACCGGTGGTGATCACGTCGATCTTCAGATCGACGAGCAGTCGGGCAAGCTCGGCGGCATTGGGGTCCATAAGCATGACGTTGGCGCCGATGGGGTTGCCGGTGATCTTGCGAGCTGCCGCAACCTGCTGCTCCACCCATTCAAGCGGGGCGCCGCCGCAGGCGATGATGCCCAAGCCGCCGGCGGCGCTGACGGCGCCGGCCAAGCTGGCATCGGCGATGCGCGCCATGGCGCCTTGGATGATGGGCGCTTGGATGCCCAAAAGCTCAGTGATGCGGGTATTCATATACATAGATCCTATTCACGAATAATTTCTTCGAACACGCCTGATAAGACGGGAACCGCGTACCCGAAAATGGTAGTGCAAGCGGTAGGGTTTTCAAGGCAAACGGAATCTCATTCACGTTTTCTTCGATCGGAAAAACGAAGTCCCACGCCTGTGACGTGGGACTTCACAATCAGGTTATTTCACTTGCGCAGCATTTCGACCCGTGGCTTGAACTTGTTCATGCAAGGCGGAAGTCAAGGCGGCCGGCCCGGGCGTCCACAGCCTCAAGGACCACATCAACGCGCTGGCCCAATCGGAACACGCGTCCGCTGTCCTGACCGACCAGCATGCAACCCGCCGCGTCGAGGGCGAAATATTCGCCGCCCAAATACCTGGCGGCCACCAGCCCTTCCGCGGTGTTGTCGAGCTTCACGTACATGCCGTATGCGGCAACCCCCGACACCACCGCCGAGAAGCCCTGCCCGACGAAACGG
Organism: uncultured Senegalimassilia sp.; assembly: GCF_902464545.1. Classification (GTDB taxonomy): domain Bacteria; phylum Actinomycetota; class Coriobacteriia; order Coriobacteriales; family Eggerthellaceae; genus Senegalimassilia. Next base: position 25,757 of record NZ_CABQJR010000012.1, read on the forward strand.
GACATATACTCGGCAAGCTTGAGCTCCTGCGACTTGCGGGCCGCCTTCTCGGCGACGCGCTCCATATCCGAGGAGTGCTCGGCGATCCAAGGCAGCGCCGCAACCTCCTGCTCGAAACGCTGAGGACGGCGCGTGAGCTGCGCGCGCAGCATGCGATGCACCACCAAGTCGGGATATCGGCGAATAGGGCTGGTGAAATGCGCATACGCCGCGCTTGCCAGGCCGTAATGCCCTTCGCATTCGAGCTTATAGCAAGCGCGCTTCATGGCGCGCAACACGAGCGCCTGCACAAGATCGGCCTCAAGGCGTCCCTGGCTTTCCAAGAGCACCTGCTGCACGGCATGTGCATCGCCTGCCACGAAGCGTTCAGGGCTGATGCGACCGAACCAGCTGAACTCCGAGAGCACGGGAAGCAACGCGGCAAGGCTGTCCGGCGAGGGTTTCTCATGCACTCGGTACAAGGCGGGGAAATCGCGCTCGTGCAGATGCGCCGCAACCACCTCGTTGGCTAAGATCATGGCCTCCTCGACAAGGCTTGTGGCCTGGTTCTTCACGCGCAGGTCCACCCCGCAGGGCTTGCCCGATGCGTCGAGGATCACGCGGGCCTCGGGGAACTCGAAGTCAAGGCCGCCGGCAGCTTGCCGGTACGCGATGCGCGCCTGGGCGAAACCGCTCAGGCTCCTCACGCGCTGCATGATGGCTTCGTCAATATCCTGACCTGCCGCGCAGCCTTTCAAGCCGTCGAGCGTGCCGGAGGCGCCGAGCGGCGCGCCCTGCAGCGCATCGAGCACCTGGCTGTACGACAAGCGAGCGCACGAGCGCATGAGCGCCGGGTACAGGTCGTAGCCGACGGGCCTCCAGTCCTCGTCAAGGTATACGTCACACGTCATGCACCTGCGGGTTTCGCCGGGATTGAGCGAGCACAAGCCGTTGGAAAGCTGCTCGGGCAGCATGGGGATGACGCGATCGACCAGGTAAACGCTCGTGGCGCGACGGCGCGCATCAAGGTCGAGCGAGCTGTTCCACTCCACATAATGCGACACATCGGCGATGTGGACGCCCAGACGCCATACGGCGCCGTGCTTGCGGAAGTCCTCCGCGGGCTCCAGGGAAAGCGCATCATCGAAATCCCGGGCATCGGCCGGGTCGATGGTGAACACCACGCGATCGCGGATATCGCGGTACCCTGCGGCAAGGGCGCCCACTTCGTCGAGAGCCGCCGCATCGGCTTGCGCCAAGGCGCCTTCCGAGAACACGGTTTCAAGCTTGGCGCGGGCGATGATGGATTCAACGGAGACGGTGGCATCGTCTGCCATGCCGAGCACGTCCTCGATAACGCCGCACGCGGCTTCATGCCGAGACGGATACGCCGTCATGCGAACGCGCACAAGCGCCCCATCTGGGATATCCGGCGAATCGGCGCGCATGGTGAAGATGTCATAGGGGATGTTATGGTCCTCGGGCACCACCACGCCGAAAGGCTCGGCGACCTCATAGCGCCCAACCACGGTATCGTGCGCACGGTCGATGACGCGCAGCACGCGGGCCGCCGGCCGATCGGCGTGTGCGTCGCCGGACGTACCGCGCGCAGGAAGCGGTGCCACTTCCACCAAGTCGCCGTCGAAAGCGCCGGCCATCTTCGATTCCGGGATGAAGTATTCCCCTTCCGCCGTCCGCACGAAGCCGAACGACCCCGCATGGACCACCAGAACGCCGTGAGGATTGGGGCGCGGACGGCGACGCGTGTGCTTGCGCGTTCGCCCCATCTACTCACGCACCATGGATTGAGCGGTCTCCATGGCCAACGACTTTTGATTGTCGTCATCGTCGGAACGGCCGATGGAGATGTCGGGATTGATGCCCAACCCGTCGATGTCATGATCGAGCGGGCTTTTGTAGTACGCAGCCGTATAGCGCAGCGCACCGCCGAACGTGAGCTCATGGGTGACCTGCACCGAGCCCTTGCCCAGCGTGGTGGTGCCCATGATGGTAGCGCGCTCGTTGTCCTTCAACGACGCGGCGATGACCTCTGCCGAAGACGAGGTGTTGCCGTTGACGAGCACCACCAGCGGTTTGTCGGTGAGCACGTCGCCCGTGGCGTTTTTCGTGGTCTCGTCCGAGCTTTTCGTGGTGATGCGCACGATAGTTCCGCTTTTGATGAAATAGCTGGAGATGTCCACCGCTTGCGTAAGGTATCCGCCAGGGTTGTCGCGCAGATCCAGCACATAGGACTGCGCTCCCCTTGCATCAAGATCCACGATAGCCTGTCGCACCAGCTGGGCGGAATTCTGCGTGATCTGCTTCAACTGGATATAGCCCACGTTGTTCGTAAGCTCGGTGGTAACGTTTTTGACCGTTTGGTCCGTGACGGTGAGCGTTGTGGTGAACTCAGTGCCCTTGGTGTCGTCAAGCGAGGAGCCGCGCCGCCAGGTGATGACCACCTGCGAGCCCTGATCGCGCTTGATCGCCTGGGTGACCCCCGAAGCGGTCCAAGCATGGCTGCGGTCGCCGTCAATGGAAACCACCACATCGTTGGTTTGCACGTTGGCCATCTGAGCCGGCGACCCCTCGAACACATCCACCGCATAGGCGCTGCCGTTATATTCGCTGAACAGCACACCGATGCCGCCGCCGTTGTCGGAAGCGTCGGAAGCAGACGATGAGGCGGCGAAGCGGCTTGCGTCGTAATAGCGCAGATACGGATCTTGGGTGGACACGGCGAACGCATCGAGCATCTTGGTGGTGGCGGTATCAAGATCATAGGAATCAAGGCTGTCCTTGTTCACGATGGTCTCCACCTCGCCCACGCGAGCCGAAAGCGAGTTATAGGTTTGCTGCGTTTGCGCGGCCTTCGCCTTCGCGTCCTGAGTGCCCGTGAGCTGCGAAAGGCCTAGCGCATCGAGCAGCTCCATGTCTCCGCGAACGGCGAAGCCGCCGACAAATGCGGCGGCTACGACGATGATCAAGCTGAACAGCTTCGCGAGCTTTATATTGCGGGCACGCGCCTTGCGCGCGGACGCCGCCATGTTGGCAATTTTATCGGTATGCCTTGGCATGCATGCTCCTCAAGCGCTACACCTTCAGATAACGACGCATGGCGAATGCCGAGCCGATCAAGCCGATGACCAGGCCGAACACCGCAAGCATCACATAGAACATCGCGAACGTGCCGGCGGAAAGGTCGATGGGCAGCCACGTGAGCGCATCCTGCAGCTTAGGCATGGCCACGTTGCGCAGGACCTCGAGGGTGCCGATGGCAAGCGCAGCGCCGACGATGGCGTGCAGCGCGCCCTCCATGAGGAAGGGCCCTCGGATGAACCCGTTGGAAGCGCCCACCAGACGCATAATGGCGATTTCCTTGCGGCGAGCCAAAATGGCCAAGCGGATGGTGTTGTTGATGAACACCAGCGCGATGAAGATGAGCAGGCCCACGAGCGCCACGCCGATGACGCGCACATAACTGGTCAGCTGGAACAGGCGATCGACCGTCTTCTCGCCGTAACGCAGCGAATCAGAGGGGTCGGAGGGGTTATCGCAGATCTTCTGGAACGTCTTGTTCGCCTCGATCTGGGAGGCAACGTCCTCGACCATCTTCGGGTCGGACAGCTCGACGTCGATGGAAGCCGGCAGCGGGTTCTGCCCGTCAAGCGACTCGGCGATATCGGAGCTGGAGGACGCCTTGAAGTTCTCAAGCGCCTGCTCCTTATCGGTGTAGCTAACGTTGGCGACCGACGACATTGACTTGATCTCGGATTGCAGCGACTGCACGTCAGAGCTGGAGGCGCTATCGGAGATCCACACCGTGATGTTGACTTCCTGCTCCACGGATTTCACCACGTTGTTGACCACCGAACCGCCCACCAGGAAAATGCCGATGATGAGCAACGACAGGAAGATGGTGACGATGGAACCGAGCGCAGTGGAAAGGTTGCGCGTAAAGCCGGTCAGCGACTCTTTGAGGAAATAGAAGAAACTAGACATCGAAACCGTACACCCCTCGATCTTGGTCGCGCGTCAGGTTGCCGCGATCGAGCGCGATAACGCGGCGACGCATGTTGTCCACCATCTCGCGGTCATGGGTTGCCACGACCACCGTGGTGCCGGTGCGGTTGATGCGCTCGAGCAGGTCCATGATGCCTCGCGAGGTTTGCGGGTCAAGGTTGCCCGTGGGCTCGTCGCAGATAAGGATGGGAGGACGGTTCACGATGGCGCGCGCGATGGACACGCGCTGCTGCTCGCCGCCGGAAAGCTGATCGGGGCGCTTGTTGAGCTTGTCCTGCAAGCCGACCAGACGCAGAACCTCGGGGACCTGCGTTTTGATGACGTGACGGGACTTGCCGATTACCTCGAGCGCGAACGCCACGTTCTCGAACACCGTTTTGTTCGGAAGCAGCTTGAAGTCCTGGAAAACGCAGCCGATATTGCGACGCAAATACGGCACGCGCCAGTTGCGCATGTTCGCAAGATCCTCATCGGCGATGTAGATATGGCCCTGCGTGGGCTTGACCTCGCGAATGAGCATGCGGATGAAGGTGGTTTTGCCGGAACCGGAATGACCGACCAGGAACACGAACTCGCCGGCGAAGATCTGCAGGGAGACGTCGTTGAGGGCCGGCTTGTTAGGCTGAGCCGGGTACACCTTGGTCACATGGTCGAACGTGATGACGGGCGTACCCGACTGCTGCGGGGTATCTTCGATCTCAAGCGTCGGAAGCGACGCGGACAGCTGCGATGTCACCTGTCGCGGCGGCGCAGCATGGGCGCCTGCACGCCTTTGCGGGCGCACGGGAGCCGCATGGCTCATATCGTTCGTCACAGTTTGCTCCATTCATGTAGTGATGTACTGAGACGAAGACGATTCTATCAGATGCCCTACTTGAGCGTGAGGCTTTTCACAGCTTTGACAATCGCCTTGGAGTCCAAGCCGAAGTACGCCATAAGCTCCTCGAACTCGCCGGATTTGCCGAAACGGTCGTCCATGCCCACGAAGCGCATGGGCACCGGGCACTCCTCGGCAAGCGCACGCGACACGGCCGTGCCCAGGCCACCGTGGATGCTGTGCTCCTCGGCGACGACCACGCGGCCGGTCTTGCGAGCGGACGCCACGATGGTGGCGCGATCGAGGGGTTTGACGGAGAAGGCGTCGATGACCTCGGCGGACACACCCTCGGCGGCAAGCTCATCGGCGGCTGCCAGGGCCTGCTCAACCTCTACGCCGCAAGCCACGATGGTGACATCGGAGCCCTCGCGCAGCGTGTAGGAGCGGCCGAGCTCGAGTTCTACGCCGTCGGCGTACACGGCCGGCACGCTGGCGCGGCCCATGCGCACATAGACCGGGCCCGGCGTTTCGGCGGCCAGGCGGATGGCGGCCACCGCTGCGGCGTAATCTGCCGGCACAAGCACGCGCATGTGCGGAAGACCTGCCATAAGCGAGATATCCTCAAGCATCTGGTGGCTGCCGCCGTCAGGACCCACGGACACGCCGGCGTGCGTAGGGGCGATCTTGACGTTGAGGTCGGAATAGCACACGGTGTTGCGGATCTGGTCATAGGCGCGACCGGTGCCGAACACGGCGAAGCTGCCGGTGAACGCGATGTTGCCGGTGGTCGCGAGACCTGCCGCCACATCGATCATGTTCTGCTCGGCGATGCCGCAGTTGAACAGACGGTCGGCGTAGCCGGCCTTCGCGAACTTGGCGGTGGTGGTGGAGCCGGTCAGGTCGGCATCGACGGCGACGACGGGCACGCCTTCGCCGGCGAGCTCAGCCAGCGTGACGCCGTAAGCCGCACGCGTGGCGCGCTTGACCTGGGACTGTTCTGCATTTGCAAGCGTAACCATCGCTTATGCCTCCTTACGTGCGGCCTCGAGCTCGGCCACAGCCTGCTCGGTCTGCTCGGCATTGGGCGCCTTGCCGTGCCAACCAGCCTGGTTTTCCATGAACGACACGCCGCGGCCCTTGATGGTGTTGGCCACAAGAACATGCGGGCGGCCGTCGGCGGCGCGCTTGGCGGCGTTCAGAGCCTTGATGAGCGCATCGATGTCGTGGCCGTCCACCTGGCTTGCCTCCCAGCCGAACGCGGAGAACTTGGCGCACATGTCGCCGGGGTCGCACACGTCGGCGGTGTCGCCGTCGATCTGCAGATGGTTGCGGTCGACGATAGCCACAAGGTTGTCCAGGTTCTCATGGGCGGCCCACATGGCGGCCTCCCAAACCTGGCCCTCCTCGCACTCGCCGTCGCCGAGCAGGCAGAATACGCGCTGGGGCTTGCCCGCCAGCTTCAGGCCGGCGGCCATGCCGGCGGCGATGGACAGGCCCTGGCCGAGAGAACCGGTGGAAACCTCGACGCCCGGACACAGGTTGCAGTCGGGATGGCCCTGCAGGCGCGTGCCCAGCTTGCGCAGCGTCTTGAGCTCCTCGCGCGGGAAATAGCCGGCATGCGCGAGCGCCGCGTACAGCGCGGGCGCCGCATGGCCCTTCGCCAGGACGAACCGGTCGCGGTCCTCCCACTTCGGCTGCTCCGGATCATGATCCATCACGCCGCCGAAATACAGCGCGGTGAGGATGTCGGTGCACGAAAGCGAGCCGCCGGGATGTCCGCTTCCCGCCTCGGCGATCATGCGCACGATGTCGATGCGCATATCGCATGCCCGCTGCTCAAGCTCGGTCATTGCTTGTCCTTTCGTCGTTTTGACGCTTTCACTATCAACAGGGAACGCGGTTTCCCGCATCCCGCTATCGCTATACCATGGCTCCCCTATCGGCGGCGTTGCGCCAGCAAGAGGACGGCGCTCGCAGCCGCTTCATGCGCCCGCAAGCACCTTGAGAGCTACTCCTGCGACACGCGCCACTTGTGGTAGCCCACCACGAACTGGTCGATGTCGCCGTCGAGCACCGCGTCCACGTTGCCCGTCTCCACGCCGCTTCGCACATCCTTGACCAGCTGATACGGGAACAGCACATAGTTGCGGATCTGGCTGCCGAAGCTGTTCTCCATGCGCTCGCCTCGCAGCTCGTCGATCTGATCGCGGCGCTTCTGCTGCTCGATCTCGTAGAGCTTGGATTTCAGCACGCGGATGGCGGCATCCTTGTTCTGCAGCTGCGACTTCTCGTTTTGGCACGTGACCACGATGCCCGTGGGCATGTGCGTCAAGCGCACGGCCGAGTCGGTGGTGTTGACGCACTGGCCGCCCGGTCCGCTGGAACGGTACACGTCCACGCGCACATCGTTCATATCGAGGTTGACCTCGATATCGTCGGGGAGCACGGGAAGCACCTCAACAGCAGCGAAGGTGGTATGACGGCGCTGCTTGACGTCGGTTGGGCTGATACGCACCAGGCGGTGCACGCCGTTCTCGCTGCGCAGCATGCCGTAGGCCAAACGACCTTCGATCTGCAAGGTGGCCTTGTTCAGACCGACGGCCTCCGCGCCGGGGACCAGGTCGAGGACCTTGACCTTCCAGCCCTTCGAGTCCGCATAGCGGCTGTACATGTTGTACAGCATCTCGGTCCAGTCCTGGGCTTCCAGACCGCCTTGACCGGGGCTGACGGTGAGGATGCAGTCGCCGTCGTCGAAACGCCCGGAGAACCAGCTTTCCACCTCAAGGGCGTCGAGCTTGCCGTCAAGCGTTTCAAGGGTCTGCTGCACCTCTTCGGCGAACAGGGGGTCCTCCCCTGCCAGCTCATGCGCGGCACGGGCGTCATCGAGCAACGAGACGGCGGCGTTGTACGCGTCGATGGTGTCGCGCAGCGAGCTTGCCTGCTTCGACACGGTTTGCGCACGCTGCGCATCGTCCCAGAAGCCCGCCTGCGCGATCTGCGCGTCGAGCGCCGTGAGCTGGGCGGTTTTGTCATCGATGTGCAGGAAGCCATGCGCATCGGCGACGCGCTGGGCAACCTGCTCGATATCTTTCAGTTCTTTATCTGCCATAGTTATTCCATACTACCAGCAAAACGCCCCGCGCTTGCGTGCGGGGCGTTGGAGTGCATAGTTTCTTCGCGCCTTCGAAGACGCCGTGTTCAAGCTATCTGTCCTTGCCGTGGCACTTCTTGAACTTCAGGCCGCTCCCGCACGGGCAAGGGTCGTTGCGTCCCACGTTGGCGAACGGGTCATCCTTATCCTTGACGTAGGTCTGCGGCTTCGCCGGAGCGGGCTTGGGGGCCGAACCTGCCGCCTGCTGCGCACGCTGAGCAGCCTGCTGCTGGGCGACCGCATGGCCAACGCCCGTCTGTCCGAGCGCCTGCTCGGGGTTGGAGTAGCTCACGCGGCCCTCAAGCGGGTTGGGCTCGGCAGGCATCTGCGGAGCGGCGGATGCCGCCACCTGCAAACGGAGCAGGGTACGCAGATATTCCTCGTACATGGAATGCGTCAGGTTGCTGAAGGCGCGGTAGGCCTCGTTCTTGTACTCAACCAACGGGTCGCGCTGGCCGAAGGCGCGCAGGCCGATACCGGTTTTCAGGTAGTCCATATCCTGCAGATGCGCCATCCACCTGCGGTCGATGATACGAAGCATGACCTGCGATTCCAGCATGCGCATGATCGGCTCGCCAAGCTCGGCGGTCTTCTGCGCCACCACGCCGTCCAAATACGCCTCAAGCGCCTCGCACACCTGCGCAGGGTCGTCCTCGTGATCGACCTCGGCCACATGGAAGTCGTTAAGGCCCGTCATAGACGCCGCCCACATATCGACAGCCTTGCAATCCCAATCGTCGCTGGGCAGCTTCTCGGGGCAGCTCTCCTCCACCACGGCCTCGACGGCATCGGCCACGATCTCGGGGATGCGGCCTTCCATGTCCTTGCCGTCCAGAATGGCGTTGCGCTCCTCGTAGATGGCCTTGCGCTGGAGGTTCATAACGTCGTCGTATTCCAGAACGTTCTTACGCGCTGCGAAGTGCATGCTTTCAACCTGGCGCTGAGCCGATTCAATGGCCTTGGACACCATGGATGCCTGGATGGGCATATCGTCGGGCATGTTGGTCTTCTCCATCATGGCGCCGATCTTGTCCATGCGCGAACCGCCGAACAGACGCATAAGGTCATCTTCAAGCGATAGGTAGAACTGCGTGGTGCCCGGGTCGCCCTGACGGCCGGCACGACCGCGCAGCTGGTTGTCGATACGTCGGCTTTCGTGACGCTCGGTGCCGATGACGCACAAGCCGCCTGCCTCCAAGACGCGCTTCTGCTCTGCTTTGCACGTTGCGCGGGCGATGCCGAGCGCCTCCTTGCGCTGGCCCTCCGTAGGCGCCGGCAGGCCGTCTTCATCTGCGGGCTGCATGCCGGGCTCAAGGTCGGGGTTGAGGCCGCGCTCGCGCAGCACGTCATCGGCGAGCACGTCGGGGTTGCCGCCGAGCAAGATGTCGGTACCGCGGCCCGCCATGTTCGTGGCGATGGTGACGGCGCCGACACGGCCGGCCTGGGCGATGATATGAGCTTCGCGCTCATGGTTTTTCGCATTGAGGGTCTCGTGCTTGATGCCGCGCTTGTCGAGCAGGCGGGAGAGCTTCTCGGAGCTTTCGATGGACACCGTGCCGATAAGGCAGGGCTGACCAGCCTGATGACGAACCGCCACGTCGTCGGCGACGGCGTGGAACTTCGCATCGACGGTGCGGTAGATCAAATCGTCCTCGTCGATACGCTTGACCTGCTTGTTCGGCGGGATAGCCACAACCGGCAGCTTGTAGATCTGACGGAACTCAGCGTCCTCGGTCATGGCCGTGCCCGTCATGCCCGAGAGCTTATCGTAGAGGCGGAAGTAGTTCTGCAGCGTGATGGTGGCGAGCGTTTGATTCTCCTCGCGCACCTGCACATGCTCTTTGGCCTCGAGTGCCTGATGCAGGCCCTCGGAGTAGCGGCGGCCTTCCATGATGCGGCCCGTGAACTCGTCGACGATCTTCACCTCGCCGTTAACGACCACATAGTCAACGTCGCGATGGAACAGGAACTGCGCCTTGAGCGCCTGCTGCAGGTGATTGGGCAGCTGACCGGACGGGTCGGCGTAAATATCGTCGATGCCGAGCATGGTCTCGATCTTGGTGAGGCCCGACTCGGTGGCGTTGATGGTCTTCTTCGCCTCGTCCATCTCGAAGTCCTCGTCGAGCTTCAAGGCGGGCATGACGCGGGCGAACTTGTTGTACGTATCGGCGGCGCGCGTGCCGGCGCCGGAGATGATCAGCGGCGTGCGTGCCTCGTCGATGAGGATGGAGTCAACCTCGTCGACGATGGCGAAATGATGGCCGCGCTGCACGCGGGCGTCGGCGCGCGTGACCATGTTGTCGCGCAGGTAGTCGAAGCCGAATTCGGAGTTGGTGCCGTAGGTAACATCGGCCTGGTAGGCGAGCTTCTTGGCCTCGGGGCGCATGCCGTTCTGGATAAGGCCCACGCTCATGCCCAGAAACTCATACACCTGCCCCATCCACTGGCTGTCGCGGCGCGCCAGGTAATCGTTGACGGTGACGATGTGCACGTTCTGCCCGCCAAGGGCGTTAAGATAGCCGGCAAGGGTGGACACAAGCGTCTTGCCCTCGCCCGTGCGCATCTCGGCGATCTGACCGTCGTTGAGCGCCATACCGCCGATGAGCTGGACGTCGAAGTGACGCATGCCCAGCGTTCGCACCGACGCCTCGCGCACCGCAGCGAACGCCTCGGGCAGCACGTCGGCTGTGGAGGCGCCAGCCTGCACGCGGCCGCGTAGCTCGTCGGTGAACGCGCGCAGCTGCTCGTCGGTTTTCGCCTGCATCTCGGGCTCGAGGCCGCCGATCTTGTCGGCCAGGGCCTGGTAATTCTTCAGCTGCTTACCTTCGCCGAACGTGAGCAGCTTGGAGAGGAAACCTGCCATAAGAGCGCCATTCCTTTCAGCGCCGGCCCTGTATGCCGGCGCGGGTTCGTTCAATCAGCTTACTCTAACATATCCTCAATTCAGCTAAGTTCCAGTGGCCGACTTGCACAGCTTCTTCGCAGCGTCGCGCGGCTGATCGCAGGGGTTTGCCCTCGTAGGACCTCTGCTTCCCCGGCGCACGTCGCCCGAACACGCACCGAAACGAAATCGCCCGCATTAAGCGCTGCAAGGGCGCCGCCCTCGTACGCCCTTGCAGCGATGGCACTCTACACGCGCTCCTCGACCTCGATGATGGAGCGATACAGCCGCATCGTCTCTGCCGAAGGGTCGATCCCCAGATCGTCAGCCAAATACCGCCGGCAGGCGAAGTAGGTTTGCAGCGCCGCGGTGCGCTGCAGCGAGGCGATCTGGGCGCGCATGAGCGCCACATACACGTCCTCGCGTGAGTCGTCGCGGGAGAGCGCCGCACGGGCGAACCACAGTCCCTCCCGGGGATCGCCCGAGTCAAGCAGCTTCCCCGATGCCGCCACCAGGGCATCCACCAGGCGGTTTTTGCAATCCTCGCGAAGCCCGTCGATGACATCGCAGCCATCGTCGCCCGGCAGAAGCTCGTCGGCGAAGGAATCCTCGACCCGCGCGAACAGATGTCCCCAGCCGCCGCGCCCCGGACGGTTGAACAGCAACGCACGACATACCTCCTCAAGCTCGAGAACGTCGCTTGCCAGCAGGCGGGCCTCGATGCACACGCCGTTTTGATGCCTGACAAGGTAAGGGCAATCGCCCTCGGGCGTGGATAGCGCTGAACGCAGCTGCGACCAGGTGGCATAGAAGTTCTTTCGCCGGCATGACGCGCTCGACTCGGGCCAGAGCTGCGCAGCCAGGCGATCGCGCGACACGTCGCGCCCGCGGTTAAGCACGAGCAGGGCAAGCAGGGAGCGAACCTTCTGCCGTGAAAGGTGCCCCGACTCGACCGCAACATCGCCCACCTTCACCTCCAAGCGGCCGAACAGGTTCACGGTAAGGCGCGGCGGCGCCGGTGTCGCAGGCATTGCCGTTCCCCACGCCACTTTGCGAAACGCATCGGGATGCGTGCTCTCGAACGACGCGCGGGAGCGCAGCTTGCGGGCACGGGCGCGCTCGCACTCCATGCGCTGCATGGACAGAGCCCTCTCAAGCCTGTTCGCCGCCATTACGCAGCGGGGGTCCAAGCCTGGCATATCCAAGTATCCGCGTTCCAACACGCGCGAGAACGAGCAAGCCGCAAGGGCCTGGGCAAGCGTGAGCGACCCGGTTGCAGCAAACGCCCGGGAAACGTCGCGGGCGACCGCAGCGCCCACGCGCTCGGCCAGCTGCGCCGCCAGCAACCCATCGGAGCCGCCCGCATCGTCAAGCAGCTTCGCGGCGCACAGCAGCGCGCCTTCCGCAAGCTCCGCCCCCTCGAACGCCATAAGCCACGCCTGCACGGGAAGGATGTCCTCGTCAAACGCCGGATCGACCACGCAGGCCATGGCGTTCAGATGGGGAAACGGCCCATCGCCCAGCTCGCGTATGGCCGACACGCATGCGGCAGCGGCTTCCCCCACCGAGCCGGAAAGGTGCACGAGGTGCGCCACCGCCTGCTGCGCGAGGTCGGCGCCGCAGGCAAGAGCGCGACGCGCCGCAAGGCAGCCCGCCACGTTCTCGCCCAACAGCGCGCAGCGCACCGCCTCCTCAAGATGCTGCTGGGCGTCAAGCTGACGGGAATCCAAGCTTGCATACAACGTGCGCGCATTCAGAAGGCACGCCGCATCGCGCAGCCGGCGGCTTTGCGAAGCAAGCCAGGTGCAGCGCACGTGAGCGGATGCCAAACAGCGCATGACCTCACAAGCCCGGGCACAGCGCCCAGCATCCATGAGGGCCTCTGCCAATCGCAACACGAACGCGCCCGCATCCTCATGCGCGCTCGCGCCGAGATTCGCCAGCCTATCCAAGAACGCCTGGGCGATCTGGGGCACCCCGAACGGAGCCGCGCAAAACGTGCCGCGCACGCGATCGACGCCCACGTAGACGTAGCTTCGCTCCAGAAGCTGCGCCACCTCATCGTCGATGCGAACGATGCGCCGGGCGTCGGAAAGGCTTCCCGACCCCAAGCACAGCAAGGCGAACAAGGCCGCCATCACATCAGCGGGCAGCTCCTCGGACGCGGCAAGCTCCAAAAACGCAGGCGATACGGAATCTCCCCAGGCAAGCGCCGCCACGCGGCTGCAACGCGCGACATCGTGCGCCGGGATCTCGGCGATGTCGGAAGGCAGGCGCGCGAAATCCACCTCCTCGTCGCTGAGCAGCAGGTCACCCGCGCCTACGAGCATGCGATCGATCTGGTCGGCGAACACATCCGCCGCCGGTGTACAGGTAATGAGCACCTCGCAACCTCGGTCGAGCAGATCATCGAGAACGGCGCCGAACAACTCGGCTCGCAGGGAATCAAGCGGCGGGACATCCTCGAACACGGCGAGAAAAGACTGATCGTCGACTTCGACGAGACCATCGACGATGCCGCGCGCGTCTAGATCGCGCAAAAAGCACGGGCTGGCGCAATCGATCCAGAATACATGGTCGAACGCGAACACCGTTTCAGCGTATTCAAGTGCTAGGGTGCTTTTCCCGAAACCTGACGGGGCCACCATGAACCGCGCGACGTTGCGCTCGCGCAGCAGCTTGGCCACCAGCGCCGGGCGCGGATACGCGCGCAAAGAAGAGAACCTGGACGGCCGGTTACCGCGGCACGCCGATTGAGCTAAAAAGGACAGCATCCTGCAAACCCCCTATAAGACGGGATCGGATGCTTGGCCTGTGATGCCGCCACCATACCGCAATATATTGATGTTGACAAGAGCCGGTATTTCGATAATACAAGGTGATCTCACGTGTTTTCGCAAACCATAGGATTATTCGAACTATATATTGTGGGTATCACAAAGCGAACTCACAATAGATTCGAGATCCGAATACAACGATGCCCGCACTCCTTGCGACGTGCGGGCATCTGCTAACGGCACCGGCGGCGCCTTGAACGGTTAAGGGCGACGGAGCGCTACGCTTCGCGGCCGATCAGCTTGGCGATGCGCTCGGAATAGGTCAGATCGGTCAAGCCGGCCTCCCCTTCCAGGTCGACCAGGGGCGCGTCGTTCCACAGCGACTCCAGACGATAGTAATCGCGCGTTTCGGGCTGGAAGACGTGCACGATGAAGCTGCCGTAGTCCAGCAGCGACCACGTGCCGTCGGCCGTGCCCTCGATGTGATAGGGCTTCGCGCCGCCGCGCAGACGGCATTGTTCCTCGATCTCGTCGACCACGGCATCGACCTGACGATTGTTCGACGCCGTGCAGATGACGAAGTACTCGGTGACGCCGATCAGGTCGCCGACCTGCTGCACCATGATATCGGTGGCCTTCTTCTCGTTAGCGGCCTGCGCGGCGATGATGGCGCACTCGCGCGGGCTGAGAAGATCAGGCTTCTGACGTCCGTACATATCCACGCCCTGGCTGATGGGGGCGTTGTTGTCCACTGCCTCGTTCACTTGCTTCCTTTCGCATCGTTTGCGGCGCGCTTGCGTGCGCGTGCCACGTAATAGTTCCAAACAGTCACGGTATCGGGATGGATGAGCTTGCGACGCTCGATGAGGTTTCCCACCACGTATACGAGCGTTGCCATGAACAGCTCCTCAAGCTCCACCTTCCCCACCATATCGCGCAGCTTGTCGACCCCCGCGCAATAGCGCCCGGGCTCGATGACGTCTGCCACGTACACGATAAGGTCGAGCGGCGACATGCCTACGGCCCCGGTGGTATGCAGGCGGATGGCCTGCAGCAACGGTGCCGGAAGCTCGGGGAATTCCCTGGCCAGCGCTGCCGCGGCGGTAGGACCGTGCAGCAGATGGGGCATATCGAGATAGCTTGCCAGCTGATCGGCGATGCCGAGCTCCACCGCGCGAGCGCGGATGCCCTCGTCGTCGTAGCCCTTATCCCAATCGTGCAAAAGTCCCGCCAGACGGGCCAGACGTTCATCCTGCCCGTAGACCCGCGCCATGCGCGCCGCCGTCTCGGAGACCCCCAGGGAATGCTCGAAGCGGTTGCGTTTCACGCGATGCGCGAGGTCTTCGCGTCGGGCCTGGTAAAACGCATCGCCGAGAACGTCTGCCGCACCCAGCTCCGTTACCCTACCTTGATCCGGTTCGACTTCGCTCACTTCGCACACCGCTTCCCTGTTCCGCTTCCAACCATAGAGCCCATGGGCGGCAATATAGTCGAGCACCCGCTGCACCGTCAAATAACGGATGGACTGGCCCGCTTGCACGCGGGCGCGCAGGCAGCTTGACGACACGGCCAGCCCCGTTGCCTCCAGCATGTGGATGCGGAAGTTGCCCGACCGCTCTATGGTAAGCCGGGTTTCCTCGGAAAGGGCGTATCCCGGCCGCGTTGCGGCGATCAACTCCGCCATGCTGGCGATGGCGGCGCTTTCGCGCCACTTCAAGATGGAGCATACCGCATCCGCGCCCGTGATGAAGAACAGCGCCACGTTTCCCGGATAATGTTCACGAAGCTGGCGCAGCGTATCAGCCGTGTAGGTGACGCCTGGGCGGTCGATCTCGATGCGGCTGACATCGAAGGCGGGGTTGCCCTGCACCGCCAGGCGGCACATCTCGAAGCGCTGTTCGGCGGGCGTGACGTCGCGCTTGAGCTTGAACGCCGGCTTTCCCGCGGGGATGAACACCACCGCATCCAGACCGAACGCCTCGCGCGCCTGCTCGGCGCAGGCCAGATGCCCGATATGGATGGGATCGAACGTGCCGCCCATGATGCCGAGGCGTACCGGACGGCCGTCGGCCCCAAGATCGTCGAAGCGCTCGCAGACCACGGGCGCAGCCGCCGCTTGCACGCACCCGGCTTCGGCGCTAGCTTGCGTAAGGCCCATCCTAGGCGCGCACCTGCCCCGAGCCGCGCAGTACGTACTTGTACGAGGTCAGACCCTCGAGCGCGAAGGGACCGCGCACGTGCAGCTTCTGCGTGGAGATGCCGATCTCAGCGCCCAAGCCGAACATGCCGCCATCGGTGAACGCGGTGGAGGCGTTCACGTACACCGCGGCCGCATCCACTTCGTTGACGAACTGCTCGATGGCTGCCGCACCTTCGGCAAGCTTCGGATCGGCGACGATGGCCTCGGAGTGCATCGTGCCGTAACGGTTGATATGGGCGATAGCCTGCTCGGGGCCGCTGACGCAGCGCACGGCCAAGTCGGGGGAAAGGTATTCCGTTTCCCAATCCTGCTCGGAAGCGCGCTCGACCTGCAGCGCGGCATCGGTCGGTAACCGCTTTTCACCGGCGGCAAGAGCAGCCTTGCACGCAAGCTCGTCGCCATGGATGCGCACGCCCTTGTCGGCGAGCATGCCGAACAGCTCGGGCAGGAAATGCTCGGCCACGGACTGGTCGACGAGCAGCGTCTCGCAGGCGTTGCACACGCCGTAGCGACGGCACTTGGCGTTGACAACGATGTTTCGCGCCATATCGAAATCGGCCGTGGAATGCACGTACACATGGCAGTTGCCGGTGCCTGTTTCGATAACGGGCACCTTCGCGCAATCGACGCAGTGCGCGATGAGGCCGGCACCACCGCGCGGCACGAGGACATCGACCACGCCGCGCAGGCCCATGAGCACATCGGCCGCAGCGCGATCGGTGGACTCGATGATGCCGATGCAACCGGCCGGCATGCCGGCCGAAACCGCCGCATCGTGAAGCACATGGGCGATGGCCGCGCAGGACTTGGCAGCCAAGGAACCGCCGCGAAGCACGCAGGCGTTGCCGGATTTCAGGCAGATGCCCGCGGCATCGGCCGTGACGTTGGGGCGCGCCTCGTAGACCACGGCCACCACGCCGAGCGGGACCGCCACGCGCGACAGCTGGATGCCGCTATCGAGCGTGCGCGAATCGAATACGCGGTTAAGCGGGTCGGGAAGCGCCACCAGGTCCTCGAGCGCGTCGGCCATGGCCATCACACGGCCCTCATCGAGCATCAGGCGATCGAGCAGGCTTTCCTTGGTGCCGGCTTTACGTGCGGCATCCATATCCTGGGCATTGGCGGCCACGATGGCGCCGGACTGCTCGCGCAAGGCCCGCGCCATAGCGGTCAAGGCGGCGTTGCGCTCCTGGGTGGTTGCCTGCGCAAGCGCCGTACTAGCATTCTTAGCGGCCCGCGCGACCGCCAGCACTTCCTGTTCCAGCATGATCGACTCACATTCTGTCGTATATCCAAAGCATGGGGTGAAACCACCCTATTCGAAGACCACCAGCTCGTCACGATGCACCAACGGGCGCTGGGTCAGTGCGGCGAGCAAGCGGTTGCGCTCGAGCACCTCGCGCGTTTTGCCGCAGGCAAGCTCCACCTCGTCGGCGGAGAACGCCGCGCGGCCGCGAGCGAACAGATGGCCCGCAAGGTCTTTGATGTCGACGATATCGCCGGCCTCGAAACGACCCTCGACGCTGGCAACGCCCACGCAAAGCAGAGATTTGCCGTGCCCGATGAGCGCCGACTTCGCACCTTCATCGACCACCACCGCGCCGCGAGCCGAGTCGCCAAGGGCGATCCACAACTTGCGGGGCGTGATCTCGTGAGGCTTTTTCAACGCCGAGAAGCGCGTGCCGACGGCCTTGCCCGCTGCCGCATCCTCGACCACGTGAGGCTGGCGACCGTAGCAGATGATCATGGGGATGCCGGCCACCATGAGCACGCGCGCGGCCTTGATCTTGGTGATCATGCCGCCCGAGCCCACGGTAGAGCCGGCGCCGCCGGCGACCGCCAGGATCTCGGGCCCGATGCTTTCCACATGAGGGATGAGCTTGGCATCGGGGTTCGTGTTCGGATTGCCATCGTAAAGGCCGTCGATATCGGACAGGATGACCATGAGATCGGCGTCGATCAGGCACGCGGCCAGTGCGGCGAGCGTGTCGTTATCGCCGAACTTGATCTGCTCGACGGCAACGGTGTCGTTCTCGTTGATGATGGGCACCACACCCAGCTCCAGCAAGCGCAGAAGCGTGTTGCGGGCGTGCAGATACGCATGACGGTCGGCAGTATCGCGACGGGTCAGCAAAACCGTCGAGGTCACGATGCCATGGACCGCGAACGCCTCGGCATACGCCGTGGCCAAGGCCGACTGCCCCACCGATGCCGCCGCCTGCAGGCTCGGCATGTCGCTGGGGCGCTTCTGGATGCCCAGGGCCTCAAGGCCGCATGCGATGGCGGCCGACGTCACGATGACGGGCTGCCAGCCGGCGGCCCGCACCTTCGCGATCTGGTCGGCAAGCGCCGCCAGGTACTCGTAATCGATGCTGCTCTCCGACGTGGTGAGCGTCGAAGAACCGATCTTTATGACCAGGCGCCGTGCGGCGCCCGCCTTAGCATCCAGCTGTTCCATTAGATATCAAGCTCCTCGAACAGATCGGCGGCCGTCCTGGTGGACTCGAACTCGAAGGCGCGCCCGCAGATGCGGATCTCGTCGCCATCGACGGCGCCCGCCTTCTCGAGCGCCTCCTCGACGCCCACGCGCTTGAGGCGGTGCTGCAGAAACACCACGGCCTCCTCGTTTTCCCAATCACACTGCACCACCATACGCTCGACCTGGGTGCCCACCACGCGGAACACGCCCTCGGAGAGCTTGCGCACGGTGAAACGCTTGTCGCGGGCCTCGCGCTTGAGCTCCCAGACGTGCTCGTACTGCACGTCGGACGCCTCGGCCTGGCGAGCCTGCTCGCGAAGCTCGTGGACCTGGTTGGCGATGGCGGCCTTCAGGCTGTCCACGCCCTCACCGGTGAGCGCGCTGATGCAGTACACCTTCGGGTCGATGGGGCTCGGCGCGAACTCGTTGCCGCCGGCAGCGGCGATGGAATCGGCCTTGACCTGCGCCTTCAAGCGCTCCAATGCCTCTTCGGTACCCGCGACGTCGATCTTGTTGGCCACCACGATGCGCGGGCGGGCCGCCAGCTCGTCGGCGTAGAGCGCCAACTCGTTGTTGATGATCTTGTAGTCATCGAGCGGGTCGCGGCCCTCCCAGTCGCCCGTGAGGTCGACCACGTGCACGATGAGCGCCGTGCGCTCGATATGGCGGAGGAACTCGTGTCCCAGGCCGCGCCCCTCGTGCGCTCCCTCGATGAGACCGGGGATGTCGGCCACGACGAAGCTCAAGTCACCCGAGCGCGCCACGCCCAGGTTGGGAACGAGCGTGGTGAACGGGTAATCGGCGATCTTCGGGCGTGCCGCCGAGATCTTCGAGATAAGCGAGCTTTTGCCGGCAGAGGGCATGCCAACAAGCGCCGCGTCGGCCATAAGCTTCATCTCAAGCTCGATCCAGCGCTCCTGCGCAGGCTCGCCCAGCTCGGCGAACGCCGGCGCGCGACGCGTGGAGGTGACGAAGTGGATGTTGCCGCGACCGCCCATGCCGCCGTCTGCCACGGTGATGCGCTCGCCGTCGTGGGTGAGGTCGGCCATGAGCTCACCGGTTTCCTTGGATTCCTCGAAGTATTCGTGGACCACGGTGCCCACCGGCACCTTGAGCACCAGATCGTCGCCCGTGGCGCCGTGCATGCGGCTGCCCTTGCCGTGCGTGCCGCGCTCTGCCTTGAAGTGGTGTTTGAAGCGGTAATCGATCAGCGAGGACACGCTGGCATCGGCTTCAAGCACCACGTTGCCGCCATGACCGCCGTCGCCGCCGTCGGGACCGCCCTTGGGCACGTGCGCCTCGCGGCGAAACGACATGCAGCCGGCGCCGCCGTCGCCGCCCTTAACGTGGATTCGGACCTTATCAATGAACACGATGTGACCTCCATCGGTTTTAGGTTTGCGTGTATCCCCTGATTGTATACGAAAAAAGCCCCCTGCAAGGCAGGGGGCTTCGCGAATGCATAGATGCCACGCACACGCGTGCGGCTTGTGCTACGCCTGGGGGCGGACATGCACGCGACGCTTCACGCCACGCGTGAACTCCAGCGTGCCGTCGCACAGAGCGAACAGCGTGTCGTCCTTGCCGCGGCCGACGTTGTCGCCGGGATGGAACTTGGTGCCGCGCTGACGGACGATGATCTGGCCCGTCTTGATCTGCTGGCCGGCGAACATCTTCACGCCCAGTCGTTTTGCGTGGGAATCGCGGCCGTTACGGGTAGAACCGAGACCTTTTTTATGTGCCATTTCATTCCCTCCTTACAATTAAGCGATGGACTTGATCTCAACGCGCGTGAGCTGCTGGCGATGGCCGCGCAGCTTCTTGTAGTTCTTGCGCTTCTTGAACTTGAACACCAGCTGCTTGGGGCCCTTGAACTGCTCGACGACCTCAGCGGTGACCTTCTTGGCAGCTGCCTTGGCCGGATCGGCCTCGACGGTGGAACCGTCGACGAAGCAGATGACCGGAAGCTCGACAGTGGCGCCGACCTCGGCGTCCAGCTTCTCGATGTTGAGCTTGTCCCCGACGGCAACCTTGTACTGCTTGCCGCCCGTTTTCACGATTGCGTACATGTTTTCTCCTACTTTCGAAATAAACGCAAGGCGATAGCTTAGCAGCGCGACCGTAGCAAGTCAACGAAGTGATCGAATGCACAGTCTCCGCGTATCATCGCACTTATTTCCGTTGCGCCTCCTCGGGCACAACATTCGATATGATACCAGATGTCGTGGACACACGCGGCGGCGTTGCCGGCTTTTCCCACATTGCCGCCCCGCTTCACGGAATGCCCACAAGCTAGTGCGCTTCAGCCCAGGTATCGGCGGCCGAGATATCGGCGAGCAGGGGCACCTTGAGCTCAGCCACGTGCTCCATGACGTCGCGAACCATGGCAGAGAGCGCCTCCACTTCCCCATCGGGCACGCTGAAGTCCAGCTCGTCGTGCACCTGCACGAGCAAGCGGGCCTTGAAGCCCTCTTCCATGAGGCGTTCCTGCACCTGGCGCATGGCAATCTTGATGATGTCGGCGGCGCTACCCTGCATGGGGTGGTTCATAGCGGTGCGCTCGCCGAAGCCGCGCGTGTTGCCGTTGGCGGCGCGCAGCTCGGGGATATGGCGCTTTCGCCCGAACATGGTTTGAGCATAGCCGTTGGCGCGAGCCTGCTCGACCGTTTCATCGAGATAGGCGCGCACGCCGGGATGCACCTCGAAGTAGCGGTCGATCATGCCCTTCGCCTCGGCGATGGAGATCCCCAGGCTTTGCGCCAACCCGAACGCCTGCTGGCCGTAGACGATGCCGAAGTTCACAGCCTTGGCGCGGCTGCGCTGCTCGGGCGTGACCTGGTCGATGGGCACATCGAACACGCGCGAAGCCGTGGAGGCGTGGAAGTCCGCGCCGCTGGTGAACGCCTGGACGAGCGCCTCGTCGCCGGAAAGGTGCGCAAGCAGGCGCAGCTCGATCTGCGAATAGTCGGCCGAGAGGAACTTGCAGCCCGGTTCGAGCGGGACGAAGCACTCGCGGATATGGCGCCCGAACTGCGTGCGCACGGGGATGTTCTGCAGGTTGGGGTCCGAAGAGGACAGGCGCCCGGTGGTGGTGACGGTCTCGTTGAAGTTGGAGTGCACGCGACCATCGCCTGCGCGCATGCGCGGCAGGGCGTCGATGTAGGTGGACTTGATCTTCGCCAGCTCGCGATAGCGCAGCACGAGGGCAGGCAGCTCATGGATCTCCGCGAGGTCTTTAAGCACCTTGGCGTCGGTAGAGTACCCGCGCTGGGTTTTCTTGCGCGCCGGAAGCCCGAGCACCTCGAACAGGATGTGGCCGAGCTGCTTGGGGGAATCCACATTGAACTCCTGACCGGCAAGCTCGAAGATCTGAGCTCGAAGGCCCTCGATCTCCTCGCCCGTGGAGGCGCCCAGCTGCGCGAGGCGCGCAACGTCGATGGCCGCGCCGGTGCGCTCCATGATGGCGAGCACCGCCACAAGCGGCAGGTCGATATCGAAATATGCGCGCTCCGAACCTTCGTCCTTCAGAGCACGGGTGAGCGGGCCGACCAGGGCGCGCGCCGCGGCGGCTTGTGCAGCTGCGCGCTGCTCTTCGGTTTTCGCCTCGGGAAGCACGCCGCCCATATAGGTATCGAGCAGCACGTCGTAGGTGTACTCGGACACCGACGAGTTCAAAACATACCCGGCAAGCCCCAGGTCGAAAGCGCGCATGGACATAAGCTGCCCATCGTCGACCAACGCAGGAAGGGCGTTGTCGGCAGGATAGACGCGATGCACCGCCGCCTTGACATCGAGCGCGGCGAAGTTGCCGCTGGCGATCAGGCGCGCAAGCTGGGAGAACGCCGTGTCATCGGCGAACACGGCGCAGCCCTGAGAAGCGGACACCGCCACGACCGACCCGCCGCCGAACAGCGACTCCTGCTCGGGGTCGACGATGGCCACGCCCACCTGCTCGCCCGATTCCAAGACCGCATCCACAAGCTTCTCGGCCTCTTCGCCGTGCAGAACCTGGCCTACTTCGATGGCAGCGGATTCGCGCTTGGGGGCCTCGCCCACCAGCTTGAGCACGCGCGTCAGATGAGAGTTGAAGCGATACTTCGAGAACGCCTCGGTGACGGCCTGAGCACTGAACGCGGGGAACGCCGCACCCTCAAGGTCCAAGGGGAAATCCAGATCGCGCACGATGGTTGCAACCTTGCGGCTGGTAAACGCCGCCTCGCGGTTTTCCTCCATGCGCTCCTTTTGCTTGCCGCGCAGCTCATCGATGTGCTCATAAATGCCCTCGAGGCTGCCGTAGGCGCCCAGCAGCTTCGCCGCGGTTTTGTCGCCCACGCCCGGCACGCCGGGGATGTTATCGGAGCTGTCGCCCTTCAGTCCCAGGAAATCGGGAAACTGCGAAGGCTCCACGCCGTAACGCTCGCGCACCTCGCCCGGGCCGTAAATGGCCACATCGGTGATGCCCTTGCGCGTGGTGACCACGTGCGTGAGCTCGGAACACAGCTGGTAGACGTCCTTATCGCCCGAGACCAGCAGCGTGCGATAGCCCAGCCCCTCGTCGCGCGCCGCAACGGTTCCCAGGATATCGTCGCCCTCCCAGCCCGTCACGCGCACCACGGGGATGCTCATGGACTCGAGCAGCTCTTCGATGATGGGGAACTGCGCCTTCAGGCCCGGGTCCATGGGAGGGCGCTGGGCCTTGTATTGCTCGAGCGCCTCGGTGCGGAACTTCGGGCGCCCGGCATCGAAGGCGCACACGATGGCGTCGGGATTGGAGATGTCGATGAACTTGAGCAGCATGGCTATGAAGCCGAACACCGCGTTGGTGGGCGTGCCGTCCGGGGCGTTCATGGTCGGCGGCACCGCGTGGAAGGCGCGGTGCATCAACGAGTTGCCGTCGATGACGGCCACTTTCTTCTCAGGCATAAGGCTTCCTTCAGGTTGGTTGCGCTTTCCCACCATTATATAAGCGACGAAGGGAAAGCGGCGCCAACCGCATCAGACAAGCACCGTTTGCCTGCTTCGCTACGCGCTCCAAAGGTAGCCGACGCCGCGCACCGTCTCCAGATGCTGCGAAAGCTCGGGGCCGAGCTTTGCGCGAACGCGCCTGACGTGCACGTCGACGGTGCGGCTACCGCCGTAGTAATCGAAGCCCCACACGCGGCGCAGCAGGGCATCGCGGCTGTACGTGCGGCCCGGATGGGTGACCAAAAAGGCCAGCAGCGCGTATTCAAGATACGTGAAGTCAAGCGGTTCCCCGCCCACCGTCACCTGGTACGTTGCCAGGTTGATGGTCATGTTGTCCACCGTCACGAAATCGGTCGAGGTGCTCTCGTTGCCGGGCCAAAGAAGCTGGCGGATGCGCGCGGCGCACTCCTCGCTGCCGGCGCCGTGCACCACGAAATCGCTTTTCACCTGCACGGGAAGGCGGAACTCGGGAAGCTGCGCCTCGTTGACGATGACCAGCAGCGATGCCGAGCCGTCCTCGAGCAGCACCGATTCCACCTGCGACAAGGTTGCCAGCGCATCGGCGCGCGCCTCGTAGATGACCAGGTCGTAGGAAGGATGCTGGGACAGCAGCTTTTTAAACTGCACCGAGGACCCCGCCGCGACATCGACGTCCAGGCCTGAGAGCACCTGCTGGAACTTGTGGGCGTTATCAAGGCTGTCGGCGATGAATATGACCGTTTTCCTCATTGTGAACGCACCTCCTTACGTCGCATCCCGCGCACCTCTACAGAACCGCCAGGTAGCGGTCAAGCTCCCAGGTGGACACGTTGGACTGGTACTCGTCCCACTCCGCCTGCTTGGCTTCCACCAGGTAATCGCAGATGTGGTCGCCCAGCGTTTCGCGCATGAGCTTCGAGCGCCTGAACAGCTCGACGGCCTGGCCAAGGCTTTCGGGAAGCGTGCGGAACCCCTGACGGAGCAGCTCCTGACGCGATTGGGTGAACAGGTCGCGGTCCTCGACGGGCGCCGGGGGCTCAAGGCCCTCCTCGATGCCGGCCAGGCCCGCCGCCAGCATGACCGCGAAAGTGAGGTAGGGGTTGGCGCTGGGGTCGGGGCTGCGCAGCTCCAGACGGCACGCCATCTCGCGATTAGGACGATAACCGGGCACGCGCACGAGCGTGGAACGGTTGGCGCGGGCCCAGGAAAGGTAGATGGGGGCCTCGCCGCCGGCGAGCAGGCGCTTGTAGGAGTTGACGCAGGGGTTGGTGATCAGGGCGAACTCGGGCGCGTACTTCAAGATGCCCGCGAGGAAGCTTTTCGCGGTTGCCGACAGATGATAGCCTTGCGGGTCATCAGGGTCGAAGAACACGTTGCTGCCATCAAAATCGAACAGGCTCATGTGCACGTGCATGCCGCTGCCGGGCGCATCGGAGAGGGGCTTGGGCATGAAGGAGGCGTACACGCCGTGCTTCATGGCGATCTCCTTCACCACCAGCTTGTAGGTCATGACCGCATCGGCCATGGACAGGGCGTCGGTGAAGCGCAAGTCGATCTCGTGCTGGGAAGGGCCGTTCTCGTGATGGCTGTACTCCACCGGGATGCCCATCTTCTCAAGGGTGAGCACGGTGTCGCGTCGCAGGTCGCTGGCGTAATCCAAACTGGTCAGGTCGAAATAGCCGCCGCGATCCAACAGCTCGGTGCCCTCGGCGTCTTTAAAGTAGTAGAACTCCACCTCGGGGCCGACGTTGAACACGTACCCCATGTCCTGCGCCTTGCCCACCACGCGCGCCAGCACATGGCGCGGGTCGCCCTCGAAGGGCTTGCCATCGGGCGTGCGGATGCCGCAGAACATGCGGGCGACGGCGTTGCTCTCCGGGCGCCACGGAAGCACCTGGAACGTGGAGGCGTCGGGAAACGCCAGCATATCGGATTCCTCGGTGCGGCAAAAGCCCTCGATGCAGCTGCCGTCGAAGCCCATGCCGTCGGCGAAAGCGTCCTCAAGCTCGCTAGGGATGACGGCGAACGATTTCATGCTGCCGAGCACATCGGTGAACCAGAAGCGCACGAAGTGCACATCGCGGCTTTTGATGGTTTTCAGAACGAAATCCTGTTCCGGGTTGGAAGCCATGGACGATTCCTCCTTCGCGCGCCAGGCCATGCAGCGGCGCGGATCCTGACAACTTCTTAAAGGATGATTATATCAGCGCATGTTGCCAACACGTTACGCGCATTACCCATTGCGGAAGCGAATCGAACCCGGGGCTTCCCATCGAAAACGGCATGCGCATACGCGAAGGGCCGCCTCGAAAGGCGGCCCGAAAGTTGTTGAACCTATTTGGTTAGCGCACCGCACCCGGGGAAGGCGCGCACCGTACCAACCGGAGCGCAGAACCCTACGACCTGCGGACGCGCTTGTCGACCAGTCGTGCGACCAAGTCGCCGATGGACTGGAACACCTGCACGAGCACGATGCACAGCACGATGGAGGCGATCATGACATCGCCCAGATAGCGCTGGTAGCCGTAGCGGATGGCAATATCGCCGATACCGCCCGCGCCCACCGCGCCGGCCATGGCGGTGTAACCGAACAAGGTGATGACGGTGATGGAGGCACCGCGCACCAGGCTGGGCAGGCTTTCGCGCAGCATGACCTTGCATACGATCTGCCAAGTGTTCGCGCCGAAGCTTTGCGCGGCCTCCACCAGGCCGCCGTCGACCTCTGCTAGGCTCTGCTCGACCATGCGGCCCACGAACGGGATGGCGGCCACGGTAAGCGGCACGATGGCGCCGGGAACGCCGAGCGACGTGCCGACCACCAGGCGCGTGAACGGGATGATGGCCACGAGCAAGATGATGAACGGGATGGAACGGCCGATGTTGACGATCCAGCCAAGCACCGTGTTAAGGGCACGCTGGGGCTTCAGACCGTCTTTGGCCGTGATGACCAGGAGCACGCCGAGCGGCACGCCGATAAGGTAGGCGAACAGCGTGGACGCAAGGGTCATGACGAGCGTGTCCACCGTGCCCTGGGCGAACAGGGCGCCATACTGCGAGATGAAGTTGCTGATGTAATCCATTTAGCCCTCCTGGCCCTTCTCCGCATCGCGCTCGATAGCCGCGAGCATGTCGTCGTTGGCCAAAAGCTCGCGCGTGACGGGGCTTTGCGGATTGCCGAACACGGCTGCCGTAGCGCCCTCCTCAACGATGCGGCCGTGGTCGATGACGGCCACTCGGTTGCAAATCTTGCAGGCCACGGGCAGCGAGTGGGTGATGACCACCAGCGTGACGCCCAGCTCGCGGTTGATATCCTGCAGAAGCTGCAGGATGGAGGCGGTGGTGCGCGTGTCAAGGGCGCTGGTCGCCTCGTCGCAGAGCATGACCTTGGGGTTGTTGGCCAGCGCACGGGCGATGGCCACGCGCTGCTGCTGACCGCCGGAAAGCTGGCTGGGATAGCGCTCGGCAAGGTCGGCCAGGCCCACCAGCTCGAGCAGCTCCATGGCGCGTTTGCGGGCCGCCTCGCCCTTCTCGCCGCGAAGCTCGAGCGGGAAGGTGACGTTGCGCAAGACGGTGCGCTGCTGGAACAGGCTGAAGTTCTGGAAGATCATGCCCACCTGGCTGCGCAGCTCGAGCAGCGCGCGACCGGACAGGCCCGTGATATCGCGGCCGTCGTAGAGGATGGCGCCCTCGGTCGGTCGCTCGAGCAGGTTCAGGCAGCGGACGAGCGTGGATTTGCCGGCGCCCGAGGCGCCGATGATGCCGAACACGTCGCCATCGTTGATGGTAAGGTTCACGTTGCGCAGCGCATGATGAGCGTTTTCGCCTTCGCCATACGTCTTGCACACGTGCTGCAATTGGATCATACGTTTCCCGATCACTTGGTTGGATACGACGCAACGGGCGCCAAGAGCCCTATTTGCGCGCGCGAATGCGCAACTTCTAATAATAGGCGAAGCTCAAGCCGCGCACAAGGACGGCGTTTGCCGGGAAGCCCCCATCGCCCCGCCCGAGGCAGGAAACGCCGGCGATTCGCAAGAACCGCCGCACCTGGGGGCGTTTCAGCGCAACCACGCGGGGATCAGCGCGCCGTCGCTCCCGCCGTCGCGTTCGACAACGAAGGGCGAATCCGCAAGCCCCGCGAGCGCGGCCGGAGCGAATCCTACGGGGCTCGTGGGGGTTCGCTGTTCGCCGAGCACGGCGTGGCGCGGGCTTGGTATACTTGCTTGTATGAATACGCAAACCTACACACAGCGCGCCCAGGCGCGCCCGCGCCCCCGCATCGCCGTGATCACCATGGGCGTCAAGCTCGGCGACGAGACGCGCGGCTACACGCGCTTCCGCGTCCTTTCCGAAATGCTCGTCGAGCAGGGCTTCGACGTGGACCTGATCACCTCGTCGTTCCAGCACTGGGAAAAGGCCCAGCGCGACACCTCGAAGACCTGCTATCAGGGCCTTCCTTACAACGTGGTGTTCATCGACGAGCCGGGCTACACGCGCAACTTGGACCTGCAGCGCATCCGCAGCCACCGCGTGGCGGCGAAGAACCTGCGCGAGCGCTTCGAGCGCACCGCGGGCCGCTACTCGCTCATCTACTCCGAGATCCCGCCCAACGACGTGGCGCGCGTGTGCGCGGAATACGCTTCCGAGCACAACATCCCCTATGTGGCCGATATCAACGACCTGTGGCCCGAGGCCATGCGCATGGTGGTGAACATCCCCGTGCTCAGCGATGTGGCGTTCTACCCGTTCGCCCGCGATGCAAAACGCGTCTACCAGCTGCTTTCCGGCGCCGTTGGAACCTCGGATGAGTACACGGCGCGCCCGGCGAAGGACCGCACGACGCCCTACCCCCATGCCACGGTGTACGTGGGCAACGACCTTGCGGCGTTCGACGAGGGCGCTCGCGAGCACATGGCCGACGTGGTGAAGCCCGAGGGCGAGCTGTGGGCCGTCTACGCCGGCACGCTCGGCGCCAGCTATGATCTGGCAACCCTTATCAAGGCGGCGGCGTTGCTCGAGAAGCGCCGCGCGGCCCATAGCGCGCGCACTGCCGCAGCGGGAACCGCCAAGCGCCATCGCCCCTTCCCTCCCGTGAAGGTCAAGGTCTTAGGGGACGGCCCCGACCGGCAACGCCTCGAAGAGCTTGCCCGACAGGAGAACGCTCCCGTGGAGTTTTTGGGCTATCAGGACCACGGCAGCATGGCCGCCTGGCTTCGCGCAAGCGACATAACCGTGAACTCCCTGGTGAAAAGCGCGGTCCAGAGCATCGTCACGAAAATCGGCGACTACCTTGCCTCCGGAAAGCCCATGATCAACACCGGATCTTCGCCGGAATTCCGCAACAAGGTGACCACCGACGGCTTCGGGCTGAACGTGGTGGCCGAAAACCCCGAGGCGCTCGCAGATGTGCTCGAGGAGCTGGCACGCAACCCATCGCTGCGCAAGATCATGGGAGCGCGCGGGCGCGCCGTGGCCGAGCGGGAGTTCGACCAGCGAACCTCATACCTTGCCATCGTGAATTTGCTACGCAATCTGATATAAGCGCCGCGGTTTGCGTCATCATCGAATGAAAACCGCCTTGCGTCAGCATGCGTTCACGCGCCAGACGCTTAAGCCGGATAGCTAAGGAGATACCATGTCCGAACAGATCCGCATACCGTTTTCCCCGCCCGATATCACCGAGGCGGAAATCGCCGAGGTCGCCGACGCGCTGAGAAGCGGATGGATCACCACGGGCCCGAAGACCAAGCAGCTTGAGCGCGAGCTGGCCGCCTTTTTGGACACGCCGCGCGTAGCCTGCCTGGGGTCGGCCACGGCCGCGCTCGAGTGCGCCCTGCGCGCGCTCGGCATCGGCCCGGGCGACGAGGTGATCACGAGCGCCTACACCTACACCGCCAGCTGCTCGCCCATCTGCCACGTGGGCGCGACGCCCGTGCTGTGCGACGTGGCGCCCGACAGCTACGAAATGGATTACGCGCAGCTGGAGAGGCTCATCACCCCGCGTACGAAGGCCGTCATCCCCGTCGACCTAGGCGGCGTCATGTGCGATTACGACGCCCTGTTCGCCGCCATCGACGCCTTCGGCGGCGCTTTCACGCCCGCAAACGCCCGTCAGCAGGCCATCGGCCGCATCGCCGTGGTCACCGACGGGGCGCATGCGCTCGGCAGCGTGCGCCATGGCAAGCACGCAGGCCAGGTTGCCGACCTTACCACGTTCAGCTTCCATGCGGTGAAGAACTTCACCACGGCCGAAGGCGGCGCCGTCACCTGGCGCGAGGACCTGTTCGATCCCGATGAGCTGTATCACGACTTCATGCTCATGTCGCTGCACGGCCAGTCCAAAGATGCGCTCGCCAAGACCAAGGCCGGCGCCTGGGAATATGATGTGGCCTTCCCTGGCTGGAAGTGCAACATGACCGACTTGCAGGCGGGTTTGGGCCTGGCGCAGCTACGCCGTTACCCGGGCATGCTCGCACGACGCCGTCAGATGGTCGCGCGATACACGCGCAACCTGGCCGACCTTGACGTGTCCATCCTGCAGCACTATCGCGCAGCCGACGGCTCCGACGCCTGCAACGCCGACGATGCCGCTGCGCGCGCCGACGTATACCAGGAGTCTTCGAGCGGCCATTTGATGCTCGTGCGCCTGAACGGTTGCGGGCGACAGCTGCGCGACCGCGCTATCGAGCTGATGGCCGAGGACGGCGTTGCCACCAACGTGCATTACAAGCCCCTGCCGCTGCTCACGGCCTATCGCAACCTCGGGTTCGACATCGCCGACTTCCCCAATGCCCTGGCCCAATTCGAGAACGAGATTACCCTGCCGCTGCACACCAAGCTCACCGATGCGGACATCGACGAGGTATGCCGTTGCTTGCACCAGGCCATCTCGCAGGCGAAGGCGGAGGGTGCGCGCTGATGTACGTACGCTTCGGAAAACGAATCTGGGACATCGTCATCGGGCTCATCGCGCTGCCGTTCGTGCTGCTCATCATCGCGGTGCTCGCACCGATCATCAAGCTGGAAGATGGCGGCCCGGTGTTCTACAACGCGCCGCGCGTGGGCAAGGACGGCGTGGATTTCAAGATGTACAAGCTGCGCAGCATGCGCGTGAACGCCCCTGACCTGATCATGGAGGACGGCAGCACCTACAACGGCGCCGACGACCCCCGCATGACCAAGATCGGCGCGTTCATGCGAAAGACCAGCTTGGACGAGATGCCCCAGTTCTTCAATGTGCTGCTCGGCGATATGTCGGTTGTCGGCCCCCGCCCCGACCTGCGCCGCGAGACCGAACTCTACGAAGGCGAAGAGGGCCTGAAGCTGTCGGTGAAGCCCGGCATCACCGGTTACGCCGCCGTGTACGGCCGCAACTCCCTGCCCTGGAAGCAGCGCCTGTCGCTGGATGTGTACTACGTCAAGCACGTAAGCTTCCTGCTGGATGCGAAGGTGTTCTTCCGCACGTTCGCCACGGTGCTTGGGCAGGAGGGCATCTACGTGGAGGAGGACGAGTCGTAACGCACGTTTCGCACCGCGCGCCATTGCTTCGTGAGAAGCGCGTTGCGGAGCTTGCCGTCGCTTCGCCGAAAGCGCTTCGCCAGCCTGCAAATAACGCGTATAATGCCGCAGAGACAATCGGGCCGGGCATGTTGCCCGGCCCGACGCGCATAGGCGCCGACTATGCGCCCGCCAAACGAAAAGCCGCCAGAGGGCGGCTTTTCGTTTCCCTAGTACACCATGCCCATGGCTTCGCGTACTTCTTCCAAGGTTTGGTTCGCGATCTCGTTGGCGCGGCGATTGCCCTCGCGCAGGATGTCCTTCACGTAGTCCATGTCGCCCATAAGCTCCACACGGCGTTCGCGGATAGGAGCCAGGAAATCGTTCACGCTTTCGGTGACGTACTTCTTCAGCTGACCCGAACCGCCGTTGCCGATCTCCTCGGCGATCTCCTGCTCGCCGCGGCCGGTGCACAGCGACGCCGTGGTGATAAGCGCCGACACGCCGGGGCGATTGTCGGGATCGAAGGTGATGAAGCGCTCGGAGTCGGTCTGGGACTTCTTGATAAGCTTCGCCGTCTCCTCGGCCGTGGCCGACAGGCTGATGGCGTTGCCGTAGCTCTTCGACATCTTGCGACCGTCAAGGCCGGGGATGAGCACGGCGTCGGTGAGCAGGCCTTCGGGCTCGGGGAACACGTGGCCGTAGCGCTCGTTGAAGCGGCGGGCGATCTGACGGGTTTGCTCGATATGCGGCAGCTGATCCTTGCCGACGGGCACGATGTTGCCCTTGCAGAACAGGATGTCGCAGGCCTGGTGCACGGGATAGGTGAGCAAAAGGCCGGTGAGCGCGTGGCCGGAGGCCTCCTGCTCGGACTTCACCGTGGGGTTGCGCTCAAGCTCAGCCTCGGTGCACAGGGAAAGGAACGGCAGCATGAGCTGGTTGAGCGCCGGCACCTGCGAGTGGGTGAAGATGATGGTCTTCTCCGGGTCGATGCCGCAGGCCAGGTAGTCGATAACCATGTTGTACACGTTGTCCTGGATGTTCGCCGTGGTGTCACGGTCGGTGATGACCTGGTAGTCCGCGATGATAATGCGGGAGGTGACGCCAAGGTTCTGCAGCGCCACGCGCTCGCGGATGGTGCCGAAGTAATGACCCAGATGCAGCCTGCCCGTGGGGCGGTCGCCCGTGAGCATGCAGTATTTGCCCGGGTTCACGGAAAGGTCGGCGCGAATCTCATCGCTACGTTTCTTGCTGGCTTCGAAGCTATCGCCCATTATGCCCTCACATTCATAGTTAGGCGGGAATTCAGTAGTTGTTCCAGTATAGCGCTTATGCCCGATGCGGGCGCGAACCATCTGAAGCCGTTTTCCAGCCGCAATGCAACCGCGACATCGAAACGTGGCACAATGGGAACCACCCGCCAGACGAGAGAAGGAGCGCACCATGGAAAACCCCCGCACCCTTGCATTCGCGCAAACGGCGCAAACCATCATCAAGCAGCTTGAGCGTCGCAACATGGAAGGCCATTACTGCGAAACCTCCGCCGATGCCGTGGAGCTCGTGCGCAAGCTGGTGCCCGCCGGCGCCTCCATCGCCTGGGGCGGCACGGAGACGTTCAAGGAAACGGGCGTGAAGTCCATGCTGGAAGCCGGCGATTACCGTATGATCGACCGCGCGAAAGCGACCACGCCCAAGGAAGCGCGTGAGATCTTGCTGCAGCACTTCGCCAGCGACTGCTTCTTCATGAGCGCCAACGCCATCACGCGCAAAGGCGAACTGGTCAACATCGACGGCAACTCCAACCGCCTTGCCTGCCTGTTGCATGGCCCGCGTGAAGTATACGTGCTGGTGGGCATGAACAAGGTGGTGGAGGACGTGGACGCCGGCATCAAGCGCATTCACACCATGGCATGCCCGCCGAACGCCGCGCGCCTGCACACGAATACGCCCTGCGAGCGCACGGGCGTTTGCGGCAACTGCCACGACGCCGGATGCATGTGCTGCAACGTGGTGGTAACGCGCCACAGCCGCCAAGCCGGCCGCATCAAGGTGATCTTGATCGCCGAGGACCTTGGGTTCTAACTGTTAGTCGGTTAAGCGAAACTCACTGCGCATAAGCGAAGCAATGAAAATGCCGCCGGATATCCAGGCGGCATTTTCATTGCCCCCATGATTGCCCTTACTGCCAGATTTCGGCGGTGACCCGGCGACAAGATGAGGAATGCATGGCCAGCTATCCCATGGCGCGAGCACAACCCGCTGCCAACGAACCGCGCCGATTCCCAATACCGGAATGATGCAAAAGAAAAGGCTAGGAGCAGCAAGCTCCTGGCCTTAAAAGTTTTGGTGGGCCCGCCCGGATTCGAACCGAGAACCAAAGGATTATGAGTCCCCTGCTCCACCGTTGAGCTACAGGCCCGCATTATCACGACGATGCTCGCTTTCGCGAAGCACCCCCTACCGCTTTCGAAGTATATGCGAAGCTCGGCAAGAAGCCGGCTTCGACGCATTTGAAGCATGCGGCATTTCCTGCAAGCTGCCTGCTGCCACCCGCCTGAAAGAAAAAGGCCGGAACCACTTGATTCCGACCTTGTCATTCGTGGTGGTCGCTACAGGATTTGAACCTGTGACCCCCGCCGTGTGAAGGCGATGCTCTCCCGCTGAGCCAAGCGACCGTGTTGCGTACTTCGTAGCGCGCTCGATATATACTACGCGAAAGGACCCTACCACGCAACCCCTGATTTCAACTTTTTTGAAAAAGTTTGGTTGCAGGAATTCTCCGGTATACCTACAATCGAAATAGGGTTTCACTCGACCATTCTTGGTATGGCGTTTTACCCGACCCCTCCAACAGAAAGAAGAACTATGAAGCAACGCCTAGCGCTACGCTGGTGCCTGCTTGCCATCGGGATCGTCGTCATGGCCGCAGGCATCGTCATCGTCACGAAATCGGCTACGGGAAACACCCCGATATCATCAACGGGATATGTGCTCAGCGTGGCCTTCCCCAGCGTCTCGTACGGCGTGTTCATGTTCTTCTGGAACCTCCTGCTGCTGCTTGGACAGGTGATCATCCTGCGCCGCCGATTCCAACCCTTGGCGTTGCTGCAGATTCCCATCAGCGTGCTGTTCAGCCTGAGCATCGATATGTTCGCAAGCCTGCTTTCCTGGTTTGCACCCGCGAACTACGTCGAATCCCTGGGCATGCTCGCCCTCGGCATTCTCACGCTCGCAGCGGGCGTCTCGTGCACGGTCGTGGCGAACGTGGCCATGAACTGCGGAGAAGCCCTGGTTGCCGCCATCACCTCGAAAACCGGGTGGAACTTCGGCCACACCAAAGTCGGGTTCGATATCAGCTGTGTCATCATCGCCTGCGCGGTTTCGCTTGCCACCATGGGAAACGTGACGGGCGTCCGCGAAGGCACCGTGGCAGCGGCGGTTCTCACCGGGTTCGTGGTGAACTTCTTTGTGCGCTTGATGGGCGGGGTGCGCCCGCCCATCAAGATGGCAAGCAAGGCCTAGCA
This sequence comes from uncultured Senegalimassilia sp., assembly GCF_902464545.1. GTDB lineage: Bacteria > Actinomycetota > Coriobacteriia > Coriobacteriales > Eggerthellaceae > Senegalimassilia. The sequence continues at coordinate 60,029 of NZ_CABQJR010000012.1, forward strand.
AACAGCAGGGGCCTGAAAGCGATGCGGCTTTCAGGCCCCTGCCCTATATATTGCAAACTAAACGCCATATCGCCAGTTTGCCGATACCCTTGTTACGCGCGCTTCACCAGATAGCACTTGTGGATGCGCGGATTGCGTTCGAAATCATGCGGGATGGTTTGCGCCGTGATGTCCTCGAGCGCAACCCCGTACTTGCCCAGCTGCTCCATGTCGGGCTTGAACGAGCGCAGATTGCAGCTGAACACCGCCGTGCCCTCCTTGGTCAGCAAGCGGGAGACGCCCACCAGCAGCTCGACGTGGTCGCGCTGCACGTCCCAGGTGCGCTTGCCCATGGATTTCGAGTTGCTGAACGTGGGCGGGTCCACAAAGATTAAATCGAAGCGGCGCGGGCTGCGTCGGCAATCGGTGATCCAGTTCATCACGTCGCCGCGCTCGAAGCTGTGCGCACGCCCGGTGAACCCGTTTTGCTCCATGTTGCGCTCGGCCCAATCCAGATAGGTTTGCGACAGGTCGACCGTAACGGTTTCCACCGCCCCGCCTGCCGCAGCCTGGACCGTCGCCGAACCCGTGTAGGCGAACAGATTAAGGAAACGCTTGCCCGCGGCCATCTTGCGCACCATAGCGCGCGTGTCGCGATGATCGAGGAACAGGCCTGTATCCAGGTAGCCGGCAAGATCGACCTCGAGCAGGCACCCTGCTTCGTCAACGTGGGTAACGTAATTGCGCTTTCCCGCACCACGGTACTGCCCGCCGCCCTTGTCGTGACAGCGTACCTTGGAGAACACGTGGTCGGGGCGAACGCCCAAGACCACGGGCGCCAAGGTGAGGATGTCGTCAAAGCGACGGCGCGCCTTATCGGGGTCGATGGAGCGCGGCGGCGCGTATTCGGCGATATGCAGGTACGTGTTGCCTGCTGCCTGGCCCGCACCGGTGTACACATCGATGGCGGCGGAATAATCCGGCAGATCGGCATCGTAGACGCGATAGCACGTAACGCCTTCGCGACGCGCCCACTTGCGGCGCTCCTTGGCAACCTTGCGCAGACGGTCGGCGAACTGCTGCGAGGACTCCTCGAACACCTCGACCTTATGCTCCGCCCCGCCGTTGGCATCGGGAACCACGGCCTGGGCAAGCTGCGCCGGGGGCCGCATGAACAGCAACACCTGGGTCTCCACGCGTCCGCGGCCGAAACGCAACGTGTCGGCTGCATCGACGCCGAAGCGCCCTTGCACGCCCTGCCCGCCGGCGACGGCATACAGGCTGCCCGCCGGAACCGCTGCAGCCGCCTTCACGAACGCCGCAGCCTCCGCCTGGGCGCAAGCCTCGGACTGGATGCGGTCGCCTGCCGGCATATTGGATGCCACCAGGCACGGGCACAGCTTGTCCTGACCGTTATCGGCCCCACGCCTGCTCTGCAGCCGCTCAGCTACGTCGCAAGCACGTTTTGCCATATCCGCCACGGTATGCGCATCGCCCAGCTCGATGCTGACCACCTGACGCAAGCCGGCGCGCTTGGCACGGTTGCGGGCGCGGGCGATGGCAGGGCTTGAGTTGGTGGCGCCCACGATGCGCACACGCTCAAGATCGGGGCGGTCGGAGGCCGAGGCATTTGCCGCACCGGCGCCGCCGACGGCCTCCAGGCCTTCCTCGAAACGCTCGTCCGCCTCGTCGAGCAAACGATTCCAAGCCTGCTCGTCGAACGCCGCCCAACCCATGAAGCCCCAGCAGCTGCGCGCCAGGCCCGGAGCCATATCGCACGCCGCCGCGGCAGCCTCCACCACCAGCGAGCCGTCGCCGCATGCCGGGTCGACCAACGCGGCGGCGTCGCACATGCCATCCCACTCGCACATGGCCAAAACACCCGCGGACAGGGCGCACTCAAGCGGGGCGTCCTGACCCGCATCGGACTCCAGATACGCACGTGCGTACAGCGATTCGCCGGAAAGGTCCAACGAGACGGTGGCCCGGCTATCGCGGATGCGCACGTCGATGTTGGCGTCGGCGTTGGCGCTATCCACATCGGGGCGCGATCCCGTGCGCTCCCTGAGCGCGTCGCAGATGCCGTCCTTGACCTTCAACTCGGTGAAATGCGTGTTGCGAAGCTCCTCGTTCATGCCGTGCGCGCGGACGGCGATGCTGGCCCCGGGCGCGATGACCTCATGCCAGGGGATACGGCGGATGCCCTCGTAAAGCAGGCTGGCATCGCCGGCGTTCACGCGCTTGACCACCAGCGTGACACGCGAGGCCAAACGAGACCACAGGCAAACGCGCTGGGCCACGGCCGCCGTGCCGAAGAACGCCACACCGCCGTGCAGCGGGCGGATGCGGCGGGCGCGCAAGCGCTTGAGCTCGTCAGCAAGATATTGCTCGAACCCAGCCAGGCAGCTGGCGAAGAACTCATATTCATCGTATGCGGGAGAAGTCATCTGGGTGCCTTTCATGGGCGGTGGGTCTAGCTAAGGGCGTTTGCCGCTCGAAAAGAAACGCGGGCCTTTCGACCCGCGTTTCGATTAATCTTCCAGGTAATCCTTCAGCTTGCTGGAACGGGAAGGATGACGCAGCTTGGCAAGCGTCTTGCTCTCGATCTGGCGGATGCGCTCGCGCGTGACGCCGAACTCGCGGC
>NZ_CABQJR010000013.1 GCF_902464545.1 uncultured Senegalimassilia sp.
ACAGTACGGCACTCAAAAGTGCAGGTCAGAACCCTATCAGCCTACTCCCACTCGATCGTCGCGGGGGGCTTGGGGGTGATGTCGTAGCACACGCGGTTGGCGCCCGGCACCTCGGCCACGATGCGGCTCGAGATCTTCGCCAGCAGCTCGTAGGGCAGCTTCGCCCAGTCGGCGGTCATGGCGTCGGAGCTTTCCACGGCGCGCAGGATGATGGGGCGCTGGTAGGTGCGCTCGTCGCCCATGACGCCTACCGACTTGATGTCGGGCAGCACGGCGAAGTACTGCCAGCAGCTGTGCTCGCTGTTGCGCTCGCCGGTCTCCTCGAACAGGCGCTGGTTGTACGCGTCAAGCTCCTCGCGCACGATGGCGTCGGCGTTCTTCAGGATCTCAAGCTTCTCGGGGGAAACCGCGCCGATGATGCGGATGGCAAGACCCGGGCCGGGGAAGGGCTGGCGATGCACGATGTGGTCGGGAAGCCCCAGCGCCGTGCCGAGCGCGCGGACCTCGTCTTTAAAGAAGTGGTCGAGCGGCTCGATCAGGTCGAAGTGCACGCCCTCGGGGAACGGGATGAGGTTGTGGTGGCTTTTGATGGTTGCCGCCTTGCCGCCCGTCTTGCGCGCGCCGGATTCGATGATGTCGGGGTAGATGGTGCCCTGGGCCAGGTACTTCACGCCGTCGAGCTGCTGGGCCACGGTGAAGAACTCCTCCCAGAACTGCGTGCCGATGATGCGGCGCTTCTGCTCGGGATCGGTGACGCCGTCGAGCAGCTTGGCGTAGCGCTCCTCGGCGTGAACATGGATGAAGTCGACGTCGAACTGCTTGGTGAACACGTCCTCGACCTGCTCGGGCTCGCCCTTGCGCAGCAGGCCGTGGTTGACGAACACGCAGGTCATCTGCTTGCCGACGGCACGAGCGCCCAGCGCGGCCACCACGGAGGAGTCGACGCCGCCCGAAAGGGCCAGGATGACGCGGTCGGAGCCGACCTTCTCGCGGAAGTCGGCGGTCAGGGTGTCCACCAGGTTGTCCATGGTCCAGTTCGGCTCAAGCCCGCAGATGTCGAACAGGAAGTTCTTCAGCATCTGGTTGCCGAACTCGGTGTGCTTGACCTCGGGATGGAACTGCGTGGTGTAGATCTTGCGCTCGGGGCACTCCATGGCGGCGACGGGGCACACATCGGTGGAGGCGACCACGGTGAAGCCCTCGGGGATGTCCTTCACGGCGTCGAAGTGGCTCATCCACACGGTCTGATCGGCGGGCGTGCCCGCGAACAGGTCGCCGCCGGAGACGTGCAGCGTGGCCGGGCCGTATTCGCCCACCTCGGGGTGGTACACGCTGCCGCCCAAGGTGACGGAGGTGACCTGATGGCCGTAGCAGAAGCCCAGGATCGGCACGCCCAGTTCGTAGATGGCGGGGTCGACGCGCGGCGCGTCCTCGGCGTTGACGGATGCCGGGCCGCCGGACAGGATGATGGCGGCCGGCGCCATCTCGCGCACCTCGTCGGCGGTGATGTCGCACGGGACGATTTCCGAGTACACGTTCAAATCGCGCACGCGGCGGGCGATCAGCTGCCCGTACTGCGCGCCGAAGTCGAACACGACGACTTTCTGGTTGGTGGAACTGGACGATGCGGTGCTCACTAGAGGCTCCTTCTTCGGTTGTATCACGCTGCCCGGCCGCGCTTGCGGCTGCACTGTTCTCTGCGTTTTCGTATCGGCGATTGTACATTAAGCTGCGCTAATCCATACTTGTCGGCTGCGTATCTTCAACACAACGCTACGCAAGGTCCACGTTACGGCCTGCGTTTTGCTCCTCAAACATCAAGGGCAGGTAAAGAAATCGTGCGCCCGCTCTGGTTTATCGGGCGTGGCGCGCGCGTCGCATGGCCGCCTTCTACAATTTCGAATCCGTGCGGCATCGTAGGCTCATCGGACCCGCGCCCGCACGCGTACGGCTCACCGAAAGGCGGAACATGATCATCGAAGCGTTGAAATCCCTATTGATCGGCATCGTCGAGGGCGTCACCGAATGGCTGCCCATCTCCTCGACGGGCCACATGATCCTCGTCGACGATTTCGTGCAGCTCCAGGTATCCTCGGAGTTCCTTGCGTTGTTTCTGGTGGTCATCCAGATCGGCGCCATCTTGGCTGTGCTCACGCTGTACTTCCATAAGCTCAACCCGTTGAGCCCGCGCAAAAACGCCGACGAGAAGCGCGCGACCTGGCGTTTGTGGGGGATGGTGGCCATCGGATGCATCCCTGCCGCCATCGTGGGCATCCTGCTCGACGACTGGGTGAACGCCCATTTCTACAACAAGGTCACCGTTGCCGCCATGCTCATTTTGTACGGCGTGGTGTTCATCGTCATGGAACGTCGCAACCGCCGCCGCATGCGCCGCGCCCGCGCCGTCGTGCAAAACCAGGCACACGCCCGTGCCGAGTGGCCTTCGACCCCGCGCGGCCGTCATGCCCGCGTGCAGGTTCCGGCGCACCTCGCGCCCGCACATGCCTGCGCCGCCGACCTTGACGCGGCCGCCGAGTGCAGCATCTTCCGCATCGCGGATGTCGACGACATCGATTGGAGGACGGCTCTGAAGATCGGCTGTTTCCAGGTGCTCGCCATCATCCCCGGCACCTCTCGTTCGGGTGCCACCATCATCGGCGGCATGCTGTGCGGCTGCAGCAGGACCGCCGCGGCGGAGTTCACGTTCTTCCTGGCCATCCCCATCATGTTCGGCTGGGGCCTGGTGAAATGCATCAAGTTCGCGGCCGCGGGCCTTGCTATGACGGCAACCGAGGCGGTCGTTCTCGAGGTGGGCGTGGTTTCGGCGTTCGTCATGTCCATGGTGTCCATCAAGTTCCTGATGGGGTACATTAAGAAGAACGACTTCACGGCGTTCGGTTGGTACCGCATCGTGGTGGGCGCGCTCGTGCTCGGCGTCTTCGCGCTGCAAACCGCGGGCATCTTGGCGTAACGGTCCGCGCCCGGCGCTTTCCCGCCCTGCTCCGTGAGCTCATGCAATGCACGGGGAAAGGGAAGGGAAGCGGTGCTTAGCCAGTTCAGCAGCATCTTCACGCAGATGGTGGCCCTGTTCGCCGCCATTGGCGTCGGCTATATCTGCAAGAAAACGGGCGTTATGGACGCCGATTTCGACAAGAAGCTCTCGGGGCTTGTCCTGAGCGCCACGTTGCCGGCGCTGATCTTGGCATCGGTGCTCAACGTGGACAGCTTGCCCGACCCTATGCTTATGGGGCAGATCATCGGGCTTTCCATGCTCAGCTACGCGCTGTTCATCCCCATCGCCTACCTGGTCACCTATGCGTTGCGCATCCCCGACGGCCGGCGCGGCGTATACCGCTTCATGCTCATCTTCGGCAACACGGGCTTCATCGGCTATCCTGTGCTGTCCGCCATCTTCGGTCCGCAGACGGTCGTATACGCGGTTGTGTACAACATCGTGTTCAACCTGCTGTCGTTCACCTTCGGCGCATGGCTTATCGCATCGGACAACGAATATGGCGTCAAGGTGCGCATGAGCTGGCGCGATTTCGTTACGCCCTGCAACATCGCCACGCTTATCACCATGGCATTGGCGTTTTGCGGCGTGCATGCCGTGCCCGTGGTCGGCCCCGCGCTTTCCACCATCGGCAGCTTCACCACGCCCGCCACGCTGCTCATCGTGGGATCGTCGCTGGCGAACCTTCCCGCCGCCAAGCTTATGGGCACCCCTCGCCTGTGGATTGCGTGCCTGGTGCGCATGGTGGCCACCCCGCTGCTCATCTTCGCTGTCATGCGCCCTCTTGCCGGCGGCGCGCTGCTGGGGGTGGTCGTGGTGTTGGCGGCCATGCCTGTGGCAACCAACGGCACCATGTTCTGCTACCAGTACGGCGGCGACGCCAAGACCATGGCGCAGGGCACCTTCATCACCACCATCTTGGCGCTGGTCACCATCCCGTTGCTGGCTACCTTCTCGGCTGTTTTGTAACCGGGTCGGTGCGCTGTCCCCATTTACCTACTTTATTCCTCAGAATTTCCGGAATCGGCCCGTGGTTTTGCTATCATGATGCGCACACGAGGGCCGCTTTCGTCCTGCACGGCGCGCGTCTGGTACTCGACGCGCCGCGCGGCCATGCTCGTTACCGCTCAAGAACAGGAAGGAACGCCGATGTCTGATCAGAACAGCTCGTTCGAGCAGATCCAGGAACATCGTGCAAAGATCGACGAGCTTGACCGCCAGATCGTCGCGCTGCTCAACAAGCGCGCCGGTCATTCGCTGGTCATCCGCGGCCTGAAGCCCGGTGCGCACCTGGGTCTGTACGACCCCAAACGCGAAGAGGAGATCTTCGAGAAGGTGGACAGCTATAACGAGGGCCCGCTCTATAACGATAACCTCCGCGAGATCTACGGTACTATCCTGAAAGTCATGAAGGAGACCCCGTCAGCATGAGCGAGCAGAGAATCGAAGCGAAACTGCCGGATTACGGCACTCGTACCGACGAGATAACCATCTATGCCGGCCCTTGCTCGGTCGAAAGCGAGGAGCAGTTCTTCGAAGTGGCCGAGTGCATCAGCGACCTTGGCCTGACCTGGATCCGCGGCGGCGCGTACAAACCGCGTACCAACCCGCATAGCTTCCAGGGTCTTGGCGAGGAAGCCCTTAAGATCATGAAGGCCGGCGGCGAGAAGTACGGCCTGAAAACCCTTACGGAAGTCATGGACTCCGAGCATTGCGAGCTGGTGCATTCCTATGTGGACGGCTTGCAGGTGGGCGCCCGCAACTTCCAGAACTTCAGCTTGCTGAAAAACATCGGCAAGGTCACGAAGGACTCCCACAAGATGGTGCTGTTCAAGCGCGGCTTCGCGGGCACCATTGCCGAGTGGCTGGCGGCAACGGACTACATCACCATGGAGGGCAACGACAACGTGGTGCTGTGCGAGCGCGGCCTGCGCACGTTCGAGACGGCCACGCGTTTCACGCTCGACATCTCGGCCGTGCCCGTCATCCACAAGCAAAGCCTGCTGCCCATCTGCGTGGACGTTTCCCATCCGGCAGGCGTTCGCGACCTGGTGCCCAGCCTGGCGCGCGCTGCGGTGGCCGTGGGCGCCGACTCCATCATGATCGAGGTGCATCCCAACCCGCCGGCGGCGCTTTCCGACGGCCCGCAGCAGCTGACCCCGGCGCAGTTCCGCGTCTTGGTCGAAGAGCTGCGCGAGATCGCCGCGGTGTTTGGGAAGAAGATCGTCTAGCGCTCGCAAAGCGTTTTGCATAGCATGGCGAAGGCGGATCGGGAAACCGGTCCGCCTTTTTTCGTGCGCGGAATCGAACATCCTCTGGCCATGCTGTGCATGCTTGGCGCGGATAGGGCGCGCGCCGCTCGGAAGCGGTACAATCATCAGTCGCGCCTTTGGGCGCTTTGAACTTGCAACCGCACGTGAACATCATGTTAGGAAGCCCTATGCCCGTCGACATCACCACGCTCAACGGCCCCCAGCGTCAGGCCGTCGAATGCACCGAAGGCCCGCTTTTGGTCTTGGCTGGTGCTGGATCAGGCAAAACGCGCGTGCTCACGTACCGCATCGCGCACATCCTGGAGGATCTGAACGTGGCGCCGTGGGAGATCTTGGCCATCACGTTCACCAACAAGGCGGCCGCCGAGATGCGCGAGCGCTTGCAGGGCTTGGTCGGCCCGCGCAGCCGCGGCATGTGGGTGTCCACCTTCCACAGCATGTGCGTGCGCATGCTGCGTGCCGACGCCGAGCGCCTGGGATTCTCGAAGAGCTTCACCATCTACGACACCGACGACCAGAAGCGCCTGTACAAGGAGATCATGGCCGAGCTGGACATCGACCCGAAGCGCTTTCCCATAAACGCCCTGATGAACCGCATTTCCACGGCGAAAAACGAGCTGAAGGTGCCCGGCAACTTCGCCAAGGAGGCCAACGACCCGGTGGGCAAGGTGGCCGCGCGCGTCTACGAGAAGCTGCAGGAACGCCTGAAGCAGGCTAACGCCTTCGACTTCGACGACCTTCTGCTGTACGCGTACCTGCTGCTGAAGAACCATCCCGACGTGCTCGAGGCCTATCAGCTGCGTTTCCGCTACATCATGGTGGACGAGTATCAGGACACCAACCATGCACAGTACGAGATCACACGCCTTCTGGCCGAGCAGCACGGCAACATCATGGTGGTGGGCGACGACGACCAGTCCATTTACAGCTGGCGTGGCGCCGATATCCGCAACATCCTGGAGTTCGAGAAGGATTACCCCCAGTGCACCACGGTGAAGCTGGAGCAGAACTACCGCAGCGTGGGCAACGTGCTGGCGGCGGCCAACGCCGTCATCGCGAACAACCAGCATCGCAAGGTGAAGAAGCTGTTCACCGACCAGGAAGATGGCGAGAAAATCCACGTGTACATGGCCTCCGACGAGCGCGACGAGGGCCGCTGGATCGCCGGCGAGATCGAGAAGCAGCGCCAGAAGGGGCTGTCCTACAACCAGGTGGCGGTGTTCTATCGCACCAACGCCCAGTCGCGCATGCTTGAAGATATGCTGCTGCGCGCCGGCGTTCCGTACCGCATCGTCGGCGGCACGCGATTCTTCGACCGCGCCGAGATCCGCGACGTCATGGCCTACCTCGCGTTGGTGGTCAACCCCGCCGACGACATCGCGGCCAAGCGCGTCATCAACACGCCGCGCCGCGGCATCGGCAAGTCCACGGTGGAGCGCATCGAGCAGTTCGCGCGCGAGATGGACATGACGTTCATGGAGGGCGCCGAAATCGCCATCGCCGACCCCGAGCTGCGCGCCGCCACGCGCCGCAGCGTGGGGGAGTTCGTGCAGATCATCAAGGATGCGCAATCCTACTCGGGCGATCTGCGCAAGTGCATCGAGGCCGTCATCGACAAGTCCGGCTTGATCAGCGCCTTGCAAGCGGAGAACACCGACGAAGCGCGCGGGCGCGTGGAGAACATCCAGGAGTTCCTGTCCGTAGTCGACGAGTTCGTGGACACCCACGACGAAGAGGACGCCGATTACGCCGCCCCCACGGTAGGCGAGCAGGGCGGGGAAGATGAAGCCGCCGAGCCCGTGCGCGTGCTGCGCGGCGATTCTCTGGCCGACTTTTTGGAGTGGGTGCGCCTGCGCACCGACCTCGACACCATGGACGAGGACGGTCAGGCGGTCACCATGATGACGGTGCACGCCTCGAAGGGCCTGGAATTCGACTGCGTGTTCGTGGCGGGCATGGAGGAGACGCTGTTCCCGCACATGAACAGCGTCGGCGACGCCGCCGGCATCGAGGAGGAGCGCCGCCTGGCATACGTCGCCATCACACGCGCCCGCAAGGTGCTGTTCCTCACCTGTGCCTACACGCGTCAGATCTTCGGCCAGACGCAGGCTAACCCGGTGTCGCGCTTCATCCATGAGATTCCCGGCGAGCTTCGCCAGACCATGGGCGTGGGCAGCCAGGGCTTCTCCGGCACCGGTTGGGAGAAGCGCGGCAGCCGCAAGGGCATCTCCGGCAGCGGCGTGGAGGCGGGCGGCGGCCGCGTGTTCGGCCGCTCGAGCGCCAGCGCCCCCGGCGGCAGGTCCGAGCGCGAACGCCGCGAGGTGCGTACGAACCGCATCGGCGCAGGTCGTTCGGTATCGGGCGCCTACGTGCGCCCCGGCGCGGAGAAGAAGGCGGCAGCTAAGATGACCTTCGCCGCCGGCGACACCGTCGACCACAAGACGTTTGGCCGCGGCAAGGTGACGAAGGTGGACGGCGACACGCTCTACGTCCGTTTCTCCAAGTCCGGCCAAACGAAGAAGCTGCTGAAAGACTACGCGCCCATCGTCAAAATAGGGTAGGGCGAAAGCGACGGTACGATGCCGTCACGCTGCGGCCTGCATACAGAAGCGCCCCGCAAACCTCGGCGGTTTGCGGGGCGCTTCGCTTGTTGAACAGGGGACGGAGGTGTGTTCACGCTCGGCGTGGCCGGGCAAGCGGCCGGTAGCGCTATGCGAACAGGGGACGGAGGTGTGTTCACGTTGCGAGCCTTGATGGTTCGCAACGGCGTCTTGTTCGCGCTGGTTTTGCGTATGGGCGCGGAAGGCCGGCGACGCGGCCTCCTATTTCCCGCACATGTGCGATTCGCACCAAGCGCAGGCGTCGGGGGTTGCCGCCAGGCCGCCCAGGGCCGATTCACGCAGCTCGAAGGGAAGGCTGCGGCCCACCTTGTACATGGCCTCAACCGTTTGGTCGAAGCCCACCAGGTTGCCGATGCCGGCAAGCGAGGTCTGAGCGCTCACCAGCGCTGTTGCCGCGCCCGAGGCGTTGCGCTTCTGGCACGGCACCTCCACCAGGCCCGCAACCGGGTCGCATACCAGGCCCATCATGTTGGTGAGCGCGTTGCCGGCGGCGTTGAGGCATTGCTCGGGCGTGCCGCCCTCAAGCTCCACGCACGCCGCCGCGGCCATCGCCGCTGCCGACCCGATCTCAGCCTGGCAGCCGCCCTCGGCGCCGGAGACCGTGGCGTTGCGGGTGATCAGGTAGCCTACGGCGGCGGCGCAGGCCAGCGCGCGCTGCAGCTGCTCGTCGGAATACCCCTTCGCCTTCTGCAGCGCAAGCAGCACGCCGGGGATCACGCCGGCCGATCCGGCGGTGGGGGCCGCCACGATGCGGCCCATGGAAGCATTGGTCTCCAACACGGCCATCGCGTAGGCGCAGGCGCTGGCTATGGGCTCGCCGAGCACGTCGGCGCCCGAATCGCGCACCTTCGCCATGCGTTGCGCCTCTCCGCCTAAAAGCCCGCCCATGGATGCGGCCGGCGCGTCGAGCGGCAGGAACGCGGCGTCTTTCATGACGCGCAGCGCGTAGGCAAGGTATGCGCCCGTGCCGTCGACGTGCCCGCCGGCCTGCTGCACGGCCGCCTCGCGGCGCAGGAACACCTCGGAGATGGCGGCCTTCTGTGCGGCGCAAAGCGCGAGCAGCTGCGTCCCGTTCGCGAAATCAAGCGTGCGCAGGCTTTCGAGCGCCGCTGCCTGCTCGGCTTCCCCGATGGTTGCCTGGGTCTGGCCGAGCGAGGCGGCGGGGATGACGCGTACGCCGCGGATCAAGGGGTTTTCCAAGATGGTCGCCTGCGCATCGTCGTTGATACGCTGGTCGGTCTCGAGCACGGTCCATGCCGTGTCGCCGCGCTGCTCGCGGTACAGGCGGGCTGTGGCGATGTTGACGCCGTGCGCCGAAAGGCTGGTGGCGATATGCGCGAGCACGCCCGGCAGGTCGCGCTGCTGCACCACGATCGAGTGGCTCTCGCCGGTGATGTAGACGTCCACCCCGTCTATCTTGCGGATGACGGCCGCGCCGCCGCCCACGCTTTCGCCGCGCACCTCCATGCGCCCACCCTCGGCGGTGTCGATGACGATGTCGATGGTGTTGGGGTGCTCGTAGTCGTCGCAGTCGGGCAGGGGGATGAACGTGAAGTCGAGCCCCGCTTCGCGGGCGTGCGCGAACGAGTTGCGGATGCGCAGGTCGTCGGGCGCGAAGCCGAGCATGCCGGCGACTAGGGCCTTATCGGTGCCGTGGCCGGTTAGCGTATGCGCGAAGCTGCCGAGCAGGCGGAACTCCACGTGCGCCGGCAGTTCGCCGGCCAGTTTGCGCGCCATGTACGCGATGCGCAGCGCGCCGGCGGTGTGGCTGCTCGAAGGCCCCACCATCACCGGCCCGATGATATCGGTCAACCCAATCGTCTCCATGTTCGCTCCTTCGCGCATCGCCGCCTTATGCGGTCGTTTCCGTTTCCGTACACTATACCGGCTTGCCGCCGGCGCGCGTAGCGGTTTACGCACGGTTAACGGTTCCAACACGTGGAGGAACCGTGCTCGGCGCCGGGCCGCCTACATGGTGGCGGCCGTCGCGCTCGATGCTGTGTCGGCGACACGGAGGGGTGGCGGATGCTACGCCCGAACACCGCTTGCATCTCCCGTTTGCGCCCGGTTCGTGGCAGTTCCCTAGGGTTTTGAACATGTGCTGCAAGCGAGGTTATAATGAGTGGTCGGCGTTGCGTCTATTTGCGAACGCTGCGCCGAAAAGGGTAGGACGATGAAGGGCCGGGCGTAACCCGGCTAGCGAAGGAGCGATCACATGGCGGCACCCATCCTGGTGTTCGGTCACAAGAACCCCGACAACGATGCCATCAGCGCAGCTGTTGGCTATGCGTACCTGAAAAACGAGCTGGCCAAGCGCGCTGGTTCCGACGCCGTCTACGAGGCATGCCGTCTGGGCGGCCTTCCGCCGGAGACCGAGTGGATCCTGGGCGAGAACGGCATCGAGGCGCCGCGTCTGATCGAGTCTCTTTCCGAGGGCCAGCAGGTCATCCTCGTCGACCACAACGAGGCGCTGCAATCCGCCGACGGCCTTGACGCCGCCGAGATCGTCGAGATCGTCGACCATCACCGTCTGGGAGGCCTGGTCACCGCGCAGCCGCTGCGCTTCAACGCCAAGCCCGTCGGCTCCACCGCCGCCATCGTGGCGCGCGAGTTCGAGATCGAGGGCGTGGAGCTGCCGAAGGGCATCGCCGCGCTGCTGCTCGGCGCCATGCTCACCGACACCGTCATCATGAAGTCGCCCACCACCACCGACTTCGATCGCGACATCATCGCCCGCACGGCCGCTGCCGTGGGCGTCGACCCGGTCGAGTACGGCATGTCCATCTTCAAGTGCCGCTCCAATCCCGCCGAGCTGCCCGTCGACAAGCTGGTCAACGCCGACGCCAAGGAGTTCGAGCTGTCCAACGGCAACAAGGTCTACATCGGCCAGTACGAAACGGTCGACCTGCGGGCCGTGCTCGGCCGCGAGGCCGAGATCCGCGAGGCCATCAAGGGCCTGGTCGCGGACAAGGGCTACCAGTTCGTTCTGTTCTTCGCCACCGACATCCTGGCCGAGGGCAGCCAGTTCATCTGCGAGGGCGACACCGATTTCGTCAACCGCGCCTTCGACATCGACTGCACCGACAAGTCCGTTTGGATGCCCGGCGTGCTCTCCCGCAAGAAGCAGGTGGCCGCACCCATCCTGGCGCTGTAACCTTGCGTTAGCAAACGTCATCGCATAAGAAAGCCCCCGCGCAAACGCGCGAGGGCTTCCTTTCGTTTCAGGACGCTTCGGGGACGTAGCACTATCTGTCACATTGCCCGCGTCGACATGGCGAACCGAAGCAGCGTCGTCTCCTCGCGTCCGCGCACTGACGTTTCGGGGACGTAGCACTATCTGTCAGGCCTCGTCCCGTTCGGTCTTCGCCAGCCGGCTGTTTATATCTTGCTGCGCGATTTGCGTATCCCGCGCCCGCTTCTTCTTGCGAAGCCCCATTCCGCCTTACGCGTCCGCTTCGCCCATGCGCCGCCGTATGAAGTCGAGTAAGAACGCGTGGAACTCGGCGGCTTTCTGGCCGAGCGGGTGTTTGGCCGTCTCCACCACGATATCGCGTTCGAACCCCGCATATGCGATCGGCGCCAGCACCACATCCGATCCCTCTAGCGCACCCCAGCTGCGTTCAGGCCAAAACCCCACGCCAAGCCCCAGCGCGATGAACTTGCGGACCACATCGGGGCTGTCCGACTCGAACACCACGTTCGGTGCGAACCCCGCCTTCAGGCACAGTTCGTCGCACACCCCGCGGAATCCGCGCGTCCCCGCCAGACATACGAACGGCGCGTCGGCGAAATCCGCCAAAGACGCCGCGTTACCCTTCGCCTGCTCCTTGGGGATGGCCAGGCATATGCGCTCGCGAAACACCTGGGATGTACGCGCATCCGGTTTTGCCGCGGCCCCGCGGGCCTCCGTGCGCACCCGCACGTCCCAGCGGGCCTCGCTGTTCGCCTGGTTGATGACGAAGGCGGCCTGCGGAACCGTCGCGCGAAACGCCGCGATGGCGTCGACGGTCATGGACGTGGCGGCCTCGACGTCGATACGCACCGTGTTGCGCTCCTGGCCCTTTGCCTGGGCAATGACCTGGGGAATCTCGTCGAACGCGGCAAGCAACGGCGTCACCTTGCTCTCAAGCGCCTCGCCGCAGGGGGTGAGGCGTATGTTGCGCCCGGCGCGCTCGAACAGCTTCGCATCCAACTCGCCCTCAAGACGGCGGATGGCCTGCGTCAGCGCCGGCTGAGCCACGCCAAGGCGCTTCGCCGAGTTCGTCATATGCTGGGTTTGCGCCACCTCGTGAAAATAGCGCAGCTGCAACAGCTCCATGCGCACCTCCTTCAGCCTCAATGTGACGATAACGCGCAGATTATGGAAAACGCTTAACCTATAACGTTGACAGTTTTACCATAGCAAATCGCCGAGGGCATGCGCCCGCGGCGAACCTGCAGAATTCCACCAAGGGAGATGACGGAAATGGCAGAGGCGCTTGAGGCGATCATGCTCATTTGCTTCGGGCTTTCGTGGCCTATGAACGCGTACAAGAACTTCAAGGCCCGTACGGCTGCGGGAACTAGTTGGCAGTTCATCTTGCTGATCACGCTCGGCTATTTCGCCGGCATCGCCGCGAAGTTCGTGTCCGGCACCATCAACTGGGTGCTTGCCGTGTATTTCATCAACGTCGTCTGCATCGCCGCAAATTGGGTTGTGTACTTCCGTAACTGCGCCATCGACCGTGAACGCGATCGACTGCGCAAAGAGGAGGACGCGCAGGACGCCATGGCGCAAGCGCGCGCCGCGCGATAAAGGCACCCCCTCGCGCCGCGTGGTCGTTTCAAGCAGTCCTTGCGTTCGCGCGGGCGCTGGCCTATATCTATATATGAACCATTTCGGAAAGCCGCCTGAGCGCGGCTTTCCGCGTATCCCGGTGAATCGACATCCCGATGAACCGACATCCTGACTGAAAGGGGATCCTGTGAAGCCCGACCGCCTGCTCGATTTGTTCTGCGAACTTGCGCGCATCGAAAGCCCGTCGCGTCGTGAGGCCCTTATGGCGAAACGGTGCAAGGCCGAGCTGGAGGGCCTGGGCTTCACCGTCCGCTTCGATGATTCCGCGGAACGGACCGGTTCCGACACGGGCAACCTGATCGCTTTCCGCGCCGGCAGCGCTCCCGGCGCCGTGTCGTTGTGCGGGCATATGGATACCGTGCGCCCATGCAAGGGGATCGAACCCGTGGTGGAGGACGGCGTGATCCGCAGCGCGGGGGATACCATCCTCTCTGCCGACGATAAGGCTGGCGTAGCCGCCATTTTCGAGGGCGTTCGCAGCCTCATCGAAGCGGGTGAGGCGCTTCCGGATGTGCATGTCGTCCTGACCACGTGCGAAGAGATGCACCTGCTGGGCGCCGGCGCGCTCGATACGTCGTTTTTGCCGGAAGGCACGCCGTGCTACGTATTGGACGCCGACGGCGATCCGGGCACCATCATCAACCAGGCACCGTGCCATTGCACGTTCACCGCAACCTTCCGCGGAAAGTCGGCGCATGCCGGCGTCGAGCCCGAGCGCGGCGTCTCGGCGCTTGCCATGGCGGCGCAGGCGGTCTGCCATATGCCCTTGGGGCGCATTTCCGCGCATACCACGTCCAACGTAGGCGTCATCGAGTGCGATGGGGCCACGAATGTGGTGCCCGGCACTTGCTGGCTGTCAGGCGAATGCCGTTCCACCTCCCTTGAGCGCGCCCGTGCCGAGCGCAGCGCCATGGACGAGGCCATGCGCGCGGCCGCGGCGCAGGCCGGCGGCAGCGTCGACATCGAGTGGCGCACCGACTACCTTCCTGTCTCCTACGCCTCCGACCACCCGTTGGTCGAAGGCGTCATGCGCGCGGCCCTGGCGGCCGGGCTGCGTCCCCGCCTTGCCGCATCCGGCGGAGGAGCGGATGCCAACATCTTGGCGGGACGTGGAGTCTCGGCGATCACGCTTGCCACGGGTATGGCCAACTACCATTCCTGCGACGAATACATCACCGTGGACGATCTGAACGGCTGCGCGCGCCTAATCGAGCAGCTCGTGCTCGAGGCTCGCGAATAGCGGCTCTGCCGCGCCGAGAGCGGTTTCGCCGACGGGGAAGGGCCCAGGGAGGCGCTGCCGGCGTCCTTGAAACGTCGGTTTCACGCCCGTTGCAGCGCTTGCCGGGATGCGCGACGACCATGCCGATCAGGGCCGCGCACCGTTTCGCAACTTTTGCAACAACTTTTTGCGAATTTGTGTGCAAAACGTGCATCGCGGAACAACAAAACGTTGCATGACCTGCCAAAACAAGGTACAATACCAATAGATACGCCCGGGTGCGTGGCGTTTGACAGCCCCTATACCCGGTGATAAAGTTCCAACTCGCGCTCCGAAAGGGGCAGGGTTTTCGCGTGCGTATCAGCTGAACGCACTTGGAAACCCGCGAGTAATGCGGCGGTGGTCTCGTACACCGCCGGAGGCAAATACAGAAGGAGAAGATTTTGCCTACCATCAACCAGCTGGTCCGCAAGGGCCGCAAGAAGTCGGTCGACAAGAAGAAGACGCCGGCTCTGAAGGGCAACCCGCAGAAGCGTGGCGTGTGCACCCGCGTGTACACCACCACCCCCAAGAAGCCGAACTCGGCTCTGCGTAAGGTCTGCCGTGTGCGCCTGGTCAACGGCATGGAGGTCACGGCCTACATCCCCGGCATCGGCCACAACCTGCAGGAGCACTCCATGGTGCTCATCCGCGGCGGTCGTGTTAAGGACCTCCCCGGTGTGCGCTACAAGGTCATCCGCGCCGCGCTGGACTGCGCCGCCGTGGACAACCGCAAGCAGGCTCGCAGCCGCTACGGTGCCAAGCGCCCGAAATAAGTAACCGTTAAGACGCGCGGGTTGTATGAAAGCGCCTCTCCCGAAAGGGTCGGGAAGGCGGCAACCTAATGGGAAGGAGAAAGCTTCCCCGAAGCGCGCAGGAATCAGAAGGAGTTTTACATGCCGCGTCGTGCAGCAGCAGTCCGCCGTGAAGTTCAGCCGGACGCCGTCTACAACAACCGCCTTGTCACCCAGTTGATCAACAAGATCCTGCTGGACGGCAAGAAGTCCACCGCCGAGGGCATCGTCTACGGTGCTTTCGAGCTGGTTCAGGCCAAGACGGGCGAGGATCCGCTGGCTATCTTCAAGAAGGCCATGGACAATGTCCGCCCCACCCTCGAGGTCAAGCCGAAGCGTGTCGGCGGCGCCACCTACCAGGTGCCGATGGAGGTCAACTCCCGCCGCGCCACCACGCTGGCCATTCGCTGGATCGTGGACTTCTCCCGTAAGCGCAAGGAGCACACCATGAAGCAGCGCCTGGCTGCTGAGATCATGGACGCCGCCGAGAACACCGGCGCCTCCGTTAAGAAGCGCGAGGACCTGTACAAGATGGCCGAGTCCAACCGTGCGTTCTCGCACTATCGCTTCTAGGGCGTGACCTAACATGGCTAAAGCTAATGATCTGAAACTCACGCGTAACTTCGGCATCATGGCCCACATCGATGCCGGTAAGACCACCACTACCGAGCGTATCCTGTACTACACGGGCAAGACGCACAAGATCGGCGAGGTGCACGACGGCGCCGCTACCATGGACTGGATGGTCCAGGAGCAGGAGCGCGGCGTGACCATCACCGCTGCCGCCACCACGTGCTTCTGGAAGAAGGACGACGAGACATACCGCTTCCAGATCATCGACACCCCCGGCCACGTGGACTTCACCGCAGAGGTCGAGCGCTCCCTGCGCGTCCTCGACGGCACCGTCGCCGTCTTCGACGCTGTTGCAGGTGTGCAGCCGCAGTCCGAGACCGTGTGGCGTCAGGCCGAGAACTACGGCGTGCCGCGCATCGCGTTCATTAACAAGTACGACCGCGTCGGCGCAGACTTCGAGCATGCTATCCAGACCATGAAGGATCGTCTGCATGCCAACGCCGTCGCCGCTCAGCTGCCCATGGGCGCCGAGGACAACTTCTGGGGCGTCATCGACCTGGTCACCATGACCGCTTGGGACTTCAAGGCCGACGACAAGGGCATGACCTACCCTGAGCCCATGGATGCCATCCCCGCAGAGTTCGCCGACGAGGCCGAGCTGGCTCACCAGGAGCTGGTCGAGGCTGCCGCCGACTGCGATGATGAGCTTATGGAGAAGGTCCTCATGGAGGAGGAAATCTCCGTCGAGGAGCTGAAGGCTGCTCTGCGCAAGGGCGTCATCGCCTGCAAGATCAATCCCGTGTTCGTGGGCTCCGCCTACAAGAACAAGGGCGTCCAGGAGCTGCTCGACGCCGTCGTCGACTACCTGCCGGCTCCCGTCGACGTTCCCGCCATCAAGGGCACCATCCCCGGCACCGACGAGGAGGACGAGCGTCCTTCCGACCCGAAGGCCCCGTTCAGCGCCCTGGCGTTCAAGATCATGACCGACCCGTTCGTGGGTAAGCTGACCTACCTGCGTGTGTACTCGGGCTCCCTTGACGCCGGTTCCTACGTGACCAACGCCACGAAGGACAAGAAGGAGCGCGTCGGCCGTCTGCTGCAGATGCACTCCAACCAGCGCGTCGACATCGATTCCTGCTCCGCTGGCGACATCGTCGCCGTCGTCGGCCTGAAGAACACCACCACCGGTGACACCCTGGCCGATGACAACGCTCCGATCATCCTGGAGTCCATGGAGTTCGCCGACCCGGTTATCGACATCGCCGTCGAGCCGAAGACCAAGGCCGACCAGACCAAGATGGAGATCGCCCTGCAGAAGCTGGCCGAGGAGGACCCGACCTTCCGCGTGTCCACCAACCATGAGACCGGCCAGACCATCATCGCCGGCATGGGCGAGCTGCACCTGGAGATCATCGTCGACCGCCTGATGCGCGAGTTCAAGGTCGAGGCAAACGTCGGCAAGCCGCAGGTTGCCTACCGCGAGCGTCCGGGCCACGAGGTCCTCTCCGCCGAGGGCAAGTTCGTCCGCCAGTCCGGTGGTCGCGGCCAGTACGGCCATGCGGTCATCAACATGTACCCGCAGGAGCCGGGCAAGGGCTACGAGTTCGAGAACAAGATCGTCGGCGGCGTCGTGCCGAAGGAATACATTCCTTCCATCGACAAGGGTATCCAGGAAGCCCTCAACACGGGCGTTCTGGCCGGTTACCCCGTCGAGGACGTCCGCGTCGAGCTCATCGATGGTTCTTACCACGACGTCGACTCTTCGGAAGCTGCCTTCAAGGTTGCCGGCTCAATGGCCATCAAGGAAGCTCTGCGCAAGTCCGACCCGGTCATCCTCGAGCCTGTCATGGCCGTCGAGGTCGAGACCCCGGAGGAGTACACGGGCTTCGTCATGGGCGACATCCCGTCTCGCCGTGGCATGATCCAGGGCCAGGAGCAGCGCAACGGCGCCGTCGCCATCTCCGCGAAGGTGCCGCTGGGCATGATGTTCGGCTACGCTACCGATCTGCGTTCCGGTACGCAGGGTCGCGCAACCTACACCATGCAGTTCGACTCTTACGAGCCGGTTCCCAAGAACGTCGCTGCAGAGATTATCAGCAAGGCCGGCGGCAACGCTTAAGCGTTGAACGTCCGAAAGCTTAACGGAGGAAATGAAAGTGGCTAATCAGAAGATTCGCATCCGCCTCAAGGGATACGATCATGAGATCGTGGACCAGTCCACGAAGCTCATCGTCGATACCGCTCAGAAGACGGGTGCCAAGGTGTCCGGTCCCATCCCGCTGCCGACGGAGCGCAACCTGTTCACCGTCGTCAAGGGCCCCCATGTGGACAAGGATTCGCGCGAGCAGTTCGAGATGCGCACCCATAAGCGCCTGATCGACATCCTGGAGCCCACCCCCAACACGGTGGATTCCCTGATGCGTCTGGACCTCCCTGCCGGCGTCGACATCGAGATCAAGCTGTAAGGGGTGTCAATTAGCATGATTAACGCTATTTTTGGTAAGAAGATCGGCATGACCCAGATCTTCAACGAGGAGGACAAGCTCATCCCCGTGACCGTGATCCAGGCTGAGCCGAACACGGTGTGCCAGGTCAAGACGAAGGCCACCGACGGCTATGAGGCCGTGCAGCTGGGCTTCGGCGAGATCAAGGCCAAGAAGGTCAACAAGCCCATGGGCGGCCATTTCGCCAAGCAGGGCATCGAGCCTACCCGCTACCTGCGCGAGGTGCGCGTCGAGGACGCCGCCGAGTACAAGGCCGGCGACCAGCAGACCGTGGCGGCTTTCGCCGAGGTCAAGAAGGTCGACGTCACCGGTACCTCCAAGGGTAAGGGCTTCGCCGGCGTCATGAAGCGCTACGGCTTCGCCGGCGGTCCGGGCGGCCATGGTGCTCACTTCCACCGCGCTCCCGGTTCGGTGGGCATGTGCGCCACGCCTTCCCGCGTGCTCAAGGGCATGCGCCTGCCTGGTCACATGGGCTGCGACACCGTCACCGTCAAGAACCTGACCGTGATGCGCGTCGACGAGGAGCAGAACCTGATCCTGGTCAAGGGCGCCATCCCCGGCGGCAAGAACGGCATCGTGCGCGTGCGCATGGCGTAACCTGGACTATCTATAAGGAGTTTTCACTACCATGACGACTATCGAGATCAAGGACGCAAGCGGTAAGAAGGCCGGCGACGCCGAGCTTTCCGCTTCCGTGTTCGGCATCGAGCCGAACGTGCCCGTCATGCACCAGGTTGTGCGCGCTCAGCGTGCGTCTTGGCGTGCCGGCACCAGCAACACCCTCACCCGCGGCCAGGTCCGCGGCGGCGGCAAGAAGCCGTGGCGCCAGAAGGGCACCGGCCGTGCCCGCCAGGGCTCCATCCGCTCCCCTCAGTGGGCTGGCGGCGGTACCGTGTTCGGTCCGCATCCGCGCAGCTACGCCTTCCGCGTGAACAACAAGGAAGTCAAGCTTGCCATGCGCTCCGCTCTGTCCGCTAAGGTGGCCGACGGTCAGTTCACCGTTGTCGACGAGTTCAAGTTCGAGAAGCCCTGCACCAAGGACGCCAAGGCGTTCATCAAGGCCATGGGTTTCGAGGGCCAGCGCACCACGCTGGTCATCGGCAACGACGACGTCACCACGTGGCTGTCCTTCCGCAACCTGGAGAAGGTCAACATCCTGCCCGTCGCCGAGGCCAACACCTACGAGCTGCTCGACAACAAGCAGCTGGTGTTCACCGCTGAGGCCCTGAAGCGCATCGAGGAGGTGCTCGCATAATGAAGGATCCCCGCGAGGTCATCATCCGTCCTATCGTGACGGAGCACAGCTACGACCAGATGGAGAACAACGTGTACACCTTCGAGGTGGCCAAGGACTCCAACAAGGTTGAGATCCGCCAGGCCATCGAGGCTATCTTCAACGTCTCCGTGGTCAAGGTGAACACCCTGAACGTCAAGCCGAAGCCCAAGCGCGTGCGTTACCAGGTCGGTCAGACCCGCACGTGGAAGAAGGCCATGGTCACGCTGAAGGAAGGCGATACCATCGAGCTGTTCGGCGCCAACTAAGGTTGACGTTACACCAAGCTAACGCTTGAACCGCTTAGAGCGCCCCGGCATCTATGCCGGGGCGCTCTTTTGTATAATCAGGGGAAGGAAAGCACCCGAAGAGCAAGGTGGGGACATGGCGTTCGTGGAATTCAACGATGTTCGCAAGGTGTATAAGATGGGCGAGGTGAAGGTTGCCGCTGCCGATGGCATGACCTTCACCGCTGAAGCCGGTGAGTTCGTGGTGGTGGTGGGCCCTTCGGGCGCCGGCAAGACCACGCTGCTCAACATGCTCGGAGGCATGGATTCGTGCACATCCGGCACCATCATGCTTGATGGGCGCGACATCAGCCGTTTCTCCGAGCGTCAACTCACGCAGTACCGCCGCTTGGACATCGGCTTCGTGTTCCAGTTCTACAACCTGGTTCAGAATCTCACCGCTCTTGAAAATGTCGAGCTTGCCAGCCAGATCTGCCCACATCCGCTTGATGCGGCGCAGGTGCTTGCCCAGGTGGGCCTTGCGCATCGCATGGATAACTTCCCTGCGCAGCTTTCCGGCGGCGAGCAGCAGCGCGTAGCAATCGCTCGCGCGCTTGCCAAGAACCCTAAGCTGCTCCTGTGCGACGAACCTACCGGCGCTTTGGATTACAAAACGGGCAAGGCCATCTTGAAGTTGCTGCAGGACACGTGCCGCAACACCGGCAAGACGGTGGTCCTCATCACCCACAACTCCGCATTCGCCGATATCGCCGATCGCGTCATCCATGTGCGCGAAGGCCGTGTCGCCAGCTGCTTCATCAATCCGAACCCGGGCAACGCCGAAGATTTGGAGTGGTAGCCATGGGAGCCTTTCGCAAAGAGGTCCTGCGCTCCATCACGCATTCGTGGGGGAGGTTCCTTGCCATCGCCGTGATGGCGGCGCTCGGCTGCGGTTTCTACGCGGGCTTGCGCATGACCGGCCCCGATATGCGTTTGGCAGGTGATGAATATTATGATGCTACCGAGCTGTGCGACCTTCGCGTGGTGTCGTCTTTGGGCATGTCCGATGTACAGGTCGATATGCTGCGCGGCGTCGAGGGCGTTTCGGGAGTCATGCCCGCCTACGAGGCGGATGCCATATCGCAGCTGGCGGGAACGCAGTACACGCTTCGTTACCACTCGCTTGACATGGACGCTGCGAAGGCGAGCAGCTGCTCGGATGGCCTGCGCGTGGAGTCCGACAATGCCGATTACGTGAACCGGCTTATTTTGGTTGAGGGTAGCTGGCCGGAATCGGACGACGAGTGCCTGCTTTCCGCCGACAACGTATGGACGTCGCCGGTGCAGATCGGCGACACCGTCGAGTTGCTCGAGGGCACGCAGGACCTGGACGGCGTGTTCACCACGCGAACCTTCACTGTGACGGGTTTTGTGCGGTCCTCGTATTACACGTGCACCACCAATACCGGCGCCACATCCCTTGGGTCGGGCGAGCTTTCGTCCTTCGTCTTCGTGCCCGAAGGGGCCTTTGCGGCTGATTATCCCTATACGGAAGCGTTCCTCACCGTCGACGGGGCGGTTGGGGAAGCGTGGCCTGAGGACGCTTATCAGCAGCGCATCGACGCAGTGGCCCAGCGGTTGAACGACCTTTCCCCGCAGCTCTCAGCATCGCGCATCGAGCAGCTGCAGCGCGATGCGCAGGCCGAGCTCGATGATAAACGTGCGGAGTTCGAGCGCGAAAAGGCCGACGCCGTCGCGCAGATGGACGACGCCCAAGCGAAGCTCGACGATGCGAGCGCCCAGCTTGATAGCGCTTCGGCGCAGCTTTCCTCCGCGGCGGCACAGCTCTCCAGCAGCCAGGCGCAGCTTGCCCAGGGCGAGGCGGAGCTTGCCAGCGGCCGGGCGCAGCATGACAGCGGCGCGGCCCAGCTTGCCGAGCAGCGCGAACAGGCTCAGTCGGCCATAGCGCAGGCCCAGGCTCAGCTTGACGCCGCGCAATCGCAGTACGATCAGGCTATGGCGCAGCGCAGCCAGCTCGAGGCCCAGCTCGAGCTGGCGCGCGCGGCTCAGCTTGCCGACGTGGCAGCGCAGCTGGAGGCCGCCATCGCGCAAATCGACGCGCAAACCGCGGGCGCACCCGATCAGCTGGCCGCGGGACGGGCCGAGCTTGATGCGCAGCGCGAGCAGGCCGCAGCGCAGCTGTCCGCGGCACAGGCTCAGCTTGATAGCGCGCAATCCCAGCTTGACGACGCCGAGGCGCGTCTGGCGACCGGTCGTGCGCAATATGCTGCTGGCCAGCAAAGCTACGAGCAGGGTCGCGCCGAGTACGAAAGCGGTCTGGCAGAGCAGCGAAGCGGGCAATCCGAGCTTGACGGGAAGCGCGCCGAGGCGCAGCAGCGCTTCGCCGATGCCGAGCAGCAGCTGGCTGATGCGCAGGCCGAGATCGACGCCATCGCCGACAAGGACGCCAACGTGTACGTGCTTGACCGCTCGAAGAACCTGGGTGCCGAGAGCTTCCGCAGCGATGCGGGCCGCATGGACCAGATCGCCGCGGTGTTCCCGCTCATGTTCTTCCTGGTGGCG
This sequence comes from uncultured Senegalimassilia sp., assembly GCF_902464545.1. Lineage (GTDB taxonomy): Bacteria > Actinomycetota > Coriobacteriia > Coriobacteriales > Eggerthellaceae > Senegalimassilia. The sequence goes on from NZ_CABQJR010000013.1 coordinate 21,957, forward strand.
GCGTTGGTGTCGCTTACCACCATGACCCGCATGGTGGAGGAGGAGCGCGTGCTCATCGGCACATACAAGGCGTTGGGTTACTCCAACGCCCGCATCACGTCGAAGTACCTCGTTTATGCGGTGGTGGCATCGGGCGTGGGCGCGGCTGTGGGCATCGTGCTGCTTTCACAGTTCCTGCCATGGTTCATCATGAAAGCGTATTCCATCATGTACATGGTGCCTTGCATGCCTACTCCCGTGAACCCGGGCGTGGCCGCAAGCGCCGCCGCCTTGGGTGTGGGCATCACCGTTGCTGCAACGTGGTTCGCAGCGGCGGCCACCTTGCGCGAGTGCCCGGCGTCGCTCATGTTGCCGCGTGCGCCGAAGGCCGGCAAGCGCATCCTGCTTGAGCGAATCCGCCCGCTGTGGAGCAGGATGACGTTCAGCTGGAAGGTGACGGCGCGAAACCTGTTCCGCTACAAGCGTCGCTTCTTCATGGCCATCATCGGCATCGCCGGCTGCACTGCGCTGTTGCTCACGGGCCTGGGGCTGCAAAACGCCATCAACGACATCATCGACAAGCAGTACGGCGAAGTGTACAGTTTCAACACCATCGTGCGCATGGATGCCGACGAGGCCGACCAGAAAGCAAAGGATGCGGTTTCGAATGCGGTGGGCTCGGATGGGCAGGAATTTGCCTGGGTTTCCACCGAGAACAAGATCGCGTGCGCCCCTGATGACGGTGCGGAGCATCGCTTTGAGCTGGTATGCGCTCAGGATCCCGAGCAGCTGCAGCGCTTCGTGCAGATGCGCGAGCGCGTCGGGGGCAAGGCCCTCACGCTCGACGGGAGCGGTGCTGTCATCAGCGAGAAACTTGCCAGCCAGCTGGGGGTTTCCGTTGGCGATACCCTGACGTTCTATGACGAGGACGACATCGGCAACCTGGTGGGGGATGGGCGCGCGGTGACCGTCGCAGGCATTATGGAGAACTACGTGGCGCAGTACGTCTACGTCACCGCCGATGTATACAAGCAGGCTATGGGCCAGCCGGCCGAGTTCGCCACCGTCTACGTCGATCTTGGGAACGGCGTCGACCGTGATGCGTTCTCCGACCAGCTGCTTTCCATGGACGGCGTGAAAACCGTCACCTACAGCGACGAGACCATCGACAGCTATCGCACCATGCTCAAGTCGGTCAATAGCGTGGTGGTGGTGCTCGTGGTCGCCGCGGCGCTGCTGGCATTCGTGGTGCTGTATAACCTCACGAACATCAACATCACCGAACGCGCTCGCGAGATCGCCACGCTCAAGGTGCTCGGCTTCACCTCGCGCGAGGTGGATGCGTACATCTTCCGCGAAACCATCCTGCTGTCGGTCATTGGCGCCGCGATCGGCTTGGTGCTCGGCATCTTCATGGAAGGTTTCGTCATCACCACTGCAGAGGTAGACCAGGTCATGTTCGGCCGCGACATCCATGCGGCAAGCTTCGCCATCGCGTTCGCGCTCACCATGGTGTTCTCGGGCATCGTGGCCCTTGCCATGCGCGGAAAGCTGCGTCGCATCGACATGGTGGAAAGCCTGAAGTCCAACGAGTAGCGGCTGGCGCCGCGTCGGGTTGCGCTACAATGTGAGCGTTTCATCATCAATCAGAAGGGGATCCCATGAAGGTTACCGAGAAGAAGCTCGAGGACGGCCTTATCGAGCTCACCGCCGCCGCCGCAACCGCCGAGGTGGCGCAGGCGTTCAACGTGGCGCACTATTCGTTCTGCGCGAGCATGGGCGTGGAAGTGCCGCAGGGTCAGACGCCGGCCCAGGCCGCTGAGGACAAGCTCGGCATCAAGGACCTGGATTCCGTTTCCCAGCAGATGGCCATCGACTACCTCGTGCCGTTTGCCGTGGACAAGCGCAATCTGTGCCCGGCGTTCCCGCCCACGCCCATCGTCGACCAGCCCATCAAGCGCGGCCAGGTCTTCGAGTTCAAGGTGCAGGTGACCCCCAAGCCCGATTACGAGCTGACCAGCTACGAGCCGGTGTCCATCACCGTCCCGCCGCTGAATTTCGACGAGTCGCTGGTCGATCAGCAGATCCAGCAGCTCGCTGAGAGCTTCGCCACTTACGAGAAGTGCGACGCCAAGCCGCTCGACGCTTCCGGCGCCGCGAAGATCGCCCTCGAGGTCTCCCAGGGCGGCAAGCGCCTGGACAACCTGTGCACCGACGGGCGCACCTACATCCTGGGCATGGGCCTTATGCCTGACGAGTTCGAGAAGAGCCTCATCGGCATGAACGAGGGCGACGTCAAGGAGTTCGCTTTCGATATGCCCGGCGCGCCCGAGGGTGAGGCGCCGCTTGATTGCAAGGTCACGGTGATCGAGTGCCAGGAGAAGCGCGTGCCGGAGGTGGACCAGGAGTTCATCGAGAAGAACATGCCCATGGCCCGCGACGTGGAATCCCTGCGTCAGGTTGTTTCCGAGCGCCTGCAGGCCGAGCAGCGCGCCCAGTACCAGGAGATGCAGCTGACCATGGTGGCCGACGAGCTTTCCCGCCGCTTCCAGGGCACCATCTCCGACGAGGTATATGAGTCCATGCGCGACACGCTCATGCAGAACGTGCGCGGCTCCCTTGCCCAGCAGGGCATCCCGTTCGAGCAGTTCGTCGAGGCCCAGGGCGGAGACCAGCAGTTCGGCATGATGCTCATGATACAGGCCCGTCAGATGCTCGTGCAGGGCTACGCGCTCGACGCGGTGTTCCGCCACGAGAAGATGACGCTCGACGACGAGGACATCATGGCAGCCTGCCGTGCCATGAACCCTGCCGACCCCACCACGGCGCGCCGTCAGATGGAGGGCAACGGTCAGGCCTTCGTGCTGCGTGAGACCGCGGGCCGCTTGAAGGCAAACCGCTGGCTGCTCGAGCATGCCGACATCACCGTGTCCGAGGAGCCTGCCGCCGAGAAGGCCGAATAGGGCGCAACATCGGTCACGGGCGAGGCTATGCGGGGGAGCGTTGGCCTGGTGCCGGCTTGCGATTGGCATGGGCAATCTTTCCCGGGGCTCTCATTCGCGGAAAACATGTGAACGCCGCGCGCAAACATCATCGCGTGCGGCGTTTTCCGTGCTATAATGCAAAGGCTTGTCTTCCGCCTTGGTCGGAAACCAAGGCACGGTAAAAGGAGTACCAGACTATGAAACAAGGAATCCATCCGGAGTACGTGGAGTGCACCGTCAAGTGCAGCTGCGGCAACACCTTCACCACCCGCTCGACGAAGTCCGAGCTGAAGGTCGACATCTGCAACGTGTGCCATCCGTTCTACACCGGCCAGCAGCGCTTCGTCGACACCGGCGGACGCGTCCAGCGCTTCGCCGACAAGTTCGGTTCCGCCAAGGAGCAGGTGGCTGCTCGCGAGGCTGCCAAGAAGGCCGAGCGCGCCGCTAAGGCCGCCGAGATCGAGGCTGCAAAGAAGGCCGAGCGCGAGGCTAAGGCCGCCGCTAAGGCAAAGCGTGCCGAGGAGTTCGCCAAGAAGGCCGCTGCTGAGGCTGAGAAGGCTGCCGAGATCGAGGCCGCTACCGCCGCTGCCGAGGCCGTCGAGGCTCCCGCAGAGGCCGAGGTTGAGGCTGCTGCCGAGACCGCTGCCGAATAGCACCACAGCACCAAGCACAAAAAGCACTGCACAAAAAGCAACAGGAAGGCCCGCGAAAGCGGGTCTTCCTGCATTTCGGTGGCGTTGCACGTATGCAGCATGTCGGTAACGCTTTGCTGTTGCGCCGCAATCGGGGTGCTGAGCGGCGTATAGTCGAAGATACGGAGGATGAAGCGCGCTGTGCGGCGTGCAGCCGACGGCGCGGCTGGGGCCGTGCCGCATCAGATCGCTTTGCGTTTCTGGTTGCTTTCGGCTCTTCTATTTAGTGGCATTGTCTCTGGGCGTTTCAACCTTCCGATTTTCGTCATTCCGCCCTTCCTGTTATTGGCGCAGGAGTGATAAGCTAACACTATTAGGAACCATTATTATTTATACTCGAACGAGCAAAGCGGGACTAAGGAGGCTCCTATGTTCGATAAGCAGGCGTTCCATTCGCTCAGTTACGGCATGTATGTCATCGGCACGCGTTTCGGCGACAAGGACTACGGATGCGTAGCTAACACGTTCGCCCAGGTCACTTCATCTCCCTTGCAGGTGAGCGTGGCACTGAACAAGGAAAACGCCACCACGGCCGCCGTGCGCCAGGCCGGTCGGTTCACGGCGTCTTGCTTGTCCGAGCAGGCCGACATGCAGCTGATCGGTACGTTCGGATTCCATACTTCCACCGAGCTTGACAAGTTTGCCCAGCATGCAAGCGCGCGCGATGAAGCCGGCATGCCTTATGTGGCCGAGCAATGCTGCGCTTGGTTTTCCGCGAAGGTGGTCTCCGAGCTTGATTTGGGCACGCACGTGCTGTTCGTGGGGGAGGTGCAGGAGTGCGCCAAGATCGCCGATGCGGGTTCCCCGATGACGTATGCGTTCTATCATCAGGTCAAGGGCGGCAAGACGCCTCCGAAGGCTTCTAGCTATCTGGGTGATGAACAACCCGCTGCCGCGCCGGCCGAGTCGAATGGTGCCGAGCAGCCCAAAATTGCCTGGCGTTGCACTATCTGCGGGCATATGGAGTACGTCGACGAACTGCCCGATGACTTCGTTTGCCCCGTCTGCGGCGTTGGCAAAGAGTTCTTCGAGCGAGTTGAACTGTAAGGTTTCGGGTTCGTTTTCCTGTTTGGTCAAGCGCTCTTGCCGTCTTCCCTAGTAAAGCGATTGGATGCATCGTGCCAGCAGGTTGGTTGCCACCGAAATCGCGGATGTTCGATTGCGCGCTCTTCTGCATATGCCTGCTCAGGATGTTTCCGTGCGCTATTGGAAAAGCCTTTTCACGGGATCCGTCAACGGTATGTGGTTCGCTTCTTGCGTTTCCGAATTCTATTGCAAAGGGCTCGCAAGCCTATTCGAGGCCTGCGAGCCCTTTGTCCTTTCTATGGGACGCGCTTCCTAGAAGAACACCTTCGCTGCGTGGTTATAGAACCCTTCGTCCTTATAACGCAGCAGGGTGGTAGGTACGTCGCCCCGGCGTACGTACAGGCGTCGAAGGGGTCTGTCGAGCTCCACCAGCTCGCCGTCTATGAACAGGGTGGCGTCGCGATCGTCCTGGTTTTCGGACAGGTCCATTTCAACCACATCGGACGGTGCAGTGACCACGGCGCGGGAGTGCAGCGTGTGCGGCGCTATGGGAACGGCTACTAGGCCCGTGAAGCCCGGTGCCATCAGCGGTCCGCCTGCCGACAGCGCATAGGCTGTGGAGCCCGTGGCGCTTGCCACCACCAAGCCGTCGCCGCGCATGTTCGCCAGGTGCGATCCCGAAACGCCCAACCCGAAATCGATGATGCGGCCGTTGGCGCCGCGGGTGACGGCAACCTCGTTCAACGCGAAGAACTCACGCGGCTCGTCGGGTTCGGCGCCGGCGCCGTCATCGGCGTAGGGGTCGGCCTCGCCTTCGCACACCACCCGTATATCCAGGTTCGTGCGCACTTCATGGGCCGCGTCGCCGGAAAGCGCCGCAACCAGCGGTTCCATGACTCCCGATTCATTCGGGTTCGCCAAAAAGCCCAGACGGCCGTAGTTGATGCCCAGGATAGGCGTGCCGTGGAAGCCCACCTGACGCGCCGTTCGCAGGATGGTCCCGTCCCCGCCCAAGGCCACCGCCATGTCCACGCCGTGCTCGAACAGCTCGGAAAGCTCGGGGGCCGCCAGGGGGGCGGCGAGGTTCGAGGAGTCCACCACGGTGTAGTCGATTCCCTGTGTGGCCAGGTACGTTACCAGCAGCAACGATGCATCGATCGCCTGCGAGTTGGAGTTATTACGCACGATGAGGATGTGCATGCGGGGCCTCTTTCCGTGTTTGCTATGATGAGCAATCATACCATCACGAGAAAGCGCATTTTCATGTCCGACAAGCTCGCACGAGCTCGACACACTCGTTCTGCCGATCTCGCGGCTTCGGCCGCTTCCCCGCAAACCCAGCCCGACACGCATGTGACGGATCCCGCATCTGGTGAATCTTGCCCCTCTCAGGGTGGCGCCGACCAAGGCTCCACTGCTGCCATCGGCGGGTCTGCGGCCCTTATCAGCATCTGCACCATCGTCTCCCGTATCACCGGTTTCGCCCGCACCTGGGCCATGGCCTTCGCGCTCGGCTCCACGCTGCTGTCAAGTTCCTATCAAGTGGCGAACAACCTTCCCAACCAGCTCTACGAGCTGGTGTGCGGTGGCATGATCGTCACCGCGTTTTTGCCGGTGTACGTTTCGGTGAAGAAGAAGCTGGGGCAGCGCGCCGGTAACGAATACGCTTCGAACTTGCTTACGTTGGTGGTGCTGCTGCTCGGAGCGGTTTCGCTTCTGTGCATGTTGTTCCCCTCTGCGGTCATCTATACGCAAAGCTTCTACTCCGATCAGTCGCAGATGGCCACTTCGGTGTTCTTCTTCCAGTTCTTCGCGATACAGATCGTGTTCTATGGCTGTTCGGCTATTGTGTCGGGTTTGCTTAACGCAAGCCGTGATTACTTGTGGTCTTCCATAGCGCCGGTGGCCAACAACCTGATCGTCATCGTCACGTTCTTGGCGTACTCGTTCGTGGCCCCGTACGACCAGCAGCTTGCGTTGTATATCATCTCCATCGGCAATCCTGCCGGCGTGTTCGTCCAGATGGCTATCCAGCTGCCTGCGCTCAAACGTAACGGCATCCGCATCCGCCCGCGTGTGAACCTGCGCGACCCAGCGCTTCGCGAGACGTTGGGCATCGGCGTTCCCGCGGTTCTCGTCATGCTGTGCTCTTTCGCCATCGTGTCGGTGCAAAACGCCGCTTCTTACAACTTCGCCGACAACGGTCCTTCCATCCTAGCCTACGCGCGACTGTGGTTCACGCTGCCGTATTCGTTCCTCGCCGTGCCCATCACCACTGCCATGTTCACCGAGCTTTCGGATATGCAAGCGGAAGGGAACATGGAGGGCGTGAAACGCGGCATTGTGTCGGGCACCAATCAGATTCTGTTTTTCATGATCCCGTTCGCTATGTACCTGGCTGTGTTCAGCATGCCGCTGGTTACCCTGTATCATGCCGGTGCCTTCACCATGGAGAACGTCTCCGCTATCGCCACGTATCTGGCAGTGTGGGCCGTTGCCTTGCCCCTGTACGGCGTGAACACTTACTTGCAGAAGACGTTCTCCAGCCTTCGTCGTATGGGCGTGTTCGCCGGCTTCAATTTCGTTGCGGGTGCCGTGCAGATCGGCCTGACCATGTTCGCCGCAAGCCATTCCGATGTTATGCCCATTAGTTCCATCGCCGTTGCCGAGGCGCTGTTCTACTTGGTTTTGGACGTGTGCTTGTTCGGGTATCTGCGACGAACCCTGGGCCCGTTCGGTCTGCGTTCCGTGGCACGTGCCTTGGCTACGGCCGTGTTGCTCGGCGGTGCCGGTGCCGCTGCCGGCGCTGCTGTGCTGTGGTTGCTGCAGACGCTGATTTCCCCGCTGTCCGGTTCTATCGTGCAGGCTCTAGCGTATGTCATGGCGGGTGGGCTGGTTGCCTTGGCCGTCACGTTCGTGCCGGCTTGCAAGCTCAAGGTGCCCGAGGCCGCCTTCATCAACACCATCGTTCGCAAGATCGGCGGGAAGCTGGGTCGGTAGTCGTTCCGCCTTCGATAGGGCGGTGCGCTTTGCTTTCCGGTTTCTGATTCCCGTGATTCCTGACGTGCCCTGCGCTGTTTGAAGAGCGCAGGGCACGTTTTTTTTGGGCTCTGGGGTTGGTCGCCCATTCTTCTTGCATTCGGCTTGATGCTCGTTATGGGTTGTTGCGAAACCTTTGCGGGCTTTTATCTGCACGGCTTCTGCCGTGCGCTGTATGCGTTCAGGCACTCTTTGAGCGAGTCGGTCAAACGGATGTGCTGTGCAGCCTCTACTCCAATCCTTTCTTGTTGCTGGTTGTCCTTACCGCTGTATTCGATTGGCGGTGCATACCTTCATGTAGGTCATGTTGCGACCTATCATCACGTCCTCGCATCATCGTGCGTGCTAGTTTCTGCATGCCTTGTTGGTTGCCGGTACACGGTGTCGTCATCCCTTTGCATTCGCCTGTTTGCTTTGAGGGCTCTATGGGACCCGCTGCAAGGGTATTTCCAAACAAACTAGCCATTAATCTGCACAAATAGGAGGAACCGATGTGTAGATGTCTACAAAAGGAATAACCGATACGCGCCAGGTAAAGCACAGGTTCGGTAAGCAATCGGCTAAAATCGCTTGCGTTGCATACAATGCCGCAAAAGCCCTCGAACGCATCCTTATGCACCCTTATCCGGAAGCATTTCATTGCGCGCGAGCGCTTGCTCAAACAAAAACGCCCCGCGAGCAACCTCGCGGGGCGTGAGTACTTTGGCGATGAACGCCAAGCAACTATGTAGCTAAGGCTTACTTGTGGAAGTACCTACGCTGCTCATATTTCGGCTCGCAGCAGGTGTTGATGCCGAGCGTGCGGTAGAGCTTCTCGTCGGTGGGGCTCAAAATCACGCTGAAGAACGCATCGCAGCCGCGCAGCTGGTCGGCTGCATCTACCAGCTGCTTGGCAACCGGATCGGTAGCGCTGGACACGGAAAGCGCCAGCAGCGTCTCGTCGGAATGCAGACGCGGGTTCTTCGCGTGCAGCGTGGACGTCTTCAGGTCGCAGATGGGCTCGATAACTTCGTCGGAGATGACGAACAGGTCCTCGTCGACGCCCGCCACGCCCTTGAGCGCGTTCATGAGCAGCGAGGAGGCAGCGCCCAGCAGGTCCGACGTCTTGCCGGTGACCACACGGCCATCGGGCAGCACCATGGCGCCGGCGGGTGCGCCGGTTGCCTCGGCCTTAAGCAAGGCGGCCGAGCGTGCGGGCGAGAAGTTCGTGTCCACGCCAACCTGGTTCATCAGCAGCTCAAGGTGCTCAACATACTCGTGATGCAAACCGGTGCGGCGCTCGTCGACCGCGGCCTGGAAATAGCGGCGCACGATCTCCATCTTCGCGGCCTCGCGGCACGCGTCGTCGTCAACAATGGCCATACCTGCCATGTTCACGCCCATGTCAGTGGGAGACTGGTAGGGGCTCGTGCCCAGGATGCGCTCCATCATAGCCTTGAGCACCGGGAAGATTTCAACGTCGCGGTTGTAGTTGACGGTGGTTTCCCCATACGCCTCAAGATGGAAGGGATCGATGGTGTTGGCGTCGTCCAAGTCGACGGTTGCAGCCTCGTACGCCACGTTCACCGGATGTTTTAGCGGGAGGTTCCAAATGGGGAAGGTCTCGTACTTCGCATAGCCCGCCTCGACACCGCGCTCGTGCTCATGGTAGAGCTGGGAGAGGCACGTGGCCATCTTGCCCGAACCGGGGCCGGGGGCGGTGACCACTACCAAGGGATGCGTGGTCTCCACGAACTCGTTCTTGCCGTAGCCCTCCGATGACACGATGCGCGCCGTGTCGTAGGGATACCCGGCGATGGGGTAGTGCAGGTAGCTCTTGATGCCGAGGCTGTCCAGGCGATGGCGGAACGCCAGCGCGTTAGGCTGGTTCTCGAAGCGGGTAATCACCACGCCGGCCGTGGCGAAGCCCATGGACCGGAAGATGTCCAGCAGACGCAGCACGTCCTCGTCGTAGGTGATGCCCAGATCGCCGCGCACCTTGTTCTTCTCGATATCGTTGGCGTTGATGGCGATGATGATCTCAACGTCTTCGGCCATCTGCTGCAGCATGCGGATCTTGCTGTCTGGCTGGAAGCCCGGCAGTACGCGCGAGGCATGGTAGTCGTCGAACAGCTTGCCGCCGAACTCCAGATACAGCTTGCCGCCGAACTGGCCGATCCTCTCTCGAATATGCTCGGCCTGCAAAGCCAGGTATTTATCGTTGTCGAAACCGATGCGCATGGGCGCAACCCCTTTCCATGACGGTAGGTTTAACCGAACCAGTATAAGGCTCGCGCGCGAAAGCATGAAGACAAGCGCACATCATCACGCGAAAAGCGAACGAAGTCCTATCGACTGCGCCCGACGAAGAGGGCGAAGGAAAGCGCAACGGCTCGTCCTTGGCCCCGGCATGTCGCCGTTCGGCTCCGCTGGGCCGGTTCCGCAAAAGCCGGAAATGCGGCACCGTCGTCCTTGCCGTCCATCTCGTTTCGGTTTCGTTTCCCCTCTGTTAAAAGGCTCGCGTGGCGCTGGGGGAGAAGTTGCGCGGCGCGTACAATAAACCAACGTTTGGAGTTTTGCCGTTGGCGTGCTGCAGGCGTATCGGCCTGGGCGCAGCGCGATCGGCGGTGGGGAATACACCGGTTTCTAAGCGCGAAGGAGAACTATGGCCAAGCATATTTTCGTAACCGGCGGCGTCGTGTCGTCTTTGGGCAAGGGCATCACGGCAGCCTCCCTGGGGCATTTGCTGAAGGCCCGCGGCTACAAGGTGACCATGCAGAAGATGGATCCGTACCTCAACGTGGACCCGGGCACCATGAGCCCGTTTCAGCATGGTGAGGTCTTCGTTACCGAAGACGGTCACGAAGGCGACCTTGACTTGGGACATTACGAGCGATTCATCGATGAGAACCTGTCCCGCGAATCGAACTTCACGCAGGGTTCCATTTACAAAACCCTTATCGCCCGCGAGCGTCGCGGCGACTTCCTCGGCGGCACTGTGCAGGTGATCCCGCATGTTACCGAGGCCATCAAGGAGCGCCTGCGCCGCATCGCCGACCAGTCCGGCGCCGACATCGTCATCTCCGAGATCGGCGGCACCATCGGCGACATCGAGTCCCAGCCCTTCATCGAGGCCGCGCGTCAGTTCAGGAAGGAAAAGGAGCGCGGCGACGTGCTGTTCATTCACGTCACGCTGGTCCCGTACATCGCCGCAGCCCACGAGGTGAAGACCAAGCCCACGCAGCATTCCGTCAAGGAGCTGCGCTCCATCGGCGTGCAGCCCGACTTCATCGTATGCCGCAGCGACCACGAGATCTCGGACAAGGTGCGCGAGAAGATCGCCTTGTTCTGCGACGTACGGCCCGACGAGGTGCTTGCGTGCACTGACAGCCCGTCCATCTACGAGGTGCCGTTCGGCCTGTACGACCAGCATTTCGACGTGAAGGTGCTCGAACGCCTGGGCCTTCCCGAGCGCCAAATCGACTTGAGTCCGCTGCGCTCGTTCGTGGACGCGGCCGCCCATGTGGAGCATGACTGCGACGTGGCTATCGTCGGCAAGTACACGAGCCTGCCCGACGCGTATCTTTCGGTCATCGAGGCGCTGCATCATGCAGGTGTATACAACAACACCCAGGTTAACGTGCATCTTATCGATGGCGAAGAGCTCAACGACGGCAACGTCGAAGAGGTGCTGGGGTCCATGGACGGCATTCTGGTGCCCGGCGGCTTCGGCCAGCGCGCCTTCGAGGGCAAGATCTGCGCGGTACGCTACGCCCGCACGCATGACGTGCCGTTTTTGGGTATCTGCCTGGGCATGCAGGCGGCGGTGTGCGAGTTCGCGCGCGATGTGGCGGGCATGCCCGGCGCGACGTCTGCGGAGTTCGACGAGAACGCCGAGTTCCCCGTGATCGACCTGATGCCCGAGCAGGAGGACGTCGAGGACAAGGGCGGCACCATGCGATTGGGCGCCTACCCGTGCAAAGTCGCCCCTGCATCCATGGCTTTCAAAGCTTACGGTGAGGAGCTCATCTACGAACGCCATCGCCATCGCTACGAGGTGAACAACGCGTTCCGCGACCGCTTGGCGGAGGCGGGCCTGGTCATCTCGGGTGTTTCCCCTGATGGTCGCCTGGTTGAGATGATCGAGCTGTCTGATCATCCGTGGTTCGTGGCAAGCCAGGGCCACCCTGAGTTCAAAAGCCGTCCGACCAGGCCACACCCCTTGTTCCGCGACTTCGTCGCCGCGGCGCTGGATCATCGCGAGTAATCCGGCAGGTTCCGGGGTTCGGACTAAACCGGTTGAAGGTTTACATAATGTTGTTGTTGCGAAAAGGTCGCCGTATTGGGCGGCCTTTTCCGCGTGGTGGGGTATATAAAGATGGACCGATAGGGAAGGAAGCGCTAGTGGACGAGAGCATCGATACCGACGATTTGATCGATTTGGCGGCGGAGTACATCGCCTACCTGCGCATCGAGCGCGGCAGCTCGCCGCGCACCATCGAGGCCTACGAGGCTGACCTGGAAACCTACCGGGATTTCCTGTCTTCGCAGGACATCGAGAAGCTCTCGCAGGTGTCGCGCGAGTCCATCGTGGCGTATCAGGAGCATCTGTTCGCGCAGGGCTATGCCGCCTCGACGGTGTGCCGAAGAGTGTCGGTGGTGAAGGGTTTTCACCGGTTTTGCGTGGCCGAGGATTACACCGAAAGCAACCCTGCGGCAGGGCTGCCGCTGCCGAAAACCCCGGAGCGCCTGCCCGACGTTCTGTCCATCGACCAGGTGCAACGCTTGTTCGAAGAGCTTGAGGGGCAGGAGGGCGGTCCCGCGGCCGTGCGCAACCGCGCCATGCTCGAGGTGCTTTACGGATGCGGTCTGCGCGTCAGCGAGCTGTGCGGCCTCGACCTGCCCGACGTGGTGCTCGACCAAGGGTATCTGCTCGTGCTCGGCAAGGGCGGCAAGCAGCGCATCTCCCCGATATCAGGTGCGGCGGCAACCGCCTTGGCCGACTACCTGGAGAATGCGCGCCCGCAGCTGACCAAGCCTTACGCCAAACCCACCGACGCCGTGTTCTTGAACGCCCGCGGCGGCCGCCTGACGCGTCAAAGCGTGTTCAAGGTGGTGGCGCGCGCGGGCCTTGCCATCGGCGTGGACAACCTGCATCCGCACACGCTGCGCCATTCGTTCGCCACGCATATGCTGCAGGGCGGGGCGGACTTGCGCGTCATTCAGGACATCCTGGGGCATTCCGACATCTCGACCACGCAGGTCTACACCCACGTCGATCGCAGCCACCTGCGCGAGGAGTACCTGCACGCGCACCCGCGCGCGTAAAGGTTGGGGAGCGAAAGCGTTCGCAACCGTCTTCAACCGGTCCCGCTATCGGTTAAAGACGGTAACCGGTACCATCTTTCACAATGAACCGGCGGACAACGGGCAGCGTCTCCCGCAGCGCGGCGGCAGCCGTCGTGCCAACGCCTCCCACTTCGTCCCACTCGCCCCACATCGCCCCACGCCACCGAATCCGCACAAATGCAATCCCACTTCATCCCACCCCATTTTTGCCCAAGCGCAAATCTATATATTGTGGTTGGCGAACCACCTTGCGCACCATATGGAAACCACCCCTGAAAACACCTGTTTTACGAATGAATCAGGCAGGTTACAAGGGGTCAACGCCTGTGCAAAACCGCCCAAAACGTGCCGCAAGATGTTGCGAAGTGGGATGAAGTGGGGTAGAATCCCAAACACCGAACGGAACAAACGGAAAGCAGCGGAAGGAAGGCATGGCAGAAGGCGTCGACAAGCCGATCGACATGAACGGCTCCTACCGACACAAGGTAGACGCCAAGGGCCGTATGTCCCTGCCCGCCGCGTTTCGCAAGGTCCTTTCGGAAGATCTGGTGGTAACCCTCAGCCCCGATGACGAGTGCCTGTACGCATTCGAGCCTCAGGCGTTCGAGGACTGGATCGTGTCGCTGTTCGATAGCAAGTTCGGCGGTTACGACCCCACGTCCAAGGCCCATGTCGGCTTGCGCCGCAAGCTGAAGAGCCGCGCCAACAACGTCAGCGTCGACAACGCCGGGCGCATCGGCATCCCCGCCGAGCTGCGCCAGAAGGCCGGCATCGACAAGGACGTCGTCGCATTGGGCAACACGGGCTACTTCGAGATCTGGGACGCAAAGCGCTTCGATGAGCAGGATGACGACATCGACTTGAGCGTGTTGTTCAGCTAATCGGAAGGCGTGAGCGAATTGGCAAACCAAGAGTTTCGGCATATACCGGTCCTGCTCCCCGAGTGCCTCGAGCACTTGAACCTCAAACCGCAGCAGACGTTCGTGGACGCAACGCTCGGCGGGGCAGGGCATTCCTTCGAAGTTGCCCAGCGCATCGGATGCGGGGGCACCCTCATCGGCATCGATCAGGACGACGTGGCGCTTGCCGCGGCCGCCCGCAAACTCGGCTCGCTGCCTGATGAGCTGCGCCCGCATCTGGAACTGGTGCGCAACAACTTCGGCAACATGGACGAAGCGCTTCTGAGCGTGGATGTTCCCGGTGTGGACGCGTTCTTGTTCGACATCGGCGTATCCTCCGTTCAGATCGACACGCCATCACGGGGCTTCTCCTTCAAGGAGGACGGCCCGCTTGATATGAGGATGGATCCGGGGAAAAACACCCTAACCGCAGCAGAGGTCGTGAACACCTACAACGCAGCAGACCTCACTCGGATCATCCGCTCCTACTCCGATGAGCGGTGGGCCAGCCGCATCGCGGATTTCATCGTCCGCGCCCGCGAGAAGGCCCCGCTTGAAACGAGCGCGCAGCTGGTCGACGTCATCAAGGCGGCCATCCCGGCAAGCGCGCGCCGCGCCGGCGGACACCCCGCCAAGCGCACGTTCCAGGCCCTGCGCATCGAAGTCAACGGCGAGCTTGACGTTCTGAAAAGCGGCTTGGAAGCTGCCATCCGCTGGGCGAACCCCGGCGGGCGCATTTGCGTGATCAGCTACCACTCGCTTGAGGACCGCATCGTCAAGGATATGTTCCAAAGCTTCGCGAACCGTTGCACCTGCCCGCCCGATCTTCCGGTGTGCATGTGCGGCAAGGAGCCGATACTCAAGGTGCTTACCCGAAAGCCCATCGTTCCCACGGCCGATGAGATAGCGCGCAACCCCCGCGCCCGCAGCGCCAAGCTGCGCGTGGCGCAGAAGCTGTAGCGCAGCACGACGATAGCAACAACACGACAACCGAGCGAACCCGTTCGCGCAACGTGCCACCGTAAACGAAGCAGAAACACGAAAGGAGGTGGAGCATGAGCGCCCAGCCTGCGTATTCCCTGTATCCCGAACGCGCCGTCGAGCGCGCCCCGCGCACGCGCATCTCCGTCGTGCCCGGTCAGCGCACCCGCTCCGCCGCTCCCGCCTCCACCGTCACGCCCGGCCTCGTGCTGAAGGCGGCGATCATCGTCATGGCGGTTTTGGCCCTGGTGGGCATCGCAAGCCTCACCCTTTCGGCGGCCACTGTGACCACCTCCATGCAATCCCAGGCGCTTTCCAGCCAGATCGACGACGCCCGTGCGCAGGGCAGCTCGCTCGAGGTCACGCAAAGCCTGCTTTCCAACTCCACCCGCGTGCGCATGCAGGCCGAGAAGCTCGGCATGGCGGCGCCTGCGGAAGTGGGTACCATCAACATGCCCGAAGACGTGGTTTCCACCAACGACGATGGGTCGCTTTCCCTGTCCCGCAGCGTGGAGACCGCCACCAACGCCGGGGAGTAGCCCGTTATGCAGAATCGAAACCGCCCGCCTCGCAACGACGGCGGCGCCCGCGATGCCCAGCGTCGCGCGAACAACAGCAGATCCGGCCGTTCGTCAGGCCAACACGCAAGCCGCACCGACGCCCGCAGCGCATACCGCTCCGGGCGTCACGGCGCTTCGGGGCAGAGCCGTTCCCGCAACGCGCGCTCCGAGCGCGATGCGCGCACGTCCCGCTCGCGAAACGGCGAATCCCGCCGTCAGCCCGCCCAGCCCAAATCGGGCATTGCGGGCTTCATCGCGTTCCTCAATGCCGAGCGCGCGCTTGCGCCCCTGTTCCTGTTCGGCCTTGTCGTGGCGCTGTTCTTCGGCAAGCTCGTGTGGCTGCAGGTCATCAAGGCCCCCGAGTTCACCGAGCAGTCCCAGGCGCAGCGCACGTCCAAGATCGTGCTCGAGCCGCGCCGCGGCACCATATACGACCGCAACGGCGTAGTGCTCGCCACCAGCGTCGACGCGACCACCATCTACGTCAACCCCGTCGAGGTGAGCGACCCCAACCTGACCGCGGGCATCCTGGCGCAGGTTCTCGGCGGCGAGGCGAAGGACTACCTGGAAAAGGTCACCGCCAGCGACACGTACTATTCGATCATCAAGCGCAAGGCTGACACCTCAGTCGGCGACGAGGTCAAGCAGCTGGCCTCCGAGCGCGTCGAGGAGGCGCAGAACAAGGAGACGGCCGACGCCAAGGCGGCGGGTCGCAAAGCCGAAACCATCGCCTCTGGCATCCACTATGTCTCCGAAAGCCGCCGCGAGTATCCCAACGCCCAGGTGGGCGGCCAGGTGGTCGGCGCGTGCAGCATCGGCGTGGATTCGGACACGAACCGCGAATACTATTACGGCATCTGCGGCCTTGAGGCGCAGTACAACGACGTGCTGTCCGGAACGCCGGGCTACATGGAGCAGGAATACGGTCAGACCGGCCAGCTCATCCCCAGCGGCACGCACGAGAAGGTGGACGCCATCGACGGGCAGGACATCGTCGTGTCCATCGATATCGAGCTGCAGCGCCAGGTGGAGGATTCGCTGACATCGGGCTGCAAGGGCCTCAACGCCACGGGCGGCTCTGCCGTGCTCATGGACGGCTCCACCGGCGAGATCTATGCCGCCGCATCCCTTCCGCTGTTCAATCCCGCCGACCGAAGCGAGGTCAAGGAAGGCGCCATGCAGCTCAAGTGCGTCACCGACCTGTTCGAGCCCGGCTCCATCTTCAAGTCGGTCTCGGCCATGGCCATCTTGGAGACGGGCACGCTCACACCCGATTCCGAGCTGTTCTGCCCGGCTTCGATCACCGCGGACGGCTATACCATCTCCGACGCCCACGAGCGCGGCGACGCCACGTTCACGCTGCGCCAGATCCTCGACCAGTCCTCCAACGTCGGCATTTCGCTTGCCACGGAGAAGATGGGCTTCGAGGAGCTGTACAACCACATCGTCCGCTACAACCTGCACTCGGACACCGGCGTGGATTATCCCGGCGAAGGGGAGGAGGGCACCGACGTGCTCGGCATGCTCGCGCCCTACGACCAGTGGTCGGCGGTCCAGGCGTACAACGTCTCGTTCGGCCAGGGCGTGTCGGTCACCCCGCTGCAGATGACGCGCTTCTACGGCGCTATCGTCAACAACGGCGTCGAGTGCGTGCCGCACTTCCTCATCGGCATGCCGCAAAGCGGCACCACGCCCGCCTACGGCACCACCCAGGTCATCGAGAACACCGACGCCCTCGGGGACATGCAGTCGATGCTCAAGACCGTCGTCACCGATGGCACGGGCGCAAAGGCCGCCATCGACGGGTTCAACGTGGCCGGCAAGACCTCCACGGCCGAGATCTACGATGAGGAGAACGGCGGCTACCGCAAGAACGTGTACAACTTGGCGTTCACGGGCTTTTTGGCGGATTCGTCAAGCAAACTGGTGTGCTTTGTGGGCGCAAATGAGGTTCCTGGGGACGGCGTCGTCACGCCTATCTTTAAGGATATAATGACTGCAGCAATCGATCGATTCGGGATTACGTCTGAGTGAGGTATCCAAATGGGTAAGACCTGCACCGAACTGTTTGAAGGCATGGACTGCACCATCATCGGCAACGCGCAAGATGAGGTTGAGGGCATCGCCTATCGAAGTGATAAAGTCAAGCCCGGCGACGCGTTCTTCTGCATCGTCGGCATGAAAACCGACGGCCACACCTTCGCCCAGGACGCCATCGACCATGGCGCGAAGGTGCTCGTGGTGGAGCGCAAGGTCTACCTGGCCGACGCCACCGACGTCACGGAAGTGGTCGTTTCCGACACGCGTAAGGCCATGGCCGAGGCGTCGGCGCGCTTCTACGACGATCCGTCGCGCGCGCTTTCGCTGGTGGGCGTCACGGGCACGAACGGCAAAACCACTACCACCTACCTGGTGGAGCATATCGCCCGCGTGGCGGGCAAGCGAACGGGCGTCATCGGCACCGTGGGCACCGTCATCGGCGATGTGCATGAGAAATCTTCGCGCACCACGCCGGAATCGCCCGACCTGCAGCATCTGCTCGCCCGCATGCGCGACGCGCGCTGCGACGTGGTGGCCATGGAGGTTTCCAGCCACGCGCTCGACCTTGAGCGCACGTACGCTTCGTCGTTCGCGGTCACGGCGTTCTCCAACCTGACGCAGGACCACCTTGACTACCATCACACCTTCGAGGCCTACTTCGAGGCGAAGGCGCGCCTGTTCAGCAAGGATTACCCTGCCCGCCGCGTCATCTGCATCGATGACAAGTGGGGCAAGGAGCTGCTGCGCCGCTGCTCGGAGGCCGGCGACAGCGTGGTCACCACGGGCTTTGACCGCTCGGCGCTCATCCATCCCAAGGATGTCCAGTACTATCCCACGCACACCTCCATCACGCTCAACGTGCGCGGCTCCTACTATGAGTTCGACTACCCGCTCGTCGGCAAGTTCAACGTCGAGAACATCATGTGCGCGTTCGGCATCGGCATCCAGCTGGGCATCGGCGTGTCCACCATCATCGATGCGCTTCGCGAGGCCCCGCAGATCCCGGGCCGCCTCGAGCGCGTGCATACGCCGCATGACGGCGGCGTGTCGGTGTTCGTGGACTACGCGCACACCCCCGATGCTTTGGAGAAGGCCCTCGGGTCCATCATGGCGCTCACGCCCGGTCGCACCATCTGCGTGTTCGGCTGCGGCGGCGACCGCGATGCATCCAAGCGCCCCATCATGGGCCGCGCCGCGCTTGCGGCCGACCATGCCGTGGTCACGTCCGACAACCCCCGCACCGAGGATCCCGATGCCATCATCGCCGATATCGTGGCGGGTATGGGGCAGGGCGAGGGCCGCTTCGACGTGCAGCCCGATCGCCGCGCCGCTATCGCGCACGCCATCCAGCTTGCAAAGCCGGGCGATTCCATCCTGGTGGCCGGCAAGGGCCACGAGGACTATCAGCTGGTAGGCAAGGAAGTGCTCTCCTTCGACGACCGCGTCGTCGCCCGCGAGGAGCTTGAACGTGCATTCGGCGAAGGAGCTTGTGAGTAACCAATGCGTTTCACCATCGACGAAGCCGCCCGTGCCACGGGCGGCTCCTTTTCCATCGACCCTGTAAACGATCAGACGGAGATCACCAGCTTGACCTGGGATTCCCGCAACGTCGAACCTGGGGCGCTCTACGTTGCGCTGCCCGGTGAGCGGGTGGACGGGCATACTTTCGCCGCCTCCTCCGTGGCGGCGGGCGCGGTGTGCGTGCTCGCGCAGCACGCGCTCGACCAGGCTTCGGACGACAAAATCGCGGCCGCCGGGGCCGCCGTTATCCAGGTCCCCGATACCCAGGCCGCCGTCACGGCGCTTGCGCGTGCATGGCGCGATCGCCTCGAGGGCCGCGTCATCGGCATCACCGGGTCCACGGGCAAGACCACCACGAAGAACCTCGTGCGCGACGTGCTCGCCGCCGCCGGCAGCGTGTGCGCCACGAAGGGCAACCAGAACAACGAGCTCGGCGTCCCCAACACCGTGCTGGCCGCTCAGGCCGACACGCGAAACGTCATCGTCGAGATGGGCATGCGCGGCCTTCATCAGCTCGAGGAGCTGTGCGGGTTCGTGCGCCCGCAATGGGGCCTTGTCACCAACGTCGGCGAAAGCCACATCGAGCTTCTGGGCAGCCGCGAGAACATCGCGCGCGCCAAAGCCGAGCTGCTCGAGGCGTTGCCCGCAGGCGGCATGGCGTTCGTCAACGCCGCGAACGATATGACCCCGAAGCTGCTCGAGTTCGCCAACCTAGGCTCCCGTGGCGTCACGTGCGTGCTCTACGATGGCACCGCTCAGGCCGCCGAGCGTCGTGCGGCCCTTTCCGCCGCCGACGCGGCGCGTCCTGCCGTGTGGTCCGAGGATGTGCGTCTCGATGCGTCGGGCTGCCCGCGTTTTGCGCTGTGCGCCTGCGGGTTCGACGGTATGCCCGAGCCCGTGCGCGTGGAATGCGCCCTTGAGTTGCGCGGCATGCACAACGTGTCCAACGCCTGCTCCGCCGCCGCCGTCGGATTCGCCGCCGGCATGGAGGCCGCGCAGGTTGCAGCGGCGCTTTCGGGCGCCAAGCCCGAGGCGGGACGCCAAGAGGTCATCGAGGCTCCGGGCGGCTTCACCGTCATCAACGACGCCTACAATGCGAACCCCGATTCCATGCGCGCGTCGCTTTCCACGTTCGCCGCGCTCGATGTCGCCGGAGCGCGCATCGCGGTGCTCGGCGACATGGGCGAGCTCGGCTCGTTCGCGCCGCAGCTTCACGAGGAAGTGGGCTCCTTCGCCGCCGAATGCGGCCTTGACCGCCTTGTGTGCGTCGGGCAGCTTGCCCAGGGCATCGCGGCCGGCGCGCAAAAGGCCGGCATGCCGGCTGACCGCATCGCGATGGTCGCCGACGGCGCCGCCGCCCTTGCGGACGTTCGCGAACACGTCACCTCCGGCAGCGCGGTGCTCGTGAAGGCCTCGCATTTCATGGCCCTTGAGAAAGTGGTAGAAGGATTGGTTGAATAGCTATGTTGGATATCTTCGAGTCATACCCCACGTTTTTGGTGTTCGTGGCCATCGTGGTCGCCATCGCGGTCACCATGGTGCTCATGCCTGCGTGGATCAAGTTCCTCAAATCTAGCCATATCGGCCAGCAGGTCCGCGCCGACGGCCCTGAAAGCCACTTGGTGAAGCAGGGCACGCCCACCATGGGCGGCGTCATCATGCTCGTCTCCGTCATCCTCACGGCGCTCGTGGTGGGCCATCCCACGCCTGAAACGTTCGCGCTGCTCATCGCCACCGTCCTCACGGGCTGCCTGGGCCTTATCGACGATGCGGAGAAGGTGGTCAAGGAGCGCAGCCTGGGCCTTACCCCGAAAGCCAAGCTGGTGGGCCAGTTCGTCATCGCCACGGTGTTCGGCCTGGTGGCCGTCAACGTGATGGGCATCGCCCCCACGGTCGAGATCCCGTTCGTCTACACGTTCGACCTTGGCGTGCTCACCACGCATTTCGGCGCCGTGGAGGTGCCGTGGCTCTACATCCTGTTCGTGGACATCCTGCTCATGGGTATGTGCAACGCCGTCAACCTCACCGACGGCCTTGACGGCCTGGCTGCAGGCACGGTCATGATCGTCATGATCGTCATGGCGGCCATCGCATATCGCTCCGACATGCTCGACTCCGCCATCTTCGCCGCCGCCCTCGCCGGCGCCTGCGTGGGCTTTCTCTGGTTCAACTCGTTTCCCGCCGACATCTTCATGGGCGACACGGGCTCCCTTGCCCTCGGCATGGCGCTCGGCTGCCTTGCGGTGTTCACCAAGTCCGAGTTCATCGTGCTCGTCATCGGCGGCCTGTTCGTGGCCGAGGCCCTGTCGGTCATGATCCAGGTGTTCTACTACAAGAAAACCCATAAGCGCATCTTCCTGATGGCCCCGCTTCATCATCATTTCGAGAAGAAGGGCTGGTCCGAGACGAAGGTCGTCGTGCGCTTCTGGATCGTCTCCGGCGTGCTGGCCGCGCTCGGATTCGCCGTGTACTTCGCAGAAACCTTGATGGCGGTGGCATAGGCTATGGAGAACCAGAAGATGCTTGCAGGCAAGAAACATGCTCCCGAAAGCTTGGGCCGCGTCCTCGTGCTCGGCCTGGGCAAGTCCGGCCATGATGCCGTCGATTACCTCATGGCGCAGCTCGGCGGCCGCGTGGCCCAGCTGGCCGTGTTCGGCGGGCAGCCCAATGCCGCTTCCGATGCGTATGCGGGCAAGGCGCGCGACCGCGGCGCCATCGTCGAGTTCGGCGAGGGCGCGGTCGATCGCTTGGCGCAAGCGTGCGGAGGGCGTTTCGAGCTGTGCATCGCAAGCCCGGGCATCTCCGAGTTCTCCGACCTGTACCGCTCGGCCGCTGCCGTAAGCGACGAGGTCGTCAGCGAAGTCGAGCTCGCATGGCGCGAGTCCGATAGCTCCAGCACATGGGTCGCCGTCACGGGAACCAACGGCAAGACCACCGTCACCGCTTTGACCAACCATCTGCTTCGCGCCGCGGGCATGGCAAGCGCCGCCGTCGGCAACATCGGCGACACGTGCATCTCCGCCGTGGCCGCCGGCGAAACCGACGTCTACGTGGCCGAGGTGTCGTCGTATCAGCTCGCATCCACGAAGCTGTTCGCGCCCAATGTGGCCGTGCTGCTCAACATCACGCCCGACCATCTGCATTGGCACCATACGCTGGAAAACTACGCCGCCGCCAAGATGAAGGTGCTCGACAACCTTGCTCAGGTCCCCGGCTCGGTCGCGGTCATGGACGCCTCCAACGACGTCGTCCGCGCCGAGGTCCGCCGTCTGCGCAGCATTGATGGCGGATGCGGTTTCGCCATCGTGCCCATGGGCACGGCAGAGGGCTTGCAGGGCGACATGCGCGCCCGTTGCGGTGCCGACAACGCTGCGTTCATCAGCGGCGAAGGCGAGCTCGTCGTGGCCCTCAAGGGGCAGGAGCATGCCCTCATCAACGCCGATCGCCTCAAGATCAAGGGTGCGCACAACGCCGGCAACGCGCTTGCCGCCGCCGCGGCGGCGCTGGCCGCCGGCGCTTCCGACAAGGCCGTGTGCGAGGCGCTTGCCACGTTCAGCCCGCTCGAGCATCGCATCGAGCCTTGCGGCACCGTGCGCGGCGTCGAATGCTATAACGATTCGAAGGCCACCAACGTCGACGCCACGCTCAAGGCGCTGGCGGCGTTCCCTCATACCCGTCCCATCGTGCTGCTCGGCGGCGACGACAAGGGCACCGATCTGGCCGACCTGGTCGCGGCGGCCCATGCCCACACGCGCGCCGTGGTGTGCTTCGGCGCGGCAGGCGCTCGCTTCTTCCAGGCGTTCCAGGAGCGCGGGGAGCAAGCGCCGGCAGATTTCCAGCTGCTTTCGGCGAAGAACATGGAATCCGCGCTCGATGTCGCCCTTGAACAGGCGAAGGCCGGGGAAGTGGTGCTGCTTTCGCCCGCCTGCGCATCGTTCGATGAGTTCCACTCCTTCGAGGAGCGCGGCGAGGTCTTCAAGAAGCTCGTGGCCGCTCGCGCGGCCAAGCTTGGCGTGTAAGGGCGGTTTTACATGGTTTCCGCGCGCAATAGGCGCTCCGATGCAGAATCGGTCATCTGGCCCCAGGTGCTGCTTGTGGTGGCCGTGGTGGCCCTCACGCTCATCGGCTTCGTCATGATTTACTCGGCCTCGCAGGTGACCATCCTTTCCGAGGCCGCCACGAACTACTATGCCGACACCGAGGCGGGCCAGTACCTGCGCGATACCATTTCATATTCGGACTACATCGCACAGCAAAACCCTTCGGCGAAGCTCATCAGCCAGTTCATCTACTCCCTGGCCGGTATCTTCATCGCCGTGGCCATCTGGTTCATGCTCCCGCGCAGCGGTTGGAAGGGCGCCATCGTCAAAGGCTATTGGGGAGTATGCGTAGCGCTGCTCGTCATCACGTTCCTCTTCGGAGCCGCGGCGCTCGGCGCCCAGCGCTGGATCGTCATCGGTCCGTTTTCGCTGCAGCCCTCGGAGTTCGCCAAGATCGCCATCGTGCTCATGGCCGCCAATCTTATGGACGACCTCAACGAAGGGGCTGAGTTCAACGCCACCATGCTCAGGGCTGCGATCTACGTGGCCGCCCCCACGTTGTTCCTGCTGTTCACGCAATCGGACCTGGGAACCACCATCATCATCTTCGTGGGCGTATACGCGGTGCTGTCGTTCGGCGGCGCTCCCGGTAAGCTCATGCTCGCCATCGCCGGCGTCGCCGTCCTTGCGGTCATCGCCATCGTCTTGTTCGGCTCGGGCTATCGCCAGGACCGCTTCGTGGTGTACAACCCTTGGAACGACGGCGAAGGCGGCAGGGGCAACGGTTACCAGACCATCCACTCGTTCTACGCGTTCGCCGAGGGCGGCCTGTTCGGCGTGGGCTTGGGCAACTCCAGCGAGAAGTACGACTACCTCCCCGAGGCCGAGACCGACTTCGTGTTCTCCATCATCGGCGAGGAGTTCGGCATGCTCGGTGCTCTCGTGGTCATCGCGTTGTTCTGCTGCATCCTGTTCGCCGGCATGCGCATCGCGAGCGCCGCGGCAACGCCCAACGAGCGCATCGTGGCGGGCAGCGTCACCATCATGCTCGTGTTCCAGGCGTTTCTGAACATGGGCTGCGTCATCGGCCTCGTGCCCACCACGGGCAAGCCTTTGCCGTTCGTGTCCGCAGGCGGCTCGTCGCTTATCGCGTCGCTCATGATGGTCGGTATCATCATGGCCGTTGCGCGAAACGCCGACGCCACCACCGTTTACGATCGACGTCGTGCGAACCTGCGCGTCGTGCGCGCGGTCGACGACGATTCCGGCAGCTCCCGCAACGTACCGCGCGGCCGTGGCCGCGCAGATTCGCGCACGCGCGCCCCGCAAGGTGCGCGGCGCCGCCAAACGCATTCTTCATCCCGGAGGTGACATCATGCGCATAGTCCTTTCCGGCGGCGGTACCGCCGGCCACATCAATCCGGCCCTCGCGCTTGCCGACGTGCTGCGCGAACGCGGGCATGAGGTGCTGTTCGCCGGCACGCCCGGCGGCATCGAGTCGCGCCTCGTCCCCGCGGCGGGCATCTCGTACAAAGCCTTCGAGGCCGCAGGCTTCAACCGCAATCATCCGCTCACGTTGCCGAAGGCCGTCATGAAGATCCAGCGTTCCACGAAGCTGGCGCGCAAGTGGTTTTCCGAAGTCCATCCCGACTGCGTGGTGGGTTTCGGCGGCTACGTATGCATCCCGGTCGCCCGTGCTGCCGAGCAATGCGGCATCCCCGTGGTGGTCCACGAGCAGAACTCGGTCATGGGCATGGCGAACAAGTACCTGGCTCGTAGGGCCCGCGCCGTGTGCCTGACCTACGACCATGCCGCTCGGGCGCTTTCCGACAAAAGCCATGTGGTGCTCACCGGCAACCCCGTGCGCGCAAGCGTGTTCGCCGCAACGCGCGCCGAGGGCCGTGCCGCGTTCGGCGTCCCCGAGGATGCGCGCATGCTTCTCGTCACCGGGGGAAGCTTGGGTGCACGCCATCTCAACGCGGCCATCGTTCAGCGCAAGGATATGCTGCTCGGCTACCCCGACCTGCATATCGTGCACGTCACGGGCCCCAAGGAGCTCGATAGCGTCACCGAGCAGCTGGCCCTGACCGACGAGCAGGCAAAGCGCTGGCACCTCATGGGCTACACCGACCAGATGGGCCTTGCCATGGCCGCCGCCGATGCCATCGTCAGCCGCGCGGGCGCCACGTCGCTCGCCGAGATCTCGGCCCGCCATATCCCGGCGCTGCTCGTGCCGTTCCCGTACGCCACCGAAGACCATCAGACCATGAACGCCCGCGCATGCGTGGAGGCGGGCGCGGCCTTCCTCGTGGCCGACGCCGACGTCGAGGGCGCGCAGTTCACCGACTACCTCAAAACGCTCGTCGAGGATGAAAAGGCCCGTCAACGCATGTCGGCTGCAGCGGCCGCGGCGAAGACGCGCGATGCGGCGGGGCTGCTCGCTGATGTAGTCCTTAAGGCGTGCGAATCCAAGTCGGCGCAATAGGGTAAGATAATAGAGTTTGAGCAAGCACGGGCGGCCTTGGCGCCGCCCGTTTCCCGGGTGCGCCCGGGTTTCACATCATCGCGCCGCGGGCGGCTAAGGCTTCGGCGCATAGGCTTCAGGAGGCAGGCAACATGAGCGAAGAGCGCATCAAGCAGGTGCACTTCATCGGCGTCGGCGGCGTGGGCATGAGCGGCATCGCCCGCGTGGCCCACGACCAGGGCATGCAGGTGTCGGGCTCCGATATCAAGGAAAGCCGTTACACCAAGCAACTGCGCGAGGCCGGCATCACCGTGTTCATCGGCCAGAAGGCGGAGAACATCCCCGAGGGCGACCCGGTCGTCGTCATCTCCACGGCCATTCTCGAGAACAACCCCGAGCTCATCGAGGCGCGACGTCGCGGTCTTGAGATCTGGCATCGCGCCCAGATGCTCGCGCATCTCGGCGTGGGCCTCGATACGCTTGCCGTGGCCGGCACGCACGGCAAGACCACCACGTCGTCCATGCTCGCCAGCGCGCTCGACGCGCTGGGCGCCGACCCCACCTTCCTCATCGGCGGCATCGTGCGCGCCTACGGCACCAACGCTCACTCCGGCACCGGCGACCATTATGTGGTCGAGGCCGACGAGTCCGACAAGTCCTTCACGTACCTGTCTCCCAAGGCGGTGCTCGTCACCAACATCGAGGCCGATCACCTCGACCACTATAAGGACCTTGACGAGATCTACGACAAGTTCCACGACTTCATGGGCCTGGTCCCCGCAGACGGCGTCATCGTGGCGTGCGGCGAAGATCCCCACGTGGTCGATATCGCCCGCTCCGAGGGTCGACGCATGTACACCTACGGCTTCAACGAGGGCTGCGACGCGCGCATCACCGCCTACGAGCCCCACGGCATCGGCAGCCGCTACACGGCGGTCATGCCCGATGGCACGCAGGTCGAGGGCACCATCAAGCAGAATCCCGGCCGTCATAACGTCCTGAACGCCACGGGCGTCATCACGCTGCTGTGGGCGCTCGGCTTCGACGCGGCCAAGGTCGCCCAGGCGCTTTCGGGCTTCGCCGGCGTCCGCCGTCGCTTCGACCTGGTCGGCGAAGTGGGAGGCGTCACCGTCGTCGACGATTACGCGCATCACCCCACCGAGATCGCCGCCACCATCTCCGCCGCTGCGGGGCTTGGCTATAAGCACGTCCATGTGCTCTTCCAGCCGCATCGCTATTCCCGCGCGCCCTTGTTCACGCAGGTGCTTCACGACGAATTCGGCGCCGCCTTCGACAAGGCCGACAGCGTCACCTTCATGGACGTCTACCCGGCAGGCGAGGCACCGGTGCCCGGCGTCTCCGGCAAGACGTTCCTCAACGTCGTACTCGAGCACGAGGGTCATCCCCAGGCCGATTTCGTGGCCCATCGCGTCGACGTCGTCCCGCATCTCATGGATAAGCTCCAGCCGGGCGACCTGGTCATCACCATGGGCGCCGGCGACGTGACGGCCATGGGCCCGCAGATCATCGACGCGCTCCTCAAGGCGCGAGGCTAGGCTGCCATGTGCGCGCGTCACGCATGCTCGCCGCTTGAGGCGCTGCTCGTCGACAGCGCCTTCGACGCCGACGTCTATCCCGACGAGCCCATGCGCCGCCATACCATGTACCGCATCGGCGGGCCTGCGCGCTTCTATGTGCAGGTCGGTTCCATCGGCGCGCTCAAGCGCTTGGTTGCCGCCTGCCAAGAGTGCGCCATCCCGTGGGTTGCGGTCGGCCGCGGGTCGAACCTGCTCGTCTCCGACGAGGGCTTCCCGGGCGTCGTCATCGCCCTCGGGCGTGATTTCCGCGCATGCCGCTTCGACGAGGAAACCTGCAGCTTCATCGTGGGCGCCGGGGTGCCGCTGTCAAGCGTTGTGCAGGAGGCGTTCCGCCGTAGCCTTTCGGGGCTTGAGTTCGCGGTGGGAACGCCGGGCACCGTCGGCGGCGCCGTGCGCATGAACGCCGGCACCCGCGAGCAGGGGATAGCGGACAGGGTAGTCTCGGTCACCACGTTATCGCCGCGCTCGGGGCTCGTGCGCCGCGAAGCGGCGGATATCCAATGGGGTTACCGCTCAAGCTCGTTCGCCCCCGACGAGGTCATCGTCGAGTGCGAGCTTGCGGTCAAGCCCGCCGACCCCTATCTGCTGCGGGGCAAGATGGAGGCCGCCCACGCCCGTCGCAAGAAGACGCAACCGCTCACGCTTCCGAGCTGCGGCAGCGTATTCAAGAATCCCGAAGGGTCGTCTGCGGGCCGGCTCATCGAGCAGGTGGGGCTCAAAGGAGAGCGCGTTGGCGGCGCGCAGATATCCGAAGTTCACGCGAACTTCATCGTGAACAGGGATAATGCTACCGCTCAGGACGTGTTGGAACTCATTAACATGGCAAGGTCGAAGGTATACGAGGCGTATGGCATCGAATTACAACCGGAAGTCCGCTTCCTCGGGTTCGCATAGGCGCGCTCAGGCGCCCCGCGGCGGGTCGCGTCCTCCGCGGGGCCCGCAGCGTCCATACAGCCCGGCGCCCGGCGCCCGGCTCACATCGGTGCGCGTAGGCGACCTTCCCCAGAGCGACCACGGCTCGCGGGCGCGACGGACCTACCAGCGTTACCTGGTGCGCCTCGGCGCCCTTGCCGCCGCGGTGGCGGCGCTCGCCATCGCGGCCGTCATCGTGTACAACTCCAGCTTGTTCACCATCGAAAGCGTTTCGGTTTCGGGTGCCGATCACCTTACCGCCTCTGACATGCAGCAGCTAGCCGGCGTGCCCGCCGGCACCACGCTTCTGCGCGTGGACGCCGCGGGCATCAAGGAGAACCTGAAAAAGGACGCATGGGTCGCCGATGCGAAGATCAAACGAGTGTTCCCCAACACCTTGCAAATCGACATCACAGAACGCACGATCACGGCGGTGGTGGAGGTCCCCAACGAGAACGCGCAAAACTCCACGCAGTGGGCCATCGCGTCGGACGGCATGTGGCTCATGCCCATCCCCGATCGCGATTCCGAGGCGGGGCGCCGTACCAACTCGAAGGTGTACGAGGACGCCGAATCGGTGCTGCACATCACCGACGTGCCCTACGGCACCAAGCCCGCCGTCGGCTCGTACTGCACCGACGCCAACGTCAACAACGCGCTCGCCATCGTGGCTGGCATGACCACCGAGCTCGCCGACCGCGTCACCTCGGTGAAGGCCACCGAAACCGCATCCACCACGCTCACCATCAAAGACGGTCCCGACATCGTCTTCGGCACGGCGGACAACATCCGCGAGAAGGAGCGCGTGTGCCTGCAGATCATGAAGGAGCATCCCGAGGGCGTCACGTACATCAACGTGCGCACGCCCGATAGGCCCACGTGGCGTTCTTTGTAACCTCAAGCGGCCCGTGCGCGCAGGCGTTCGGGCCGCTCTGATATGTGCATGTGGTTGCCGTTGGGGGGCGAAGCGTTGCAAACCCACCCTCTTTGTGTAAAATAATCCCACGTGAATACAACCACGAGTGTGTGAAACGCAGCTCAAAGCAAGCGTAATAGTGTGGAGGAATACAATGCCAAACAATACGGGCGAGCATCTGGCGGTCATCAAGGTCGTCGGCGTCGGCGGCGGCGGCACCAATGCCGTTAACCGCATGGTCGAGGCGGGCGTCAAGGGCGTGGAGTTCATCGCCGTCAACACCGACCGTCAGGCCCTTCTGATGTCGGATGCCGATAAGACCATCCACATCGGCGAGGAGCTCACGCGCGGCCTGGGCGCCGGCGCGAACCCCGAGGTCGGCTGCCAGGCCGCCGAGGAGTCCCGTGCGGAGATTCGCGAGGCGCTGGCCGAGGCCGACATGGTCTTCGTCACCGCCGGCGAAGGCGGCGGCACCGGCACGGGCGCCGCTCCCATCATCGCTGAGATCGCCCGCGAGGAAATCGGCGCGCTGACGGTGGGCATCGTTACCAAGCCGTTCTCCTTCGAGGGTCGCACTCGCCGCAACCAGGCGGAGCAGGGCATCGACCTGCTGTCCCAGAAGGTCGACACGCTCATCGTCATCCCCAACGACCGTCTCCTCGAGATCGTCGACAAGAAGACCAGCATGCTCGATGCGTTCCGCATCGCCGACGACACGCTGCGTCAGGGCATCCAGGGCGTCACCGACCTGATCACCATCCCGGGTCTGATCAACCTCGACTTCGCCGACATCCGCACCGTCATGAAGGACGCCGGCACCGCCATGATGGGCATCGGCCTGTCCTCCGGTGAGAACCGCGCCCTCGACGCCGCTCAGCAGGCCACCAATTCGGCGCTGCTCGAGGCATCCATCGCCGGCGCCTCTCGCGTGCTGTTTTCCATCTCCGGCGGTCCCGACCTCACGCTTACCGAGGTCGACGAGGCCGCCCGCACCGTCGAGGCCTGCGCCGATGAGAACGCCAACATCATCTACGGCCAGATCATCGACGAGAGCATGGGCGACAGCGTGCGCATCACCGTCATCGCCACCGGCTTCAAGGTCAATGCGCCCCAGCAGTCCGCTATGGACTTCAACCGCAAGGACCTGTTCGCCTCCACGGCCGCTCCCGAGCCGGCACCGGCGCCTCAGCCGTCCACGTATTCCACGCTCACCAGCACGCCCGGCCGCTTCGCCGACGAGGATTACATCCCCGATTTTCTGAAGCGCCAGCGCTAAGGAGTAAAAGCTTTGCATACCGTGTGCGAAACATTGCCTGCACCGAAACTCGACGCGCGCCCTTGCGGCGCGCGTCGCATTTCGGTGCTCACCGATGACGCGCTGTTCCAGGCGTGCGGCGTTCGCATCGCCTTCACCGGGCGCGATGGGGGAGCAAGCCAGGGGCCGTTCGCCTCGCTGAACCTCGGTGCCCACGTGCAAGACAACCTCGATCATGTTATGGAGAACCGTTGCCTTGCCATGCAGGCGCTCGACGGCGAAGGCGTTCCGATCGTCGTGCCCAACCAGGTGCACGGCACGGAAATCGTCTGCATTCACGACTCCGACGCTGCCAGTGTCGTTGCTGCCCAGCAGCGAGCGCAAGCCGCTGCCGATGCGCTCGTGGTTACCGTGCCCAACGTGGCTGCTATGCTGTGCTTCGCCGATTGCACGCCCGTCATCGCGGTGTCGCCTACGGGGCGGTTCGCCGTGGCCCCTGCGGGCTGGCGCGGGGGGGTCGGCGGCATAGCGGCTTCCTGCGTCGAGCGCCTAGCGTTCGAAGATGGCGCGAACACGCCTGATCGGCAGCGCGAAATCGCTGCCGGCTACAACGTTTACATCGGCCCTCACATCCACGATTGCTGCTTCGAGGTGGGAAGCGAGGTCGAGCAGCGCTTCGCCGAGCTGTTCGGGCAGGGCTGCGTTCGCCCATCGCGCCACGTCAGCATGCTCGATGCGTTGCGTGTCCAGCTTGCGGCCGTAGGCGTCGACCCTGCGCGCATCTGCGATGCGGGCATCTGCACCCAATGCAATCCGCAGCGGTACTTCTCCTATCGGGCATCCGGCGGCACCTGCGGCCGCCACGGGGCCATCGCGTTTCGAAAGGAAGCATAGCCATGCCATTCGCTCAGCATTATCAGCAAACGCTCGAAGAGCTTGCCCGCGTGTGCGCTTCGTGCGGACGTGACCCGCGCGAAGTGAAGGTCATCGCCGTTTCCAAGACGGTCGATGTGCCTGCCATCTCTGCGGCCATCGCCGCGGGAGCCCACGATTTCGGCGAGAACCGCCCCGACGTGCTTGCCGCCAAGGTGGCGCAGCTGCCGGAGCAAACCTGGCATTTCATCGGAAACGTCCAGTCGCGCAAGATCCCCGAGATCGTCGCCTGCGCAACGCTGGTGCACTCGGTTTGCAAAGAGGAGCATTTCGCTAAATTCGACCAAGCGGCCGAGCGCCTTGGCAAGGTGCAGGACATCTTGCTCGAGGTCAACGTGTCGGGGGAGGAAAGCAAAAGCGGTTTCACCCCGGATGAGGCGATTCATGCGCTGCAGCTTGCCGAGACGTTCCCCCACATCGCCGTTCGCGGTCTTATGACCATGGCCCCGCAGGGTAACCTGGATGTGGCGCGCGAGTGCTTCGAGGGTCTGACCGCCTTGCGCGACGCGCTGCGCAGCCAGCTTCCCTCTGAGCAGGCCGCACGCTTCAATGAACTTTCCATGGGCATGAGCGAGGACTGGCGCGAGGCCGTTTGCGCGGGTGCTACCATGGTGCGGATAGGCCGAGCTCTGTTCAGCGACTCCTTCGAGTCCGTTCGGGCATAAGGCTCGCGTCCGCAATACCGAACATGCAGCGGCGGCGTCGACCGCCGTCCTTAGGAAACGAAGCAGGAGAGCGGTATGGCAATGCCCAAGTTCAACAAGCCCGAAGGCATGCTCGACAGCATCAAGTCCAAGCTCGGGTTCTCCGATGGCGGCGATTACTACGATCGCGGCCGCAAGGACTACGACGATTACGATTCCGGCGACTACGACGATTACGACGACGACTACGAAGAGGACGATGCTGCCCCCAGCTCGAACTACGATCCGTACGATTCGGTCACCACGCGTCCCGCGCGCGGCAATCATGCCCGCACTTCGGTCGGCTCGGGCGGGTATCGCCCGGCCAAGCTCGTCTCCATCGACGACGTGCGCGCGCATACCACCGTGCCCGACAGCCTGAACCGCGACCCGCTGCCTCCGCGCAAGGTCAGCTCGGCATCCTTCGGCAACCGCACCATGGTCGACCCGGCGTTCACTGCTCCGGCCAACACGCCCAACGCCAGGGCTGCGGCAGCTGCTAACCAGGAGCGTTCGGAAAGCTTGAACGCCCTGTTCAGCACCACCGCCGCCGAGGCTGCCGAGTCCAGCGCCGCCCCGGCCGCCCAAACGGCTGCGAAGCCTATCGAGGGCGCGTTCACGGCAGCTGCGAAGGCCGCTTCCGCCGCCTCCTCGTTCGATCCGTACAAGGCCTATGAGGGCACCGCAACGGGCACGCACAGCCCCACGCGTTCGGTCACCATCGTCAAGCCCGCCAGCTACGGCGAGTGCGAGAAGGTCGCAAAGGCCCTTAAAGCCGGAGACGCCGTTGTGCTTGCGCTCAAGGAGACCCCCGATGCGCTGGCAAAGCGCGTGCTCGACTTCTCGTTCGGCGTTTCGAGCGCCCTCGATGCAAGCGTCGACTGCATCGCCGACAAGGTTTTCGTCATCGCGCGCGGGGCGGCTCTCAGCGAAGCCGAGCGTGCGAGCCTGCGTTCTCAGGGCATCTTGTAACCGTACGTATTGAAACCGACCCCCGGGCTTGGCGCCCGGGGCGTTAGCAAGGAGCGAAACACCCCGCATGCTCAGTTTGAAGTACCTTATCGTGTCGCTTTCCGATGCGTACAGCATGATCATCTTCGTATACGTCATGCTGTCATGGTTCCCGACCGATCGGGGCATCCTCGCAGACATCAACAACGTGCTCGCGCGCATATGCGACCCGTATTTGAACCTGTTCAAGCGCCTGATCCCCCCTATTGGAGGTATGGTGGACGTAACGCCCATCGTCGCGCTGCTTGTACTACAATTCGGTGTACGTTTGTTGGTAAACTTGTTCTAGGTGCGCACCTGCGCATTCCCGCACATCAGATGAAGGGATACAAAGATGGCTATCACCTCTGCTGAAATCCATAACCAAAGCTTCTCCATCGATCGCAAGGGCTACGACGTCGACGAGGTCGATGTCTTCCTCGAGCACGTCGCCGATGAGATCGACGGCCTGAATCAGCAGATCGCCTCGCTGCAAAGCCAGATCGGCGAGGACACGTTCGCCGGCTTCGACCGCCCGGCCACCTTCGACGACGAGGCGTTCGACGAGCCCGAGCCCGAGCATGCCGCCGAGCAGGACGACCAGCCCGCAGACTCCATCGACCCGACCATCCTGGCCGAGAAAGATGCCGCCATCGCCGAGCGCGATGCCCGCATCGCCGAGCTCGAGAAGCAGCTCGAGTCCAAGAAGGCCGACGGCAACGCCATCGCCCAGGCGCTCATCATCGCCCAGCGCTCCGCCGACGAGATCCTGGCCAACGCCAAGGCCGATGCTGCCGCCACGATCAAGGATGCTGAGGACGAGGCCGACCGTATCCTCGACAAGGCCGAGAACGATCGCCAGAAGGTCATCGATGCCATTCACAAGCTCGAGGATGATCGCGAGGAGGCGCGCGAGGATTATCGCGACCTGCTCAACGACTTCATCACCGACGCCACTCGCAAGCTTGCTGAAATCGGCGAGAAGGCCCCGAAGGCCGCAGGCGCGCTCGCTTCCGGCCAGCATGGCCGCTACGCCACGCATGTCGAGCCCGAGCCCGTGGTGAAGGAGGCCGCCGCAACCGCGCCGCAGGCTCCGCTCACCGTTGACGGTTCCGATGCCTATGACGACGCGCCCGCAATCCCGGCTGCCGTTCCGGCTGCTGCCGTGACCGCTGCATCGCCTGCGGTCACCGGTTCGGTCGCTCCCGTGGCTTCCAGCGTGGAGAAGGACTTCTCCGGCTTCGGCGATGCTGCCGATGATTTCGAGATCGACGATCTCGACTAATCTGCAGTGGTAAACGCCTGCAGGTTCACGGTCAGGCGAGCGCCTTCGCCCGGCCTGACCGCTAGGGCTGTTCGCCCTTGTACAGCGCTTTCGCGCAATACGTACGATGAAGCGGGGATCAAGCATCAGCTTGATCCCCGCTTTCGTGTGAATGGGAAGACGTTCCGCCAGCACAAAGCAAAAAAGCTCCCAAACGGGAGCCTTTTGAGAAACCGCGAGCGAGTCGATAAGCCGGGTTCTGTCGTTGGACGACCATTTATCTCGAACGCGCGTCACCGCGCGTCTCAAGCACGCAACCCGAATGCACGGAAGGGCGGCCGTATGGCATTCCTATTTGCGCTTGCTCCAGATGGGGTTTTCCAAGCCACGTTGTTGCCAACGCGCTGGTGCGCTCTTACCGCACCGTTTCAGCTTTTCTCCCGCTTGCACGGGGGAGTTTACTTTTCTGTGGCACTTTCCGTCGGGTCGCCCCGCCCAGCCGTTAGCTGGCATCTTGCCCTTTGGAGCCCGGACTTTCCTCACGCCGCTCAAGGCGGCGCGCGATCGTCTGGCCCGCTCGCAGTGTGGTATTCTACCATATCGGAACCGAAACAAGGAGCATCATGACAACCTGCGCATTGGTTGGCGCCACATATTTCAACGAACAAGATTTCATGGCACGCTACAACGAGGGTTTTTTCGACTTCATCATCGCCGTCGACGGCGGTTTCGCCCCGCTTGATCGGCTCGGCGTCGCGCCCGATATGGCCGTGGGCGATTTCGATTCCCTCGGCTACGTTCCCCGTGCGAAGCGTGTTTCCCGTCACCCCGTGAACAAGGACGCATCGGATATGGAGCTTGCCCTTCAAAGGGCGGCGAATTATCGTCACACCGACATCTACATATACGGCGGCATCGGCGGCAGGCTCGATCATACGTTGGCAAACCTGCAGCTGTTCGCCGCGTACTCCGAGCGCGGGTTCTACGTCACCGGCATCGGCGAGGGCTTCGCCATCCGCTGCGTTACCGGCCCCGACGTGTTCACCCTCCCCGATCACGTGGAGAAGGGCACGGTCTCGGTTTTCGCGGCAAACGATCGCGCCGAGGGCGTCATCGAGCGCGGCTTGGAGTACTCGCTTGACGATGAGCCTCTCACCAACCGAACCAGCCTCGGCCTTTCCAACGAGCTCATCGGCCAAGAGGCCACCATCGCCGTGGAGTCGGGCACGCTTTATGTCTTTTATCCTTTGCCTTGGGAAACTTCTGGGCAGCCGGGGATATAATAGCGGCCACATCAACCGTATATCGGGGGAGCTTGCTAGCGCCGTGCGCCGGGCAGGCTGAGAGGAGGCCCCGCATAAGCCTCGACCCGCCGAACCTGCATGGGTAATGCCAACGAAGGGAGCATCTATGGGTAACGAATCCTCGAACCTCATCACGCAAATCGACTTCGCCCGCGCGGGGCAGATCACGCCCGCCATGCTCGTGGTCGCTGAGAAGGAAGGCCGCAGCGCGGAATTCATCCGCGAGGGCGTCGCCGCCGGTCGCATCGCCATCCCGGCCAACATCCACCACGCTTCGCTGTCGCCCGAAGGCGTCGGCGAGGGCCTGCGCACTAAGGTCAACGTCAACCTCGGCATCTCCGGCGACCTTGCCGACGAATCCGTTGAGTGGCAGAAGGTCGATACGGCCATCGAGCTTGGCGCCGAGGCCATTATGGACCTTTCCAACAGCGGCAAAACCCAGGCGTTCCGCACCAAGCTCATCGAGAAGTCGCCTGCCATGATCGGCACCGTGCCCATGTACGACGCCATCGGCTATCTGGAGAAGGCCCTCATCGCCATCAAGGCGGAGGACTTCCTCGATGTGGTCCGCCGCCATGCCGAGGACGGCGTCGACTTCGTCACCATCCATGCCGGCATGAATCGCCGCACCATCGAGTCGTTCAAGGAAACCGGCCGACTCATGAACATCGTCAGTCGCGGCGGCTCGCTTATCTTCGCCTGGATGGAAGCCACCGGCAACGAGAACCCGTTCTACGAGCATTACGATGAGGTTCTCGATATCTTGCATGAACACGATGTGACCATCTCCATCGGCGATGCCATGCGTCCTGGCTGCACCTACGACGCAACCGACGCCGGTCAGATCGCCGAGCTTATCGAGATCGGCAAGCTCACCAAGCGCGCCTGGGACGCCGGCGTGCAGGTCATGGTGGAGGGTCCCGGACATATGGCCCTCAATGAGATCGAGGCGAACATGCGCCTGGAGAAGCGTCTGTGCCACAACGCGCCGTTCTACGTGCTCGGGCCGCTCGTAACCGATATCGCCCCGGGCTACGACCACATCACCGCCGCCATCGGCGGCGCCGTGGCGGCCTCCTCGGGCGCCGACTTCCTGTGCTACGTCACGCCTGCCGAGCATCTGCGCCTGCCCGATGCCCAGGATGTGCGCGACGGCCTGGTGGCCACGAAGATCGCCGCGCATGCTGCCGATATCGCCAAGGGCATTCCGGGTGCCCGCGATCGTGATAACCGCATGAGCGACGCCCGTCGCCGTATGGATTGGGAAGAGCAGTTCGGCCTTGCCATCGATCCGGTTCGCCCGCGCAAGGTCTTCGAAAGCGCCCCGCCGAGCAACGAGGGCACCTGCACCATGTGCGGCAAGATGTGCGCCGTGCGCACCGTCAACACCATCATGGACGGCCTCGTCATCGACCTCGACAACGAGTAGGCCGGTAGCGCTGGCGTCAAAGGGAGGTTTCCGATGAAAGCAGTGCTCAGCATCGCAGGCTCCGACTCAAGCGGTGGAGCGGGCATCCAGGCCGATATCAAGACCATCGCATCGTATGGTCTATACGCGGAAACAGCCATCACCGCCATCACGGCGCAAAACACCTGCGGCGTGCGTGCCGTGCAGGATATCTCGCCTGAAGTGGTCGGCGCGCAGATCGATGCAGTGTTCGAGGATATCCGCCCCGATGCGGTGAAGATCGGCATGGTATCCTCCGCTCAGATCATCAACGTCATCGCAGAGCGCCTGCGTTTCCATCAGGCGTGCAACGTGGTGCTCGACCCGGTCATGGTGGCCACCAGCGGCTCTCGTCTTATCGAGCAGCAGGCTGTCGATGCGCTGGTCTCGAACCTGATGCCCTTGGCCGATGTCATCACCCCGAACATGCCCGAGGCGGAGGTGCTGTGCGGTTTTCCCGTCACCAACGACGAGGGCATGATGCAGGCGGCGAAGCTGCTTTGCGGGAAAACCAACGGAGCCGTGCTCATCAAAGGCGGCCATCGTGCCGATACCGCCGATGATCTGCTTGTCCTGCCCGATGGCCGTCACGCCTGGCTGAGGGCGAAGCGCATCGCTACCGGTAACACCCACGGAACCGGCTGTACGCTCTCCAGCGCCATCGCAAGCGGTTTGGCGCAGGGAAACGGCATCGAGCAGGCGGTTCGCCGCGCGAAAGGCTTCGTGCGAGGCGCTCTGTCCACCGGCCTTGACCTTGGGCAGGGCAGCGGTCCCCTCGATCACATGTGGTGCCACGGAAAGCCGCACCTGCCGTACAACGCCTAAGCAACGGCGTCTCCGGCGCCACACCTATGCTCACGGCCACGCCGAAGGCGATCGATCGCGTGCCCATGCGGTCCGGCGGCTGTCCGGCGTGGTTGGCGATAGACGTGCGCAGCACAGCCCGTCTATCGCTGTTTTGCTGGCGTTAAAACGCTTCAAATGCAAAGCGCCCCGAGAGGCTTGCCGAACCCCCTTCTATTTCGCGGAAACACGGAAACGAAAAGGGGCTCGCTGGCCATCTTGGGGCGCTTTCGGTCCTTCTAGGCCTCGAACACGCAGCGTCCGCCCATCCAGGTGGCGGTAACATGCGCATCCAGGATCTCGTCGTCGGCGCATGCGAGCAGGTCGGTGTCGAGCACCGCCATGTCCGCCAGCTTGCCTGCTGCCAGCACGCCCGCTTCGCCATTGCGCTGGGCGGCGGCGTCGCTGCCGGCGGTGTATGCGCGGATAGCCTCCGCGCGGCTGATAAGCTGCTCAGGGCGCCAGCCGCCTTCAGGTGCGCGCGTTTGCGGGTCGCGGCGCGTGGCGGCGCTGTACAGCACGCCCATGGAGTTCACGTCCACCACCGGCGAATCTGTGCCGAACGCAAGCGTCTCGCCTTCATCCAGC
Source organism: uncultured Senegalimassilia sp. (assembly GCF_902464545.1). Lineage (GTDB taxonomy): Bacteria > Actinomycetota > Coriobacteriia > Coriobacteriales > Eggerthellaceae > Senegalimassilia. The sequence goes on from NZ_CABQJR010000013.1 coordinate 60,243, forward strand.
ATGGTCCTGAACGGCCACATCAGCTTCACGCGCTCGTCGCCCAAGTCACGCTCGGGACCGCCCGGGTCAAGCGTCATATGCGGCGGCTGCACTGCAGCGACCACGTCAAGCTCGGCCAGGCGCTCCACGTCGCCGGGCAGGAAGTTCTCCAGGTGCTCAAGGCAGTTGTGACGCCCCTCGGGAAGCGGGCCGAATTGAGCGCGGGCATCTTCGAAGATGTTCAGCGCCTCATGGATCGCCGCATCGCCGATGGTGTGGATGCGCACAGGGTAGCCCTTCTCGGCTGCTTGCATCACCAGCGCACGCATCTTGTCGGGCTCGATGGTGGGCCTGCCGCAGTCGTCCTTGCATCGGGCGTTGCTATAAGGCTCGGTCACCCACGCGGTGTGCTGGCTGGAAACGCCATCGAAGAACTGCTTGAAGCCGGCGCAGCGCAGGACAGGGCCGGTATAGCGTTCGGACATCGCCTCGAACCTGCTCATATCCTCAAGCAGGGTGGGGAAGAGGTTCACGCGGCACGTCAGCTCGTCGGAGTCCAGCAGGCGCGCATGCACGTCGTCTCGGATGAAGTCCAGGCCGGGGTTGGCCATAAGCGACATGTCGCACACGCTCGTGATGCCGTTTTGCGCCAACGTGCGCAAAAAGCCCCGGTAAGCATCGGCTATCTCGTCGTCGGAAAACGCGTTCATGATGCGCGGCATCAGCTCCATGGCGGCCGCTTCGCGTACGATGCCCGTCAGCTCGCCGTCGGCATCCCTGTCGTAGCTTCCTCCCGCAGGGGGCACGCTGTCGCGATCGATTCCCAGCTCGGCCAGCGCGCAGCTGTTGAGCCACAGCGTGTGCGCGTCGCCGGAGTACAGCGCCACAGGGCGGTTGGGGAAGGCCTCGTCAAGCGAGTGCTTCGACGGCAGCACCGGCGGGTCCCATCGATACTCGCGCCAGCCCTGGGCCAGCAGCCATCCTTCGGGACGGCCCTCGGCGAAGCGCTTCATGCGCTCAACGCAATCGGCCTCGTTTTCACCCAGGAAGTTCGTGGCAAGCGGGGAAGAGTACACCGCGGAATGGAAGAAGTGCACGTGCGAGTCATGGAAGCCGGGTGCGATGAAGGCGTCGCCGTAGTCGACTACTTCGGGCTCGGTGCTCGCGTCAGTTTCATGGGCTAACGCAAGTGCATCTTTTTTCGATCCGACGAATGCGATCTTGTCCCCGGAAACGGCGATGGCAAGTTCTTCAGCGCTATCGGTCAAACCGGTGAATACGCGCTTGCTGCAAAGAATGCGGTCGATTCGCATGATGGTCAACCTTTCCTCAAAACGTTGAAGGCCCGATTGCCGCATCGTCCCCAGCGACGCGCCTACCGGCCTATCGGTTTCGTCACATGCCAGCGAGGATATATCCAATCAGCCCATCATGTCCAGTGCGATCGCCTGGGTATCCAGAAGAGGCGTCGCCTAATCGAGCATCGGGAACGCTATGTCGCAGTCCCCCGAGAATCTTCGGCACAAGATGGCCAGCAGCGGCGTATTGCATTGTGCTCGCACTAACGTGGGCCGCCGATGCCTTAGACCCAGACCCAGAC
>NZ_CABQJR010000014.1 GCF_902464545.1 uncultured Senegalimassilia sp.
AAACAAAACAAAAGGTAGTAGTGCTCTAAAAAGCACTACTACCTTGCCCGCAACAGGCGGCGCGGCAGCGGCTGGAGCCGCGCCCGCCGTTGCGGCGAAAAACCCGGTTTGCCCTCTGTGCGAATCGAAGCTGTACCGGAACAAGCAGACGGCGAAATGGGAATGCCCGACGTGCTACGACACGTTCACCGACGAGCAGATAGGCGGTGGAAAACGGTGACCGAGTACATGAGCCGATACAACCGGCACAACATGGCGGGGCCTTCCCTCAAGCCTGGATGGTGCGCCGTCTGCGGCAGACCGCACCCCGAGGGGCATCACGTCGTCCCGCGCTCCCTGGGCGGGGCGGACGGCCTCGTGATCCATCTGTGCGGCTTCGGGAACAACCTGAGGGATGCCGACGGGCGGCTTTTGCACCATGGGGCCGTCGAGAGCCACAGGCTCTGGTTCTGGTTCAACGACGGCAGGGATTCCGATATCGCCCCGGCGCTCCCGCAGCACTCGCGGGGCCGATGGTGCTACCTGCTGGCGGACGAGCCTATAGGCGAGATGGACGCGCTCTCGCGCAACGGCTGGAAGGCGGTCTGGTGATGTGCGACCGATACGGCGGCGCGCTTGCCTGGGACAGGCACTGCGCCGAACGGGAAGCCGCCTACGAGGCGATGCGCAGGAGCGCCACGTGCGCCGATTGCGTCCACGGCCACGTGTTCAACGGCGGGGTCGGCGATGCCATGAGGGCGTTCGACTCGATGATGGCGAGCCTGATTGTGCGCCCGGCATGCGGGGTTCCCAGGGCGAAGCCGATCATCGAGAACGCCCGCCAGGCAATCGCCGACGCCTGCGATGTGTGGGTGTGCGACGCGGACGGAACGGAGGAAATCGAGCGAGGGGCAACGCCGAGCGATTCGGGTTGCGATTGGTTCGAACCGAGATAGGAGATTTGAGATGAAAGTGCATGAGCTGATGAGCGAACTCGCGCAGTGCGTCGCCGGATGCGATGTGATGCTGTGCGTCGGGGCGGAGATGTACGAGGTGGATTACGCGACGTGCTGCAACCACGACGGCGCATGCTGCTTCGTGTCCGCGAAGCCCAAGCCGCAAAGCGCGAGCGACCTCATGACCGTGACCGTGGACAAGGCGCAGCTGCTCGAGGTGGCCGAGGAGCTGGGCGGCGGGGACATCTCCGTGCATGCGTTCGTCGGGCAGGAGGGCGAGCATGGGCGTGGTTAGCGTGGCGTGCGGGCTTGCCGCGTTCGCGATATTCCTCGGGCTTGCGGCGGTGTTGCTGTCATGAGCGCGCGGGGATATCGGGAGTTCCTCCGGGCGAAGCGCGAGAGCGTCGCGCCCGAGGGGTTCGAAGCTCGCGACGTCAACGAGATGCTGTTCGAGTGGCAGCGCGACATAGTGCGATGGGCGTGCAGGCGCGGAAAGGCCGCCATCTTCGCGGATTGCGGCCTTGGCAAGACCGCCATGCAGCTCGAATGGGCGCGCCAATGCGTCGAGCACACGGGCGCTCGGGCGCTGGTCATCGCCCCGCTGACCGTCGGCATGCAGACCGTCGGGGAGGCCGAGAAGTTCGGCATGAGCGCGAGGTTCGTGCGAGACGGCTCGCAGGCGGGGGAATCGGGCATCTACGTGACGAACTACGAGATGGCTTCCCACTTCGACTTCATGGACTTCGCGGCCGTGGTCCTGGACGAATCGAGCATCATCAAGGCCCACGACTCCAAGACCCGCACGGCGCTGACCGAGCAGCTGAGCATGGTCCCCTATGTTCTGTGCTGCACCGCCACGCCCGCCCCGAACGACCAGATGGAACTCGGCACGCACGCCGAAATCGTGGGCGCCATGAAGCGCGAGGAGATGCTGGCCATGTTCTTCACCCACGACGGCGGGGACACGTCGAAATGGCGGCTCAAGAACCATGCGGCTGCGGACTTCTACCGATGGATGGCCACATGGGCCGTCATGATCTCCAGCCCCGGCGATATCGGATACCCCGATGACGGATACGAGCTTCCCGCGCTAGACATCGTGACGCACACGGGCGATTCGGGATACGTCCCCGACGGCGTGCTGTTCGCCCTGCCCGAGGAGGGGTTGGCCGGCCAGCGCCGCGCCCGCAAGGCCGGGCTTGATTGGAAGGTGGAGAACCTCGCGGCCATGGTCAACGCATCGGACGAGCAATGGTGCGTATGGTGCGATTACAACGACGAATCGGCGGCTCTGGCAGGGGCCATCCCTGACGCGGTCGAGGTGCGTGGCAGCGATTCCGCCGAGAGCAAGGCGGACGCCATGACCGGGTTCGCCAAAGGCCGCTACCGCGTCATCGTGAGCAAGCCGAGCATCTGCGGGTTCGGAATGAACTGGCAGCAGTGCCACCTGATGGCGTTCTGCGGCCTGTCCTACAGCTACGAGCAGTTCTATCAGGCCGTGCGCCGCTGCTGGCGCTTCGGCCAGGGAAAGCCCGTCGAGGCCCATGTGTTCACCACCGTCCAGGAATCGTCGTCGGTGGACGCGATAAAGCGAAAAGAGGAGCAGATGCAGGAGACGAAGCGCGGCATGATCGCCGCGATGGCGGAAGAGACCGAGCGGCAGATTGCAGGCGCCGCCGAGGCGGACGTGCCCGATGCGGCCTACGCGGACGCCGAGGGCAAATGCTGGCAGATGCTTCTGGGCGATAGCGTGGAGCGCCTGGAGGAATTCCCCGATGACCTGTTCGGGCTGGCCGTGTTCAGCCCGCCGTTCGCCAGCCTCTACACCTACAGCGACAGCGAGCACGACATGGGCAACTGCAAGGACGATGCCGAGTTCTGGGAGCAGTTCGATTTCCTGATTGATGGGCTGTACCGCACGCTCATGCCCGGTCGGAGCTGCTGCATCCACTGCATGAACCTGCCGAAATCAAAGCAGCGCGATGGGATCATCGGCCTGAAGGATTTCCGCGGGGACGTCATCCGGGCGTTCGAACGCGCAGGGTTTGTCTACCACTCCGAGGTGACCATCTGGAAGAACCCGGTCACGGCCATGCAGCGCACCAAGGCTCTGGGATTGCTGCACAAGACTATCCGCAAGGATTCGTCCATGAGCCGCCAGGGCGTGCCGGATTACGTCGTGGTCATGCGCAAGCCCGGTGACAACCCCGAACCCATCAGCCACACGTCCGAGGAGTTTCCCGTTTCCCAGTGGCAGGAATGGGCATCGCCGGTGTGGATGGACATCGACCAATCCAACACGCTCAACGGCCGCAACGCCAAAGACGCGGACGATGAGCGCCACATCTGCCCGTTGCAGCTCGACGTCATCGAGCGATGCGTGGGGCTGTGGAGCAACCCGGGGGATGTGATTCTGTCCCCTTTCGGCGGCATCGGCTCGGAGGGCTACCAGTCCATCCTCATGGGGCGCGAGTACGTGGGCATCGAGCTGAAGCCCTCGTATTTCCGAGAAGCCGTCAAAAACCTGCGCGAAGCGGAGCGCAGGCGCGATGAGGTATCGATTTTCGACATGATGGAGGACGCAGATGAACATAACGATTAGCAAAGACGCGCTGGAGCAGGCGATTTCCGCTCCCGCTAAGCTGGCGCGCGCGGCGAAGGTGGACTATCTCTCGTGCATCCTGCTCGATGCGCGAGGGGACGGACTCGACGCGGCCGCGACCGACATGAACGAGTCCGTCAGGTGCTTCGCCATGGCGTTGGTCGAGGAAGAGGGATGCGCCCTGGTGCCCGCGCTCGCGCTTTCCGGCGTCGTGAAGACGCTTCCCGATAAGGCGGTCACCCTGAGGGACGGAGGGCGCGGAATCATCGTCGAGTGCGGCAAGACGGCGTTCGACCTGCCCGCTCTGGACCCGGGCAACTTCCCCGGCTTCCCCGACGTCGAGGGCGATTCGCTCGTGCTGGACTTCGCGACACTCGCGGCCATGGTGTCCGCGTGCAAGCCGTTCGCCGCGAAGAAGGACGAGGCCCGCAAGGTGTTCACGTGCGCGCGCATCGCATCGGACGGTGCCACGCTGACCATGGAATGCACGGACTCTTTCCGCGTGGGCCGGGCGTGGATGGACATCGACGGCTCGCCGTTCGAATGCTGCGCGCCCGTCGCATTCCTCGACGGCGTGCTGTCCGTCAAATGCGGCGGCAACGTGGTGCTGACGGCATCGGCGGGACAGATAAAGGCCAAGACCGATGCAGGCGTGTGGACCACGCGCACGGTGGAGGGCAAGTTCCCGAACGTCAAGCAGCTTTTCGACGGCGAGCGCATCGCGTCCGCCGCCTTCGACCTCGCATACCTTCGCAGCGCGGTCAAACGCGCCCAGGCCATCGGCAAGGGATACGTGCGGATGCAGATAGGCCCCGAATGCCTGCTCTCCCGCAACGACGAGACGGGCGCGTACGAGGAGGAGCTGGAGGCGATCGATTACGACGGAGAGTGCCATGTGGGCATGCAGGCCCAGTACCTGGCAGACGCGCTCGGAGCGGCTCCCGCCGACGAGGTGCGCATAGAGCTCATCAGCCCCGTCAAGCCCATCTACGTGACCGCAGACGGCTTCCAGGCGTGCATCATGCCCGTAAGGATGGACCGATGAGCGCGGTATACGTGGTCACCTGCGACGATGGGCCGGTGGCCGTGTTCGAGGAGCGATATGAGGCCGATTTGCTCGCGATGCGCAACTGGGACGCGAGCATGATGAGCGAGGTTTACGAAGTCGAGTACAAGGCATCGGAGGTGAGTCATGGCGCGCCGCAAGGTCAAGCATAACGACACCGTGCCGCGTGAAATCGCCGAGCTGCAGGTGGCGGCGTACCGTCACGCCTTCCAGGAGGCGGTGCGCCGCGCCAACGAGGCGATTAAGCAGCGCGACTATTACCGCAGATGCGCGATCGAGACGAAGTGCGAGCAGCTTTCCTCCGCGGGCAAGTGCCCCGGCGATATCTGCCCGCTCGCGTTCGACATGCACTGCGGGAAATGCCACGAGGCCGAGAAGAAGGCGAGGTACCTATGAGCATGAAACAGAACTCGAATCCGCCTGTGCTGCACGAATCCCGACATGAGGGCGCGTGCAAGCGGTGCGGCTCGTACGTGACCGCCACGGCATGGCGCAAAGGCGTGCCGCCCAGGGCCGCATATTGCCCGGTTTGCGGCGAGAGGATGGGCAAATGAGCGCGCCGAAGATAGCGCCCGAAGATTGGCTCGATTGGGCGGACGACAAGGCCGATGAGTTCGAGAGGCGCGGACAATGCGGCTCGTATTCGGCCGCGATGACGGCCAAGGGCTATCGCGAGCTGCGTCAGCTCATCGAAGACGGCATGGCGTGGAGGGCTAGGGGCAACCGGCGCGAGGTCGACCGCGAAGCGTTGCTCGGGTTGGCCGACGCCATGGGCGATGGCGTCTTCGCGGAATGGGCGGATGCGATTCGGAAGGCGGTGCATGCGTGATGGACGCTTCGAAGGTCCTGGCCGTCGCCGATGAAATCGAGGCGGCGGAAACCGAGGCCATGCGGGATTTCGCGCCCAGGGACGGCGTGGACCCCATCGGCGCCGCCTATGCGGCGGGAATGGTGGATGCGATCGATGGCGGATGGGCGATGCAGCTGCGCGCCGCTTGCGGCCCCGATGCCGCCAGCGACGCAAGCGCAGACCCGCGCGACGTGGCCCACATGCTCGACATGGCGGCGTTCGAAATCACGAAAACGAGCATCGCGGTAAGCGACATGCTGAGCGATTTGGCATGGTCGGTGAAAGGCGGTGACCGTGATTTGAGCGGGTTCAAGGAAAGGTGGCTGAAGTGAGCCGCCCGGCGCGCCGATGAAGAGCGAGTTTCCCGGGCAGCTCAGCCTGTTCGCCGACCCCGAGCCGGAGAGCTGCCCGCACGAGATGGGGCGTTACCGCACCAAGACCGAGTGCGGATTGGCCGGAAGGCCCATATGGACGAACTGCCGCGAGGCCGGGCACTGCGTGCTCGGCGGCGGCGTGGAGCTTCCTGCCGATGAGGAGGATGACGAAGGATGATTGCCCCGATTCAGATGGCCGTTCTGGCCGAACGTTAGGAGGATGGAATGGAGCTGAAGCCATGCCCGTTTTGCGGCGGCGAACCCCGGCTGATTCGTTTCGGCTCGTGGCGAATCGCCGAATGCCGGCATTGCGGTATCAGGACCTCGGCCATGTCGGAAGACCCGGCGAGGGATTGGAACCGCAGGATGGCCGACGTCGTGAGCGTGAAAGACGGCGATTTGCCGAAAACGGAGCCGATGCCGCAGATTCCGCGCATCAGGTACACCCACGCGAGCGGATGCGTGCACGAGGGATGGTACGCGTTCCACGAGCGCAGGCAGGTGTCCCCGATGAACGACGGATTGAGGCCCGGAGACTGCATGCATTGCATCGTGTCCGACAAGGAGGCCGATTGGAACCTGCCCCGAGATGTCCGGGTGCAGGCAATCGACCCGGACGGCGGAACGGTGGAGGTCTTGAGGAGGCTTCGATGATTATCAAGCAAGATGAGAGGTTTCAATACGCGGCTGACGCGCAACTCGATATCTGGTGCGCCGAGGATGCCGGAGAGCACGAGGACGAATCCGCGAAGCTGCTCCGCCGCCTGGTCGAACGGCTGGCCGATGATTACGGCCTGAGCAAAGCGACGGTCTCTGCTCTTGTCGCTCGCCGGGCCTTGGAAGATTACGAGTAGGGGGCTTGCCATGAGCGACATGTACGCATGTGATCTATGCGGCAAACCAACGCCGAACTTCAAGCCGTGGACATGCGGCCCCATCGCCGGGAAGCTCGGGCGTTCGTGGTGCGACGACTGCGAGAAGCGGTTCGAACGCGAACACGCATGGGAAAACGAGCAGTGGCACAAGGATGAGATCACGTGCCCCTGGTGCGGATATGTAGACACAGACAGCTGGGAGTTCGAGGGCGAATACGATGATGCGTACGAATGCCCGAGTTGCGGGAAGCCGTTCATTCTCGAGCGAATCATCGATATCACGTACACGAGCAAGCGCAGGGTCGACGATATGCCGGAGGGGTGGTGCGGCGATGAGCCGATTAGGGACGAGGAGGATGCAGATGAGTAAAGACGTATTCGTCCTCTTTCCGACTATGGGCAAAACCAGAGAGCAAAACAAGGAGATGCTTTCAGCCGTCAACGAAAGGCTTTTCAGGGACGGCTACCTGCCGACGCACAACGTCAACGGGATGGTCGACACCATCACCGAGCATAAGCTGGCGCTGTTGGAGATTAAGTCCGCTTTGCTGTATCGGATCTCCAGGGACCTCGATTCCCCGAGCAGATGCGGCAGGCTGTACCTTTGCGGCGAATGGCGTGACGACGAGGAATGCACCACGGTGCAGAGCATTGCGGTGCGCAACGGAATCGAGGTTATTTATGAGCGTTAGCGACGAGGAGTGCCGAGAGGTTGCGGCAAGGCTGCGCGATCTCGACGAGCATATTGACGGGGTGCCGCCCATGTGCTCACCGCAAGTGCACAATGCTATGGCGCTCAGCGCAATCCGCGCGGTCGTCGGCAATGGAGACATATTCCATTTGCTGGCCGACCTCATCGATAGGCCGACTGCGAAGCAAGAGCATAACGGTGCTTACTGGCGATGCGCGCATTGTGGCGCCTTTACGCGCAAAGACGCGGTGGTCAAGGATGGTCTCGGTGTGGTCCCGCTGCGGTGCTGCGGCAACTGCGGAAGGGAGTGGGAGTAGTGATTAGCGACCAGGAGCGCCGAGAGGTTGCGGCAAGGCTGGCAAGAGAAGCCCAGGCGTGGAGTGGCACGTTCCCAGATGCAGTCTGCGACCTAGGTGACGTATCGGCGGTGATGCAAGACCTATGTGTATTCGTCGGGCTTCGCGGAAAGGTGACGTGCGGATATATCTTTCTGCGTTTCGCCGAACTCATCGACAGGCCGATGACGCATATTGACGTTAACAAGCATGGACGCGCGTGCTGTGCCAACTGCGGCTGCGACCATATGTGCCTTGCTGACGACAACGCGCACTATTGCCCCCAATGCGGCGCGGAGGTGGTCAACGATGATTAGCGGGAGCGAATGCCGAGAGATCGCAGAAAGGCTGAGGCGGTTTCATCGGCAAGACGGCGAATCGCAGCTGGATTTCATCGCACATATGGTTTACGACAAGAAGCGGCTGAACGTGGCCGACTACAGCAACCTGCCGTCGCGTTTGGCCGACCTCATCGACAGGCCGACGTGCCGAAACGTCTACGACTGGCACGAGATGGGAGCCTGCGACAACGGCTTCGAATGCAGCGAGTGCGGCAACCGCGTCGAGGATTACGAGGGCTACCGCATCAAGGGGACGTTCAATTGCTGCCCGAAGTGCGGGCGAGAGGTTGTGCGCGAATGAGCGCCGCAGGATGGTTCATCGCCGGGTGCTTCTTCGGCGGAATTGCCGTATCGCTCGCGTTCTTCGCATGGGCGTGCGCCGCCGCAGGAGCGTGCGAAGACGAACGCAATGAAGGGAGGTAGCCATATGGGAGCGACGGTATATAGCAGCTGGTATCGCGCAACGTGCCAAAACGGGAGCTCTGTGGTGATTGACCTGTCGCGCATAGAGGCGGTTCATCTCGAAACGCGATCCGTGGAGATGTTCAGCGGGAGGTGCTGGCATCTTTCCGATCCGGATTTTACTCGGCTGTACAAGCTTCTCACCGGCTGCGAGCCGGAAGCGAAGGAAAGCGAAGGTGACTGATTGACCGATTACAACGAATCCGAGGTTCGCCGCTACCTGCAATCCTATCAGCGCGCGACGCGCAACATCGAGAGCCTCATCGCCGAGAAGGAGCGCATCGAATCCCAGGTGTACTCCATCACGGCATCGACCGGCGGCGAAGGCGGCGGCGGAAACTCGGCCGTCGGAGACAAGATGGCCGAAGGCGTGGCCAGGCTGTGCGACATATCGGAGCGCATACCGGAGGAGATAGCCGAATGGGAGCGCGCCAGGGCGGAGGTCCGAAGGGTCATCAACCGAGTGGGCCAGGCGAACGACATCTGGGGCCAATGTCTCCATTACCGATACATAGACGGCAAAGGGGCGGTGAACACCGCTCACGACATGGGATACTCCGAGAGCAACGAGCGTTACATCCACCGAAACGCGCTCAGGTGCGCATGGCGGTTCATGTAGCCGATTCGGTAACTTAATCGCATTTAATCGGGGGTAAGCTGTTATCTTGTACACGTCGAGAAAGCGACAAGAGCGGTCGGTGCAAACTCGTGGGACGCTCGAGTAGCGGGTTCGACATAGACAGCAATGCGTAAGCAGCAGGAAAGCCGTCGGCGCCGTCAGTGGCACCGGCGGCTTTCCTGTTCCATGCCGTCATCCCAAAGGCGCGTATATAGTATACTAATCGCAGCCGAGAGGGGGTGATTCTATGGCAACGGCGGCTCAGACGAAAGCCACGGTGAAGTACATCAAGAACCATATGCGAACGTTCGTTTGCAGGTGCAACAACGAGACGGACAAGGACGTCATCGAGTACCTGGAGAACTGCGGCAACGTGAACGCCGAGATCAAGCGGCTGATTCGGAAAGAAATCCAAAAACCTATGTAGTTTACTATATACTTGCTGATGGCTATATAGTATAATATAGACACCGGCAAGGGAAAGGCCCGAGCCATGGACGAAAGGCAAGAAGAGATGAACAACCAAGAGTTCGAAACCTTCAAGAGGATGCTGGTGCTGCACCTCGAAGAGCTGAAGGGCCTGGAGGGAGACGCGGAAGCCTGGAAGCGAAAGCTCGACACCATCATCGAGACGCTGAAGGATTAAACGAACAAGGCCGGGGAGAAATCCCCGGCCCCGCAAACAAGCAAGCACATAGTACCACGGGAAGCCCTGCGAAAGCGGGGCTTTTCTTATGCCCTGAAACGAGGTGAGCTAAACGCACGTGCCGACTGACAGGCCGCTCGCGTCATGGATACGCGAGCTGGAGAGCCAAGGGAAGCTGTACGCGTTCTACAAGACGCCGGAATGGCGCGCCCTCAAGGCGCAGGTTATGCGCGATCACGGCAACGAGTGCGAGGCGTGCGCCGCCAAGGGCAAGTACACGCGAGCCGACACGGTGCATCACGAGAAGGAGGTGCGCAAGTTCCCGGGGCTGGCGCTCACCCGATGGGTGCAAGGCCCCGACGGCACGCGGCGAGAGGTGCTGCACCCTCTGTGCAACCGATGCCACAACGAAGCGCACGACAGATGCAACGGAGAGCGTCGGAGCGCGAAGAAAAACAGACGGAAAGACGTGACGGCCGAACGGTGGGACTGAGCATGCGGCACGGTGCGAGGAGAAGCCGAAAGCGGCATACCCCCCGCCCCCCATAGCCCCCTTTTAAGGGAGGGGAAGGCAACGGGGGTGGAAACCCGACAGGCTGACTTTTTCTCCGTTTTTGGGAAAAATCGATAGGAGGTGGGGCCGTTGGCAGGACGTCATAAGCAGCCCGTTGATGTGATCGTGGCGCGCGGGAAATCGCATCTGACGCGAGCCGAGAAGGAGCGCCGCAAAGCCGAGGAAGCGACCATACCGCCGCACCTTCGCGCGGTGCAGGCCCCCGAGTACCTCAGCGAGTGGCCCGATTTGGTCGATGCGTTCTACCGCTACGCCGAGATGCTCCGCGACATCATGCCTGAGCAGTTCGGCCAGCCGGATGCCGATTTGCTCGCTCGGTATCTGGTATCAGAACGTTTGTTTGAATCGTTTACGAGTAAGTTGGTGAAGCTAGATGATGTTGACGGTATCAAAAGCCTGCAGGTTGCCCAGGATAAGGCGTTCAAGCAGGCTCATACGAGCGCGTCCGCCCTAGGTCTTACGGTAACATCGCGCTGCAGGCTTGTCGTCCCTTCCGGCGGTGAAGACGATGACGAGAGCGAATTCTAGCCGCGCCGTCAAGCGCAAGCGCATCACCTGCCCCGAGATAAGCGAATACATGCGCATGGTCGAGACCGGAAAGGTCCCGGCATGCAAGGAGCAGCATCAGCTGATGGCCTATCTGCGCAATGTGTTCGCCAACGAGCGGCTCATAATCGACTACGAGCGCATCGAAGGGTACCGATCGTACGAGAAATACTTCCCGTTCGACCTGTTTCCGTGGGAGTGGTTCGCCTTCACGCTGTTCATGTGCGTCTTCAAGGCGGACGGCACTCCTCGATGGTCGCAGGAGCTTGTCTACATGGGGCGCGGCGGCGGCAAGAACGGGTATGACTCGTTCGTTGCTTTCTGCGCGCTCACCAAGGTCAACGGCATCCGGGATTACGACGTCGACATATGCGCAAACTCGGAGGAGCAAGCCAAGACGTCGTTCACAGACGTGTGGAACATCCTGGAGAACACCGGCAAGCGCGCGAAGTTCCAGAAGGGCTTCAAGTGGAACCTCGAGCACATCACATGCCGCTCGACGAACTCGACTCTCAAGTACCGAACAGATAACCCGAAGTCGAAGGACGGCCTGCGTTCAGGCATGGTCATCTTCGACGAGGTGCATGCCTATCAAGACTGGCGAAACATCAAGGTCTTCACGACCGGCCTGGGCAAGAAGCCGCATCCGCGCCGCCTCTACACCACCACGGACGGCGATGTTCGCGACGGCGTGCTCGACAATCTGCTCGAAAAGGCTCGGCGCATCCTGGCGGGCGAGATGCCGGACAACGGCTTCTTGCCGCTTATCTGGAAGCTGGACGCCGCCGAAGAGGTGCACGACAAGGCCATGTGGCCCAAAGCATGCCCTTCTTTGCCGTACCTTCCCGTGCTCATGCAGCAAATCGAGGAGGAATACGCCGATTTCCTGGTAAATCCGGCCGGAAACGCCGACTTCATGACGAAGCGAATGAATCTGCCGTCCGGAAACCCTGATTACCAGGTGACCGACTACGAGAACCTGAGAACCGCAAGCCGCGCGCTTCCCGATCTTCGCGGCATGCCGTGCGTGTTCGGCATCGACTTCGCGAAGACGCAAGACTTCGTGGCGGCGGCGCTTTTGTTCCGCCGAAACGGAGAGTACATGGCGATGCATCATTCGTGGGTATGCAAACGGTCAAACGACCTGCCGCGCATCCGCGCCCCGCTCGACGAGTGGGAGCAGATGGGGATTCTGGAGTACGTGGACGATGTGGAGATACATCCATCGCTTGTGTGCGATTGGATTTACGAGCAGATGGCCGATTACGACGTGCTGGGCGGAGCAATCGACTTTTACCGTCACACCACGTTCATGAGGGCGCTTGGCGAAATCGGGTTTTCCGCCAAGGAGAAGACCGTGAAGCTGGCGCGTCCGTCCGATTTGATGCAGGTGCAGCCCGTCATCAACTCGGCGTTTCTCAACGGCACCATAGCCTGGGGCGAAGACCCCATGATGCGCTGGTACACCAACAACGTGAAGCTGGTCGCATCGGCTCACGGCAACTACAGCTACGAGAAAATCGAGCCAAAATCCAGGAAAACGGACGGGTTCATGGCGCTTGCCGCCGCCTTCACGGTGGCCGACCAGCTGCCCGAAACCTCCGAGATAGAGTTCATGGCACCCCTGACGTTCTAAGAAAGGAGGTGATGCCGTGGGACTGTTAGAGTTTTTGAGCCTGCGCGTGAAAACGCCGGAGATGAAGCCCGCCGCAGGCGGCGGGGGAGTGGTTTCGGCGGATGTTGCCGCTGCCGCCTACTTCAAGCTGTGCGCGTTGGAAACGGCGATATCGTACAAGGCGAACGCCATAGCCATGTGCACCATACGCGTGTACGAGCACGGCAAAGAGGCCCGAAACGAGCTATGGTACCGGCTCAACTACGACCCTAACCCAAACCAATCGGCCAGCCAGTTTTGGAACTATTTCATGGAGCGGCTTTGCCGCACCGGCGAGGCGCTCGTGGTTCCCATCAGGGGGCGATTCTACGTTGCAGACGGGTTCACGCAGCAGGAACGACAGCTGGGAAACAACCTTTTCACGAACATATCCGTCGAAAGATACAGCTACGGCAAGCAGTTCTCGGCAAACAACTGCATGTACTTCAAGCTGAACGACCGCAACATATCCAGCTACGTCGAACAGACGCTCGACCAGTACGCTCAGATGATGGGCCAGGCGATGACGGCGTACCGCAACACGTGCGGCCAGAAGTACAAGGTATCCATCGACCGCGCGCCGACCGGCACCAGGGCCGATGAGGGCGATTTGCAGGAAATGCTCAAAGCCAACCTGAAAACGTTCATCGGCAACGCAAACAGCGTGTACATGGAGACGAAGGGCCAGCGCCTGGAGCCTGTGAAGATCGAGAACAAGACGGAACCCGCAGACATCACTGAGCTTCGCAAGGAGATTTACGATGCGTGCGCCGTGGCGTTCAAAATCCCGAAGTCCATCATGTACGGCGATATGACCAACATGGGCGATCTGGTGAACACCATGCTCACGTTCTCTGTAGACCCCGAGGCGCAGATGCTCTCCGATGAGATGACGCGCAAGAACTATTCGCTCTCCGAGGTGTGCCAGGGGAGCCGCGTCAAGGTCGACACGTCCACCATCAAGCACATAGATATCTTCGACGCCGCGCCTGCCGTCATGAACCTGGTATCGAGCGGCGTTCTAACCATCGACGATGTGCTTGAGGCCCTGGGCCGCGAACGCGTCAACGATGAGACGACGTCCTCCCGGATGATGACCAAGAATCTGGGCGCTATAGAGGACGTGCTAAGGCAATTGCAGCAGCAAGGAGGTGATAACAAATGACGATGAAGAAGTATTTTCAGCTGGTGCAGGACGGCGATATCGCCGACCTGGACATCTACGGCGATATCGCCGAGAAGTGGTGGGCCGATGACGGGCGCACCGATTCGCGCAGCCTGTCCAAGCAGCTTGAGGAGCTTGGCGAAGTTAGTCAAATCAACGTGCACATCAACAGCTACGGCGGCGAGGTGGCCGAAGGTTTGGCGATTTACAACGCGTTGCGCCGCCACAGCGCCAAAATCCGCACCACGTGCGATGGATTCGCTTGCTCCATCGCTTCGGTGGTGTTCATGGCAGGTGACGAGCGCGCGATGTCGGATGCGTCCCTGCTGATGATCCATAACGCATGGACATCCGCGTACGGCGCGAACGCCGCCGATTTGCGCAAGCTGGCCGACGATATGGACACCATCACGCAGGCCAGCAAAAACGCCTACATGAGCCGCGTTTCCATCGATGAAGAGAAGCTGTCAGAGCTGATGGACGCCGAAAGCTGGATTTTGCCGGCCGATGCGGTCGAAATGGGATTCGCCACGGAAATCGAGGATTTCGGCAGTGCGGATGCGCCTTCCCAGTGCGCCAGGGCGGCGCTCGTTGGCATGGTCCAAAACGAAATCGCCCCGGCGCGCGCTGCGCAGCAGGGCGAGCCGGTTGCGGCATCGGAGCCGGAACCAGAACCAGAGCCGGAGCCAGAGCCGGAACCTGGGCAGCAAGCAGGCCAGGAATCCGAGCCTGCGCCAGAGCCTAAACAGAACAGAGGCGCGTTCAAGCAGTCCGAGGGGCTGCTTAATTTCTTGCAGGTCGTAGCGAGACGCGAAGCGAAAACCGACCGCGAATAACGAACAGGAGAAAACGAATAATGAGCCTTTTGACCGCTAACAGCGCAGCGGCTAAGATGACCGCTGCCTTGAAGTCCGATGACGAGCAGGTGATGACCGAGGCATGGGAGGCTTTCCAAGAGGAGACCGCCGAATCCATCCGCGCCGATTACAAGCTGTTCCAGAAGACCCAGGACGATTCCGTTTTGGCGCAGCGCGGCTATCGCGTGCTGACCTCCGCCGAGCAGGCATGGTATAAAAACGTGTCCTCCGCACTCAAGTCCTCAACGACCAAGCAGGCGTTCATCGACATCCTCAAGCATGAGGACAAGGACGACCTGATGCCGGAGACCATCATCGACGATGTGCTCCGCTACCTCGTCGAGACGCGCCCGCTGCTGAGCAAGATTCGCTTTCAGAACGCTGGCTTCTCCACGAAATGGATTATCAACGACAACTCCGTACAGCGCGGCGGCTGGGGCGAAATCGATGCCAAGATTATCAGTGAAATCAAGGGCAGCTTGAAGGTCATCGACATCAAGCAGGCGAAGTATTCCGCGTTCTGCATTGTCCCTCTTGACATTTTGGACATGGGGCCGCAGTTCTTGGATGCCTTTGTCCGCGCGACCATGGCCGAAGCGTTGGGCCTTGGTCTTGAGGAAGCCATCGTCAAGGGCACCGGCATCAGCATGCCCGTCGGCATGATGAAGAATCCTAACGGCGCCTTCGAGCAGTCTACCGGCTACCCCGACAAGACCGCCGTCAAGGTCACCTCCTTCGCCCCCGCCGAGTACGGCCCCCTGGTTGCCAGGGTCGCGACCACCGAGAAGGGCAAGCAGCGCACCTTCAGCGAGGTCGTTTTGCTGTGCTGCATGAAGGATTACCTCACCAAGGTCATGCCCGCAACCACGGTGCTCTCCGCCAACGGCCAGGGTTACGTGAACAACCTGTTCCCGTTCCCAACGGAGCCGCTTGTTTGCAATGCGGTGCCGGAGGGCAAGGCCGTTTTGGGCATCGCCGAGGATTACACCCTGGCGGTGGGCGGCTCCCGCAACGGCAACATCGAGTTCGATGACTCCATCGGCTTCTTGGACGACACGCGCACGTTCAAGCTGGTCCAGCACGCCGCCGGTCGCGCCTATGACAACACCTCCTTCATCGTGCTCGACATTTCCGCGCTTGACCCGGCTTATATCACCGTCAAAAACGTAGATGCGGTGGCAACGCAGGCCGACGGCGGCGAGCAGCTGCCCGTGGCGTAGGGGATGTGAGCGGGTATGGGCCTGGCCGAGCAGGTAAGGCGAAAGCTGCGCATCACGTACAGCGACCCGGACACCGATGAGCGCGTCGATGACATCATGGAGCAGGCCGATGCGGACTTGCGCGGCCTGCTCGGCATAGACGACGACGGCTTCAGCTTCGAGCAGCCGGGCACGGAGCAGGTTCTGTTTCTCGCCTACTGCTTTTACGAATGGAACGATGCGCTGGACGATTTCGGAGCGAACTACGCAACGAAGATAGCCCAGTGCCGAGATAGATGGCTGGTGAAACAGTATGTTGAAGAAGAACAGGCCGCTTCCCAGCTATAGCGACGGCGTTGCGGCGTTCTACGCGGAAAAACAGCGCGCCTCGTCGTTTGCGGCGAAGGTGAACGCCGCCACCCTGGACGATCTCGAATTCCTGGTGAAGCTGTGCTATGCCGAATCGTCCGTGCGCGCGCAGGATTACGAGTTCGCCGAACAGGTGGGCTTCAGCGTGTCCGCGAAGCTGCGCACGCATCTGCACCCTGACGTGAAGCCGGGGTGCAAGGCCGTCATAGGCCCCAACATCTACACGGTGCGCCATGTAGACACGTCCAAAACGGAGATGTTCATCTATCTGGAAGGGGGCGCTCCCTTTGGCAACGCTTGACGATATCCAGGCCGCGCTCGAGAGCATCGACGATGCCGTTTACTACGGCGTGGCATCCAAGGTCGAGGAAACAGACCCCTGGAACTACACGGTATTCTCTCGCGACAACACCAGCACCAAAGAGAACCTGACGGGCTATTCCGAGCGGTTTCTGGTGGCCGTCGTTCGCGAGAATTACGTGCCCGAGGGCATGTATCTAGACGTTATCGAGGCTATGGCGAAGATACCGGGCATGAAGCTAGACCGCTCGCGCGATATCGAGTATCTGTACACCGCCAAGCCCGGCACGCGCGACGTGGTGGAGATGATGAGCGTCTACTTCACGAAAGGCCGCAAATCATGAGTGGCAACGTGAGTCTGAGCGCGAGAGAGTTCGATAGGCTCATGGCAGCGGCTCAAGCCTATCCGGAAAACGCAGAGAAGGCCATCAACGACGTCCTGCACAAGCAGGCGGGGCCGCTTATCAGCCAGCGGATAAACCCGCTGATACACCCGTCAGGGCGCACGTTCAAAGGGCACCGCGCATCGGCGGTCGCGTCCGACTGGCCCCGTTACGACATCGACGAGAACCTGGCCGTGTCCGTGGGGACGAAAAGGCGCTGGCGCTACCTCTATTTCCCGGATGACGGCTCGAACACGAAAAACCATGCGGGAGGCCAGCACTTCTTCCTGCGCGGCGCGCAAGCCGCATCCCCCGAAATCGTGCAAAAGTGCATAGACGCAATGACAAGAGAATGGAGCGAATGATATGGCTGCAATCGAGCAGACCGTGTTCTCCGAGTACGAGGTGCGCGCGATGTACGCCACCGTAGGCTCGGACACGTGCGAGGTTAAGTGCATCGGCTCTCTGGAGGAATCCACCGATGTGATCACCACCAGCAAGAAATGCCGAGGTGTGGTCGTGAAGAAGCGCACGCGCGGGACGGGCAACGGCACCCTGAAGGTGTCGCTGCATATCCCGTGGAAGCTGTACATGACCCTCATGGGCATGGATTCCGATATGTTGGCCGATGGAGTGTACGGCTATGGCCGCAACTCAATCCACCCGGAATTCAGCTTGACCGCCGACGTATTCGATGAGGATGACGTCGAGAAGTTCAAGGCGTGGCCGAAGTGCGTCATGAACGCAGGCCCGGCAAACAAGGTCGAGAACGGCTCCGAAGAGGTTGCCGAGGTCGAAGCCGAAATCGCGTTCGCGCCCGATGACAACGGCTTCGGCCACTACGAAGCACTGTCGGCCGGCCTTGCCGAGAACATCAAGAGCAAATGGCTGACCTCGTTCACGCCGGATTTGGTCAAGAAGGTGATGGCGTGATGGCGGCCGAGAAGTTCAAGGTCGAGGTTCTCTGCTCGTTCATCGACAAGTACAGCAAGCGCACGAAGCATGCGGGCGAGATCATCGAAATCACGCGCAAACGCATCGACGAAATCATGGCCGTCGACCCTTCGCTTATCCGAGAGGTCGAGCCGCAGCAGTAGCAAAAGCGGGGCTTCCGGCCCCGCTTTCCATTTGAAAGGAACGATATGCCGAACAACAACGCCCAGCTGGGCGCATCTTCTGAAATCGAGATGGCCAACGGTACCACCGTGCCGCTCCTTATCACCTGGGGCCTGCTTCTTCGCATGAGCGCATTGGACAAGGACCTGTACAAGCGATTCAGCAAGCTGGTCACCACCGGCTTCGCGAAAGACGTCCTGAGCGCGGTAACCATCGTGTATTGCGGCTACCTGTGCGCATATGTGTCGGAGAACGGCGGCACGGACGGGAGCCTGACGGAGGACGAGTTCACAGCAAACCTGCCCAACGACATCAACGTCATCACCAATGCGGCCATGGAGCTGATCGCCCCAAAAGCAGCCAAGGCTTTCAAAGAGCGTTCGAAAGCCGAGCAAGACAGCTAAGGGGCGGCAAACGCGGCGGCGCCCGCAAGACCCGCGCCCCGGACTTCCCGATAGAGGACGCCGCCGATGCCTACACGCTCTACGTTCTGATTCTCGGCATCAGCGAGCAGGTGTTTTTGAACGCGAGCTTGCCGTTCCTGGCATCCGTTGTCGCGAACAAGCAGGCGTACGACGAATGGGATAACGCCGTCTGCGAGTCAATCAGGGAGGAGGTCAGATGATTGGCTAAATCGAAGAACGAGGTCGAAATCAGGTTTTCGGCGAACACCGATGAATTCAGGGCGGAGATGAAGTCGGCCAACGCGGCCATGACGCAGCTGCGCGGCGAGCTGAAGTTGAACGCCGCGCAGATGAAGAACACGGGCACGAGCATAGACGGGCTTACCGCGAAGCAGAAGATCCTGCAGCAGCAAGACGAAACGCTCAAGCAGAAGATAGCGGCAATAACCGCGCAGCTCGAGCGTTCCAATGCCGCCTTCGGCGAGAACTCCGCCGAATCCCAGCGGCTCACCAACCAGCTGAACGCCGCCCGCACGGCGCAGGAGAAGGTGCGCAGCCAGATAACGCAGACCAACCAGGCCATAGAGCAGCAGCGCGCCGCGCAGTCTCAGGCGCAGTCGGCGTATTCCCAGCTGACCCAGACCATAAGCCAGCAGCAGGCGAAGCTGACTGCGCTGCAGCGCGAATACGCCAGCGCGGTGATAGCGAAGGGGAAGGACTCGACCGAGGCCAAGCAGCTCGAAGGCAAGATTCGCTCGCTCAACACCGAGCTATCCCAGAACAAGGCGAAGATGAACGAGGCCGAAACCGCCGCGCGGAGCCTTGCCAGCGAAGAGCGAGACCTGGGAAACGCCGCCGAGAGGGCCGGTGACGGATTCACGGTCGCGAAGGGCATCATAAGCAACTTCGCGACCGATGCGCTCATGACGGGCGCGCAGAAGACCAAGGAGCTGGCGGGGGATATCGTCGAGCTTGGCAGCACGTTCGAATCGTCTCTGTCCAAGGTTGCCGCGCTTTCCGGCGCGTCGGCCGACCAGATGGCGCAACTCGAAGCGAAGGCTCGCGAGCTTGGCAGCAGCACGAACTTCACAGCGTCCCAAGTGGCGGATGCGTTCGGTTACATGGCCCTCGCCGGTTGGGATACGCAGCAGTCGCTTGACGGCATCGCGGGCGTTTTGACGCTCGCGCAGGCCGGCGAGATGGACCTGGCAGCGGCCTCCGACCTGCTGACCGACTACCTATCGGCGTTTGGCCTGCAAGCGAGCGATTCGGCCATGATGGCGGATGTGCTGGCATATGCCCAGGGCCACGCTAACACGAACACCGAGCAGTTAGGGCAGGCGTTCAAGAACTGCGCCGCCAACTGCAACGCGGCGGGAATGGACGTGCAGACAACTACGGCGTTTATCTCCGAGCTTTCCAACCAGGGCCTTAAAGGCTCCGAAGCCGGCACCGCGCTAACGGCGGTCATGCGCGACATGACCTCGCAGATGGAGGACGGCCAGATTGCCATCGGCGATACATCGGTGGCGGTCATGGACGCGAGCGGCAACTACCGCGACATGGTGGACATCGTGCAGGACATCGAATCCGCCACCGACGGCATGGGCGATGCCCAGAAGGCGAGCGCCCTGCAGTCGACGTTCACGGCCGACTCCATCAAGGGACTCAACCTCATCCTCAACGCCGGAGCGGGTTCTGTTGGCGATTTCCGCAACCAGCTATACGGGGCCAACGGCGCGGCCCAGGACATGGCGAGCACCATGACCGACAACCTCAACGGCGATTTGGCTACAATGCAATCGGCGTTCGAGGAAACGGGGCTGAAGGTTTACGACAAGTTTCAGGAGCCTTTACGTGGCGCCGTCCAGTTCGTGACCGGCACGGTCGTTCCCGGCATCACGTGGCTTATCGAGAACTTCGACCAGATAGCGCCGGTGCTCGGTGCGGCGGGCGCGGCCATCGCGGCGTTCGCGATCGTGGCTAACATCCAAAGCGTGGTGTCCGGCGTAACAGGGGCGGTCGGCGCGCTAGGCTCTGGGATTTCCTTCTTGTCATCGCCGATAGGCATCGCAGCATTGGCGATAGCCGCATTGGTTGCCATCTTGATTTACCTCTGGAACACGAACGAGCAGTTTCGCGAAGTGGTGACCAACGTATGGAACTTCGCGAGCGCGACCATAGGCCAGGCGGTCGAAGCGGCATCGCCTTACATCTCGATGCTGGTATCGTTCTTCCTCGATTATCTCTTGCCTGCGCTCGCATCCCTTGCCGAGGGATTCGGTATGGCGTTTGCAAGCATCGTCGAGGGGGCCATAGGATTCGCGGCTTCGCTCCTCCAGATTATCCAGGGAGGCATGGAGGTCGTGCAGGGCGTCATCGACTTGGTGATGGGCGCCATCATCGGCATCTTCACCGGCGATTGGTCTTTGGCCCAGCAGGGCACGCAGGAAATCCTAAACGGTCTATCTAATATCGTCATAGGCATATTGAACGGCATGTTTGCCGCCGTCGGCGGCGTGCTGAACGCCATCGCATCGACGTTCTCCGGCGTGTTCAATTCCGTGTTGTCCGTCGTCTCCGGCATATTCTCCGGGATTGCCGACGCGATCGGCGAGAAGATGGGCAACGCTCGCGACACGGTTTCAGGCGTAATCGATGCAATCAAGGGCTTTTTCAGCTTTCGCGTCTCGTGGCCGCACATCCCGTTGCCGCACATCACATACAGCCTGATTAACGTGCCCCTGCTTGGAGATATCCCCGACCCTCAGACTATCAGCGTCGAATGGTACGCGAAAGGCGCCGTGCTGAAGCGTCCAACCTTGTTCGGATTCAACGGCGGGCGCGCCATGGTTGGCGGTGAAGCGGGTCCGGAGGCGATAGCGCCGGTGTCCACGCTCGTCGACTATGTGCAGACGGCGGCGGAGCGCGCCCAGCTGCGCGGGACCGGCGCCATCGTTGACGCGATCGAGAGGCTGGCCAAACGGAAGACCGTGCTCAACCTCGATGGGCGCGCCATCGCCGAGGGCACGGCATCCGCCCGCGATAGCGTGGACGGGACGCGCCAGACGTTCGTAGACAGGGGGCTTGCTGTATGAGCGGATTCGAAATCGACGGCGTGCACACATGGCGCGATTTGGGGCTGTGCTGCGCGAGCCGCAGCATAAGTCCGCCCGTCAAGAAAACGGCAGTGAAGTCCGTTCCCTATATGGACGGCCAGCTCGATTTCTCGCAGTTGGGAGGGCGCGCGTACTTCGAGGCACGTACCCTCTCGTTCGCGTTCGACCTCATGGCCGACACGCCGCAGGATTTGGAGCGGCAGGTCACCGGCCTGCGCGAGTTCTGCGCATTTGCGTTCGACGTTGACATCTACGACGACGATGCGCCGTATTTCCACTATCACGGGTCGTTTTCGGAGATGGAGGAAAGCTCGGACGAATACGGGCTTTCCTCCGAGGTCACCGTTTCTTTCGTCGTCGACCCCTATAAGGTGTCGAACGACTGGTGCGAGCAGCCGGTGAATGCCGGCGTAAACACCGTTCGCAACGATGGAGCATGGGCGAGGCTCACGGTGGTCCCGTCCGGCACGGTAACCATACAGACAGGCTCGCTCAATCAGACGTTCTCGGGCGAGACGGTATCCGACATCCCTCTCGAGCACGGGGACAACCGGATAACGGTCACCGGCGGCTCGGCGGTGCTGAAGTGGCGCGAAAGGAGGTTGTGATGTGTATCTGATAACGGTTTACAACTCCGGGCATCCGACCGTCGTTCACGGCGATTACGCGCACGTGGCCGACTGCCAGATTGCCAAGGAGGTGAACGCCACCGATTCCATGACGTTCACGATCTACCCCGGGAACCCCGGATACGATGCGCTTGTGGAGTTCGCCACAATCATCGAGTGCATCGACGTCAGCACGGGTGATGCCGTGTTCCAGGGGCGCGTGCTTTCGGCAGGCGCGTCCATGGACCCGGACGGCGCTGCGTACAAAAGCGTCACATGCGAGGGGCTTCGCGGATACTTGAACGATTCCGTGCAGCCATACACCGAGGAAAAGACGTGGGCGGGCGATACGTCTCGCAACGGCCTGCAAGAATTCATCGACTATCTGCTGGCAAACCACAACGCACATGTGCCAAAGGAAAAGCGCATCTATCGCGGCAACGTCACCGTGCAGACGTTCAAGACGACGGAGAACGTCACCAAGGGAACGAACTTCGAGCGCACCTTCGACATCATCAAGGAAAAGCTGATAGACGTTTTCGGCGGCGAGTCCCAGGTGCGCTACGGCGATGACGGCAAGCTGTACTTCGATTACATGGAAAAGCTCGGCGATGAGCACTTCGAGCGCATCAGCATAGGCCGCAACATCGAATCGGCTCAGCGCGAGCTGAAGCCCGATCAGCTCATCACTCGTCTCTACCCGCGAGGTGCGAAGCTGACGAGAACCGAGACCGACGACAAAGGGACCGAGCGCGAGGTGGAGACCGAAGACCGCCTGGGCATCGAAATCGTGAACGCCGGCAAACCCTACATAGACGATGATGATGCGGTGAAGCTGTACGGCATCATCGAGGGCACCAACGAATGGGACGATGTGACCGAGCCTGCGAACCTCAAGGACAAAGGCGAGCGGTGGCTCAAGCAAAACAACCAGCTTCCGGTATCGACCACGATAACCGGATACGACTTATCGCTTCTGGGATATGATGCGCACCGTATCCGGATTCACGGATGGTACCCATGCTATAACCCGCTGATTGGGCTTGATGAGCGGCTTGAGGTCGTGAAGCAGACTATCAACGTAAGCGAACCGGCCGAGTCGACGTGGGAATTCGGCGAGACGAAGGCCACGCATTCGGCTATAGTCTCATCGCTTGGCGGACTTGCCGGCGCGCTTGAATATGTGCGCTCGCAGACCAAAACCAACGTGGCCAACATCGCATATTACGTGCGCTACACCGAGGCCGCCATCAAGGTTGCCGAGGATTCCATCACGTCCACGGTAAGCGAACGCCTCGATAACTTCGGCGGCGATAAGGGAATCACCATCGAGAGCAAGATTTCCGACATCGTGCAGACCGCCGAAAAAATCGAGGAGGCGGTTTACTACAAAGGGCCTGATGGCGTGAGCAAATCGCGCATCGAGCAGCTTTCCGATTCGCTGAAATCGACTATCGAGCAAGGTTATCCGTATACCGATGAAGACGGCAACGTTACCTATGTGACCACCGCCATATCCGACATCAAGCAGACCGCAGAGGGAATAACGCTTTCGGTCGAGCAGCTGGAGCAAGGGTACGGCACCTGCACCACGGCGGCTGCCACAGCTGCAAAGCTGGTGAGCATCGATGGCTTTAAGCGGTTGTACAAGGGCGCCACCGTCTGCGTTAAGTTCTCATACGCCAATACCGCAAGCTCCCCGACGCTTAACGTGAGCGACACCGGCGCGAAGTATATGCGCGTGAACGGCGCTCTTATGACCAAGGATTATTGGTGGGGCGCGGGCGATGTTGCAACGCTTGTGTGCGACGGCAGCTATTGGAACGTCTCAGACGCCGGAGCGAAATCGAAGATCAAGCAGCTTGCGAACAGCATCTCGCTCGAGGTTTCCGGCAAGCTGGGAGGCACCGCATCAATCGTGATGAGCGTCGACGGAGCCAAGCAGGAACAGACTATCGATATGAGCGGCGTTCGCGAGGCGTTCAAGAACGATACGAGCGCAATCACCATCAGCGCAGGTGCGGTGACGTTCAACAGCAATACGTTCGTCGTCAATTCAACTTACTTCAAGGTCACGAAGACCGGTGTGATAACGGCAACGAGCGGCACCATCGGCGGGTTCACCATCGTGCAAAGCAGCATCAGATACGGCAAGAGCAGCCTGATTGACAACACATACGGCGTCTATGTCGGCACGGACGGCATCAGCGTCGGAAGCGGAACGGCATACGCCGCGCTCGCGGGAGGCTATCTTCGCGGCGGAAACTCAAACGATATCACGGGGTACGTTGGATTCAACAACTATTGGACGGATACGGGCAAATACGGCGCCCGTCTCGCCGGGCGCGGGTGCCTCGCTCTCCTCACGGATGGCCCGTTTGGAATCGGCTCGTATTATTCGTATGGCAATAGCGCCACCATCACCGTCGGCCAAAGCAAGACGATTACGTTCGGCACCAGCCTGAGCATGAATTTCACGTTCAGCAAGCTGTACAACGTGCAATGCACCAATGGGCAATACTACCCGGAAATCGAGTACATCAGCGGCTATAACTGGAACCTTAATCGTTCCTCGGTAACGTTCACAAAAGGACTCATGACAACTGCATAAGGAGGTCAAATGCTTTACATCGCGCGAAAAGACGGCGTGCAGTTCTACGCGCAGCCGGATTCAATCGAGCGCCTGGCAAACGACGGATACGACATTCTGAGGCTCGTCGAAGAGCCGGTAGGAGACGTTTCGGCCGAGGCGCAGTCGGCGGTCGATGCCATCTGCGGTTCGTTCCAAGCCCCCGAGCCTGAGGCGGTGAAGCTCAATGGGTAAAGCGTTCAAGAACATCGAGATGGAGCAGATGATCTCGCAGCTCGAACCGCTCTTGGGCCGCAACGACCTGATTGGGTACGCGGCCGCGCGCAACACCCGCATCCTCATGGATGAGACGACCGAGTACCGCGACCTGCGCCATGATTTGGTCATGGAATACGGAACGCCCGAAAAGGGAGATGATGGAAACGAGACCGGCCGCTATGAGCTGCGATTCGATTCGCCGAACTGGCCGGCATACGAAAAAGAGATCACGGAATGGGCGATGCTCGAGCACGAGCCTGATGTCTATAAGATTCCCGCCAAGTCCGCTATCGGCCAGCTGACCGGGAAAGAAATGCTCGATTTGGAGTGGATGCTGGAGTTCGAAGATGAAGACGCATAACGTTACCGTTGCCGAGCGCGTCATCAACCATCCCCACAACGAGCGGGCAATCGCCCGAAACGTCAAGGCCGATACGCTCCATGCCGAGTTCGACGACGAGTGGAAAGGCGCGAATTCCTGGATTGCCGTTTTCTCTAACGGCGGCACGGTAAAGCGCATTTCCATGACCGTAACGAACGGCGCTGCCACGGTCACCATCCCATGGGAGTGCTTGGAGCGGCCTGGCGCGCTCTATGTATCGTTCGTCGGCTACCTTTCCGGCAATGCGCGCATCGTCACGCAGAAGATGGCGCGGCCTTTTCTGGTGGTTGAGAGCGGCGAGGTCGATGGCGGCGCCGCTGCAAACCCGTCCCCCGATGTCGTGATGGATGCCCTTGCGGCGGTAAACGAGTCCAAAGCTAGCGCAGCGGCGGCTGAAGCCTCCGCCAAGGCCTCCGCCGGAGCGGCCGACGAGTCTGCTGCTAGCGCAGCAGCTGCCAAAAGGTCCGCAGAATCCGCCGAGCAGTCGGCAAGCAGCTCCGCCGCCAGCGCGAAGCAATCCGCGAGCGATGCATCCAAAAGCGAAGGCGCGGCCAAAAAAGCCGAAGATTCCGCCGCTGCGGCAAAGGAAAGCGCAGAAGGTTGCGCGGTAAAGGCGGAGCAGGCCGTGAAGGACGCAAACGCCGCGAAAGAGACATCGGACGCCGCAAGCGAAAGGGCCAACCAGGCGGCTGCGAGTGCATCTGGCGCAGCATCCAGCGCAAACGCCGCCGCAAGCGCGGCGCTGCAAATCGCCAACAACGTGGCCCAAGGCGCTGCGGGTTCGTCCGATATGGCGAAGCAAAAGCAGCAGATAGCCGAACTGTACGGCGAGATAGCGAACATCACCGGTGGCTTTAGATATTCCGATGGGGTTATTTACTGCCCCTCCTCGAAGGTCAGCGCGTCAGGGAGCGCGCTCACGTTCGGGTCGACCTGCACGGCATCCGGTACCTCAATCACCCTCAAGTAGTAAGGCTCACATATGGCTCAAGCAAAAGCCCTCGTGGTCGGCGGCACCGAATACGAGGTCATCGACAAGACCGCCCGCGACAACGCGCAATCGGCGCTTGCAAACGCCGAGTACAACCGCCAATCCGCGCTCGGCAAGTACGGCGGGCAGAACATCGCCACCATCCTGGCGGGCGAGATCGGCTCTGGCACGGTGTACGACGCGCTGCACAAGCGCGTGGCGAACAATAACTTCGCCGGGCTTCGCATAGGCGATTTTCTGGACGTCCCCCTGGTGAGCGCATCCGCCGTCACCTCGCAGCAGTCCGTGCGATTTCTGCTCGCGCACGTTGACCCCTATCTTTGGTGCGATGACCGCAGCAAGGGGCATCATTTGGCGTTCGTGTCGTCCGCTCCCATCGCGGTAAGCTCAACGTATCCTGACGTGGTCAACAGCAGCTACGTGCAGTGGAACAAGACGAACGCAAACCAGGGCAGCGCCGACGAGAAGCACCCCTACCTCGCGAGCAACCTCAAGGTTTGGGAGAATGCGTTCGAGGGCTGCTTGCCCGAAAACCTCACGAAGTACCTGCTCACGCAGCGCGTCCTGCTGGAGGAACGCTATAGCGCGTCCGGCGCGCTCACAGATTCCAACTCCTGGAGCTGGGCCGATATCGGCAAGGTGTTTTCGCTGTCCGAGACGGAGGTGTACGGAACGTGCGTGTGGGGCACCAAGGGATACAGCGTCGGCTTTGATTGCCAGTGGGACATCTTCCATGATACGGCTCACCGCCTGAACGGGACTCGGTGCTACTGGTGGTTGCGCTCCGCGGCCGGTGGCTCTTCCGCCGACGCGTGCTACGTCAACGGCAACGGTCACGCCGGCTACGCTGGCGCTTCGAGCGACTGGATTCGTCCCCGTGTCGGCTTCCTGTTCGGCTAGCCGCATGGCTAGACGTATACTGGTCGCTGTTCCTGCCGCCGCCTTCGCGCGGCGGCGAGCCGCCCGCGAAGCGGGCGGCTTCTTCTCTGCATTGAATAGGGGGGGTGCCACGTGAGCGGAGTCTTGAAGCGAAACCGCAAGGTTTCCGAGTTCAAGTTCTTCTCGGTAGCGATAGCTATCCGAACCGAAACCAACAAGCTGATGGCAAACTCGAAAGTAGTGCCGAAGTCGTATCGGCTGCTTAACGCGGTGCCGACCGTGGAGACGGCCAGGAGCCTCGTCTACAACATAGTGCGATCCGATGCGTTCTATCCGTCCAACAGCTTCAACGCGGCGGAGCGCCGCCGCTACTTGACGCTTGCCATAGCCGATTGCAACCAGCTCGTGCAAGACATGCAATGCCTGCTCGATATGGGCGTGGTGGAAGGCATGCCGAGCGCGCCGGACGGTGAGCCGCAAGGCCCGGCGGCAAGGTTCTATCGGCTGATGATGCTCATAGACGAAGAGCTGAAGCTGCTCAAGGGCGCGCGAAAGAAGGTGCGCATCCTGGGCCAGCAGACGCTCGATGACCGCATAGCAGCGGCAACCGCCGAGCTTGAGCGCCTTGAGGCGAAGAAGGCGGAGGATATGCAGCTTGCGACGCAAGATGAGGTATCCGCGCCATCCGTTCGGTTGAGCGGCCATGCCGTGCAGCTGGAGTTGCTATAATGGGCGGCGGTCACGTCCTGTTTGTCGGTACAACTGGTGGTTGCGCTCCGCAGCCGGTGGCTCTTCCGCCAACGCGTGCTACGTCAACAACAACGGTAACGCCAACTACGCTGGCGCTTCGAACGACTGGATTCGTCCCCGTGTCGGATTCCCCCATAGCCAGACCAAGTAGCGAGAGCGAACGCAGGGCATGTGAAGGAAGGAGGGCGCGACCATCGGGCGCAGCCCGTAAACACGCGCCCCGCGACGGAGGCCGGACGCTGCTTGCATGGCGCAGCAATCAGCGGCTCGGCTGCGTTTCATGGCCTGCCGTCAAGCAGCTGGCGAGCCGCAATGCGAGCTGCGCGGGGCGCTCTCTATGACATCCGAGGAAAGGCGGGAAGCCCGGCGCAAGCGCCGTCAGGAGAAGCGCGCCCGCGCCAAGGCAGAGCGCACGAAATCGTGCACGCTGGCAAACGTTGCATCCATGGATTCTCTCGTCAGCGCATCGCGCAGGGCGGCGCGCGGGGTCATGTGGAAGCACTCCGTGCAGCGTTACATGGCCTACTATCTGCTCAACGCCGCCAGGACGCGCGACGACATGCTGGCCGGTCGCGACGTCAGGCGCGGCTTTACAAGGTTCGACGTGGTGGAGCGCGGAAAGGTCCGCCATATCAGCGCGCCGAGGATAAGCGAGCGCGTGGTGCAGAAATCGCTCACGAGAAACGTGCTCACGCCCGCGCTGGTGCCTACCGCCACATACTCCAACGCCGCCAACATAGAGGGGCGCGGCACCGAATACTCAATTAGGCTCATGAAAAGGCACCTCGCCGCCAACTGGCGCAAGCGGGGGCGCGATGGCTACATCCTGCTCATGGACGATGCGGGGTACTTCGACTCGCTTCTGCACGGCTGCGCCAAGCGGCTCGTGGCCAACGCCGTCCCCGATGCGGGCGCCGTGGCCCTTGCCGGGCTGTTCGTGGACGCGCACGGCGGGCGCGGGCTGGGGCTAGGCTCCGAACCCGACCAGGTTCTGGCGGTGTGCTACCAAAACGGCATCGACCATTACATAGCGGAGATGCTGGGCGTAAACGCGTTCGGGCGGTACATGGACGATTCCTATTGCATACACGAATCCAAGGAATACCTGCAGGTTTGCCTGATGCTCATCGAGCGCAAGTGCGCAGAGATCGGGCTGACCCTGCATCCGACCAAGACGCGCATAGTCAAGCTGTCTCGCGGATTCGTATGGCTCAAGAAGAGGTTCTTCTATTCCGAGACCGGGCGCGTGGTCGTGAGGCCGTCCCGGGATGCCGTAACCCGCGAGCGCCGCAAGATGAAGCGCATGGCCGGGCTTTACCGCAAGGGCGCGCTGACGTACGAGGATGCCGCGAGCAGCTACCAAAGCTGGCGCGGAAGCATGAAGCATCTGGATGCGCACGATACGGTGCTCTCCACGGATGCCCTGTTCAAGTATTTGTTTCACGACGAAAAGAGGTAACGATGAACGAAGAGACACGCCGAATCGAGGCGGAAATCACGGCGCTGAAGAACCTGCTGGCTCAGACCGACTACAAGGCGCTCAAGCACGCGGACGGCGCGCTGAGCGATGAGGAGTACGCGCCGACCGAGAAGGCCCGCCAGGGATATCGTGCGAAAATCAACGAGCTGGAAGAGCAGCTTGCAGCCGCCTGCGAAGGCGCAGGCGAGTAGGTTGGTGAGCGTTGACGCAATC
Source organism: uncultured Senegalimassilia sp. (assembly GCF_902464545.1). GTDB lineage: Bacteria > Actinomycetota > Coriobacteriia > Coriobacteriales > Eggerthellaceae > Senegalimassilia. The sequence continues at coordinate 29,634 of NZ_CABQJR010000014.1, forward strand.
GCGGCCACCGCCGCAGTCACATCAGCGGTGTCCGGCGTCGTCGGGGCGATCGTGGCCGCAGTGGTCGCGTCCGTCCGCACGAAGTCGCGAAAGGCCATCGACCAGGACAAGGCGATGCGAGACGGCATGCGCGCCCTGCTGTGGCGCGAGCTGAAGAACATCCATGCCGAGGCCATGGCGAACGGCGGCATGACGGTCGCGAACCGCAGGCACCTCGAGAACGTCTACGGCGCGTACCACGGCATAGACGGCAACGGCACCGGCACGCGCATGTTCGATGATTCGATGCGAACGCCCGTCATAGACGAATAGACGAAACCGAATATCTGTTAACCGACCAGGCCGCGAAAGCGGCCTTTTTGTTTGGAAGGAAGTGTCATATGGCTAAAGACCAAAACGAGAGCGTGCCCGACTGGCTCATCCCCGATAAGGCGTACGACGTCCTCAAGTGGGTGGGGCTGCTGCTTTTGCCCGCGTGCGCATGGTTCGTCGGCACGATCGGACCCGTCTGGGGGTTGGCGAACGTCGATGGCATCGTGTTGACGCTCAACGCCGCAGGCGCCCTCATCGGCGCCGCGATCGGCGCGTCCGCCCTCAAAGCTAAGGTGGGTGGCGGCGATGAATAAGAGCATCAAGGCTAGCCTTGCCGCGTTCGTGGCATCCGTCGCGCTGGTCATCGCGTGCGCCACTCCTGCTCTGGCGTATGAGCAGGTAGAAGATACCGTGAGCTATGGCCATGGGTATAACGATGCCCAATATCTTGTCATCCACGAGACGGCCAACCCCGGCGCATCCGCCTACAATCACACGCTGCTGTGGTCGCGTGATGACACCTATGCGGTGCATTACGTCATGGAGCTGGACGGCTCCGTTGTCTACAACACGGTGCCCGACTGGGCACTTTGTTGGCATGTCGGCAATGGCAACTATGCCACTGTCGGCATCGAGCTGGCGCATGCGACAAACTGGGAGGATTTCTCGGCGCAGTGGGACCAGGCCGTAGCCTGGGCGGGAGATTACCTCAACAGCCGAGGCTGGGGCATCGACCGACTGTTGTCGCACAACGACTGCGCATGGATTTGGGGCGGCACCGACCATACGGACCCGACTGGCTACTTTGCGGAATATGGCCGCTCATGGGACGAGTTCAAGATGGCGGTCAATGCCTACATCGGCGGCGGTTACACGCCGTCCGGCGCTGGCGATACGTCTAACACTAACTGGCATCCCGAGTACAACCAGAGCGACGTAGCCATTACCTACGCCGCGTCCACTGACCCCTCCGGCAGCTGGTGGCTCCCCGAGATGGTGGACCACACGGACACCGGCGGCTCCGGCGATACGTTTGCGGGCAACAGCTATGATCCCATCCGTTGGCTTGCCATCGACATGCCTGGCTGGTACCAGGTGTGCACAGAAGCATCCGGCTGGCTTGATCCCGTGTACGGCTACGACAAGGGTGACCTGATGTACGGCTGCGCTGGCGATGGCTCGCCCATCACGGCCGTGCGATGCTACTACGATACCAAGGACCCCAACAAGACGGGGTGGCTGGTCGCGGAGTACAACGTCAACGGCCTGCCCAACATGCACGACCTGACCGACACCGGCGGCAGCTGGGACGACTTCGCCGGCAACGGCTCGCGCGTCACTACTTTCAGCCTGCAAGCCGCTTAATCTTATGCCCCCGCTTCGGCGGGGGCCTTTTTTTTTTCGTTGCGGAGCAATGTCAGGTAAATCTTGTTCGCGAACGTTAGTAGGTGATAGATAGCTTATCCAAATGCGCTACAGCTCGAACCTGGCGAAGTGGAAGGAAGAGCGTGAGAGCGAGGATCTGGAAAGCGAGCACGGCAAGAACGAGGAGCTCGAAGGCGAGCCTCGCAAGGGCGAGGCACTGAACGGCTAGCCTGATAGCGTCAAGGCAAGCTTGAACGCCCGTCGGCCGCCGTGTGCGGGCGACGGGCTCTTTCGCGGGATAGCGTCTGCGTGGTGGTTTCGGGTGGTAAGCCCGAAAGGATGAGGCCCTGCAGGATCGAACCTGCAGGGCCTCATCCGTCTTGCGGCGCTACTGTTTCTTGAACTGCGAGTAGCCTTCATCGGAGATGAACAGGCGCGTGGCCCTGGGCAGGATCCGCGCGGAAAACGGCGTGGAAAGGCCGGTGGCCTCGCCGTCGTATTGGACTTCCATGGCTGGGTCGGCTTCGATCGTGACCTCCTTGGCGCGGAAGAGCTCGAGCGCATCCGTGCGGTCGGGGAATTCGCCGTCTCGATCCAAAAGGCCTGCGATGGCGGCCGGTATCAGGTCGAATGCGGTCTTTGCTTTCAGCACCACCACGTCGAACTCGCCGTCTCGCGGCTTGTTGTCGTGCGTGACCGTGATATCGAACTGGATTTTGCTGAAGTTCACCAGCAACACTCCGAGGCCCTCGCTTTGCACCTGACGGCCGTCCAGGGTGAGCGTGAACTTCGACTGCTGCGGCATGGCGTTGGCCACCGCCGACTGGAGGTAGGCCATGGGGCCGAACAGACGCTTGCCGCGCTGGGCCCCGCGCATGATGACGGCGTCATAACCCGCTCCGGCCATGATGGAGAAACCGAAGCGCTTGCCGTCCACGCAGATCTCGCCCATGTCGAAATCAAGGGTCTGCCCGGCGCGCACAATCTTTGCAAGCGCATGGGGCTCGAGCGGGCTTGCAAGGTTGAGGGCCAGCAGATTGGCCGTGCCTGCGGGGAAGGGCAACACGGGTATGCCGGTGTTGGCCAGCAGGTAGCACACCGTGGCCACGGTGCCGTCGCCGCCCGACGCGATCACGGCATCGAAGTCCTTCGCATCGTCGAGCAGCGTGCTTATCGGGGTGGTGCCGTTGGTGCAGCGCATGCAGATGTCGTCGCCGTCCGCGGCGAAGCTGCGCATGAAATCGTAGATGGCTCCTTCGCCGTATCCCGATGCCAGGTTGTTGATGACAAGCAGTTTCACGGTTTTCCCTTCCGTTGCGGTATTCTTACATCATAAAGCACAACGATATGAACGTGAGGAATTACCGGGTGTATATCGAAGATCAAGAAGCACTGGAGGCGTTCGTCGAGCGAGCACGCCGCTCAAGCGTCCTTGCCATCGACACCGAGTTTTTACGCGAGAAGACCTATTATGCGCGCCTGTGCTTGATCCAATTCGCCACCGACGACGAGGTGGCGGTGGTCGACCCGTTTTGCATAGAGGATCTGCATGTGCTGGCCCCGCTTCTCGAGGATGCCGGCGTCATGAAGGTGCTGCACTCCGGCGGGCAGGACCTTGAGATCTTGTGGCACGAGGTGGGCGTGCTTCCGCAGCCGCTGTTCGACACGCAGGTGGCGGCGGCGCTGTTGGGGCACACGCAGCAGATCGGCTACGGCGCCCTGGTCGGCGCCGAGTGCGGCGTGGCGCTCAAGAAGGTCGATTCCTTCACCGACTGGTCGCGTCGCCCCCTGTCGGAATCCCAGCTGCGCTATGCTGCCGACGATGTCATCTACCTTCCCCGCATGTACGAGCATATGAAGCAAGAATTGGAGCGACAAGGGCGCCTTCATTGGCTCGACCCCGAGTTCGCCGAGATGCGCGATCCCGCGCGCTTCGAATCCGATGAACGCGAACGCTACCGCAGGCTCAAGCGCGTCGGCCAGCTTTCGCGAAAGCAGCTGGCCGCGGCGCGCGAGGTGGCCGCATGGCGCGAGGTCACGGCGCAGAAGCGCAACGTTCCGCGCAAATGGGTCATCACCGACGAGCAGATCGTCGAGGCGTGCAAGCGCGAGGCCCGCACCATCGACGAGCTGTTCATGGTGCGCGGCATGCGCGAGAAGCTCAACACGCGCGATGCCCGAACGGTTGCCGGGCTTATGAAGAAGGCGTTGGAATCCGGGCCGCAAAGCTGGCCCGAGCTTGATCGCAGCGGCCGAAACGAGCCCAACGTGGATGCTCCGCTCGACCTTATGAGCGCGCTCGTGCGCCTGCGCGCCAAGGAGAACGGCGTGGCGTTCCCCACGCTGGCAAGCCACGATGACCTGGTGCGCATGGCTCGCGGATATCGTCAGGGCATCGACCTTCTGCGCGGCTGGCGCCGGGCGCTCGTGGGCGAGGAGCTCATCGAGCTGCTCGAGGGCAAGCTCGTGCTGTCCTTGAACGGCCATGATCTGCGCGTCACGCGCCTGGATGGCGAAGAGTAGCTAACGCGTCGCCGCGTTGCGTTTCCGGTAACGGATTGCGAACGTTTCGCGGGAACATTCGTGGAGCCGAGGGCAAGGGGTTTCGCTTCGGTATACTTTTGGTTCATTGAGCCAAGCGCGCCGCCTTGCGGCCGCGCCCCGGGGCGCAGGGCATGCGCCGTACGCTTTCGATAGGAGTTGCATCACCCACATGAGCATGAGCTATTTAAGTCTGATCGTCGTTACCATGGTCATCGGCATGGGCGCATCGTGGTACGTCAACCGCCAGATCAACAAATACCTGCACGTCCCCGCGTCCACGCGCGTCACCGGCGCGCAGATGGCCGAGATGATGCTTGCCGCAAACGGCGTCCACGGCGTGCAGGTTTACCGCGGCGGCCCGCAGCAGGACCATTTCGACCCTCGCAGCAACTCCATCACCTTGGACCCTGATGCGTTCGGCGGAACCTCCATCACCGCCATCGCCACGGCATGCCACGAGGCCGGCCACGCCATCCAGTTCGCGCAGGGGTATGCTCCCATGAAAATCCGCGGCGCATTGGTGCCGGCGGTGAACTTCGCGTCCAACGCCTGGGTGTTCCTGCTGATGTTCGGCATCTTCATGCAGCTGTCGGGCCTTACCACGCTTGCCATCATCATGTACGCCGTGGTGGTGCTGTTCCAGCTGGTCACGCTGCCCGTCGAGTTCGATGCATCGCGTCGCGGCCTTGCGTATCTCAAGACCCAGGGCATCTCGCAGGCCGAGCAGGGTGGGGCGTATTCCGTGCTGCGCGCTTGCGCGCTCACCTACGTTGCCGCCGCTTTGACGTCCATTCTGCAGCTGCTGTGGCTGCTGCAGTCTCGTGACGAGTAGCAACGTGGCCTACGATCGATCATATAACAGCGCCGCGGGCAAACCCCGCGGCGTTTTTGCTAGCTCGGGGACTTCCTCGGGCTCGGCGCGAAACGCCGAGGAGGCGGCCCGCGCCTGCGCTGCCGCGTTCGGAGCGCATAAGGCGGCGGGTGCGAACGCGGCTTCGCGTAACGGGGGAGCTGCAACGCAGGGATCCGCTTCGCGCGCCTTATCGGTGTCCGCTGCCATGCAGCTGGCGAAAGGGGCGCTCGAAGGCGTGACGGTGCGCCTGGTCGGTGAGATTTCCGAGCTGTCGAACAAGCCCGGATACAAGGCCGTGTACTTCACGGTCAAGGACAAGTCGGCAAGCCTTCCGTGCATGATGTGGAACAACCGCTTCCGCGCCGCCGGCGTGCAGGTGGCGGTCGGCCAGCTGGTGGAGCTGACGGGCAGGTTCACGCTGTATGCGGCCAAGGGTCGCATGAATTTCGACGTGTTCTCGTTGGCGCCGGTGGGCGAGGGCCAATTGCGCTTGCAGGTGGCCAACCTTGCCCGGAAGCTGTCAGCCGAAGGCCTTGCGGATCCCGCGCGAAAGCTGCCCTTGCCTGCATATCCGCTTACCATCGGCTTGGTCACAAGCCCGCGCGGCGATGCGGTGCACGATGTGCTGCGCACGTTGCGCCGCCGTTTCCCTGTGGCGCGGGTATTGTTCTCCGGCGTGGCGGTGGAGGGTCCGCAGGCCCCGGCCGGCATCGTGGAGGGCATGCGCGCCGTGGTCCACGCCGGCGCCGAGGTGGTGCTCGTGGTGCGCGGCGGCGGATCGTATGAGGACCTTATGCCGTTCAACGACGAGTTCTTGGCCCGTATGATCGTCAAATGCCCCGTGCCGGTGGTTACGGGCATCGGACATGAACCAGACACGTCTATCGCCGACATGGTCGCCGATGTGCGCGCCTCAACGCCCACGGCCGCCGCCGAGGCGGTGAGCCCCGCCCGCGAGAACCTTGATGCGCTCTTCGGTGCGCGTCGCGGCAGCTTGGATACCTGCATTCGGCGTGCTCTTGAGGGCAGCGCCGCGCAAGTTGGACGCATTGCCAGCCGCCCGGTCTTTTGCGACCCTAACGCTTTGCTGGCGGCTTCGGCGCAGGGTGTCGATTTGTACGCCGACAGGCTGGCAAGGGCGCTGCCCTCTAGCCTGGATCGCGACCGTGCGCAGGTCGATCGCTTGCGTGAGCGTTTGGGTTCGGCGCTTCCCAGCGTCTTGGCCCTCGATGCAGCCGCCGTTCAGCGACAACGCGAGCGCTTGACGCATGCGCTTTCGCAGGTCGTCGACGCGCCGACGACGCAAACGCAACGCGCTCGCGAACGGCTGATACGGGCGTTGCCGCAGGCATGCGAGCGGCAACGCGTTGCGCTCGATCACGAACAGCGGCGTTTGCGCGCGGCGGGCTGCCAGCTGCTCGAGCCGTTTCGCCGACAGGCGGGCCTTTCGGCCGCGCAGCTTGATGCGCTATCGCCGCTGGCGGTTCTCGGCAGGGGTTACTCGATCGCCCGTGACGGCGACGGTGGCGTGGTGAAATCGGTCGAGCAAGCCCAGGCGGGGCAGAAGCTTGACGTGACGGTATCGGACGGCGTGATCGAGTGCGGCGTGTCGGGGGTCCGGCGCGCCGATGAAGATGGCTTTACAGGGAAGGAATCATGATATGGGCAATGAAAGTTTGAAACCGGTCGAGGACCTGACCTTTCGCGAGGCCATGGCCGAGCTGGACGGCATCGTCGGCGTGCTTGAATCCAACACGCTCGAGCTGGAGGACAGCCTTGCCAGCTATGAGCGTGGGGTTGCGCTGCTGCGCGCGCTTCAGGGCCGCTTGGCCACGGCACAGCAGAAGGTCGACGTGCTTATGGGCCAGCTTGAGCCGGAGGTGTCGGACGAGCAGCGCGACACCACGCTTTCGTAGCGCCGCTTGCCGACAGAGTGCAGCGCGGGGGCCGCTTGCGGCAACGTGCTGCGTGTTTTGCCACTACAATGAGGGCTCGAAATCTTTTGTGTAAGGAGGCAGGCCGTTGAACGTTTTGGTTATCAATGCGGGTTCATCTTCGCTGAAGTACCAGCTTATCAATGTTGAAACGCATACGCTCATGGCCAAGGGCATTTGCGAGCGCGTCGGTTCGGCCGAGGCGTTCCACAAGCACGGTCTTGACGATAACGAAGTGGTCATCGACGCGAAGATGGCAGACCACGACGACGCTATGGCGCTCGTGCTGGAATCCCTGGTCTCGGGCGAGGACGCCGCTATTGCTTCGCTGTCCGAGATCGATGCCGTCGGTCACCGCATCGTGCAGGGCGGCAAATACTTCGATCGTTCCGTTCTCATCGATGACGATGTCATCGCGAAGATCGACGAGCTTGCCGAGCTGGCGCCTTTGCACAACGGTGCGGCGCTTATGGGCATCCATGCTTGCATGAAGCACATGCCCGGCATCCCCATGGTTGCCGTGTTCGATACCTCGTTCTTCACCACGTTGCCGCCGAAGGCGTACATGTACCCGCTCCCTTATGAGCTGTACGAGAAGTATGCCATCCGCAAGTACGGTGCGCACGGCACTTCGCATCGCTATATTTCCGAGCGTGCCGCCGCGGTGCTCGACGAGCCCCTTGAGGATCTGAAGCTGATCACGCTGCATCTGGGCAACGGCTGCTCGGCATCGGCGATCGACCATGGTGTGGCCGTGGATACCTCCATGGGCCTCACCCCGCTTGACGGTTTGATGATGGGCACCCGCTGCGGCGCCATCGACCCGGCCATCGTGCCGTTCGTCATGGATCACGAGAACCTGACCGCCGAGGAAATGAACAACCTCATGAACAAGCAGTCGGGCTTGCTGGGCATTTCCGGCGTGTCCAACGACCTGCGCAGTGTGCGCACCGCCTCCGAAGAGGGCAACGAGCGCGCTATGCTGGCATACGACATGTTCTCCAACTCGGTGAAGAAGTATATCGGCCAGTACATCGCCGTCATGGGCGGCGTGGATGCCATCGTGCTGACCGCCGGCGTCGGCGAGAACTGCGATAAGATGCGCCGCATGATCTTCTCCGGTCTGCAGCCTTTGGGCATCGTGCTCGATGAGGAGAAGAACCGTCATCGCGGTTTCGAGCGCATCATCTCCACCGATGATTCTGCGGTGCAGATCATCATCATCCCTACCAACGAGGAGTACATGATCGCGCGCGATACCTACGAGATCGTTCACGACCAGATGGTCGGCATCCAGCCGTAAAGCGTTCTGCGTGCGCAGCAGCAAGGCCCTGCTTTTATCTATTGTTGAAAAGCCCTCGTCAGAGGGCTTTTCTTTTAGATTCAGGTCGAGAGTTGCGTACGCTGAGCGTTGATTTCACTGACCGTTTTAGGATAGCGGCTGCCATCGTGTAGAATCTTGCGCGTCACGAGCGTTCGCCCTTTTGCGGATAGATGCGCCGATGGCCGCCATCGGCGCCTTCGGGGTATGCGGGTTTGCGTGAGCCTCTCAGCGGCCTGGCTATCTGCGGATTCGACAAGAAGGCCCCGCTTCCCGAACCTCGAGATCGGTTCGGGAAGCGGGGCACTTCGGTTTCGGTTCTAGGTTCCGATTACTCGAACCCCTTCGCGCAGGCTTCGGCTACTGCGCGTCGGTGGCCTTCTTCGCTTGGGCCTGCACGCACGTGATGGCGATGACGCCCACGATGTCATGTGCGCTGCAGCCACGGGATAGGTCGTTGACCGGGGCCGCGATTCCCTGGGTGACCGGGCCGAAGGCCTCGGCGTGCGCCAGACGCTGTACCAGCTTGTAGCCGATGTTGCCTGCGTCAAGGTCGGGGAAGATCAGGCAGTTCGCCTTGCCGGCCACCTTGCTGTCGGGGGCCTTCGATGCGCCCACGGAGGGCACCATGGCTGCATCGGCTTGCAGCTCGCCGTCGAGCGCCAGTTCAGGTGCCAGCTCACGGGCGATGGCGGCAGCCTCGACCACCTTGTTCGCGTCGTCGTTTTTGGCGGAGCCGTAGGTGGAGTGGGAGAGCATGGCCACCACGGGCTCGGTGCCGATAAGGGTTTTCCAAGACTGCGCGGAGTTCACGGCGATGTGCGCGAGCTTCTCGGCGGTGGGCTGGATCTCCAGGCCGCAGTCGCTGAACAGGAACGTGCCGTTCTGGCCGTACTCGCAGTTGGGCACCACCATGATGAAGAAGCTGCTAACCAGCTTAACGCCCGGGGCGGTTTTGAGAATCTGCAGGCTGGGGCGCAGCACGTCGCCGGTGGAGTGGCATGCGCCGGAGACCATGCCGTCGGCGCGGCCGGTCTTCACCATGAGCACGCCGAAGAACAGCACGTCGCGCACCTTCTCGGCGGCTTGCTCGAGGGTCATGCCCTTGTGCTTGCGCAGCTCATACAGGGTGTTCGCGAACTCGTCGTGCAGATCGGAGTCCTGCGGGTCGATCAGCGTGGCACCGTCGAGCGCGCGGCCGGATTCCTTGATGGCGGCAACGTTGCCCAGGATGATCAGGTTTGCGACGCCTTGGGCCAAGATGGTCTCGGCAGCTTCGAGCGTGCGCGGGTCGTCGCCCTCGGGTAGCACGATGGTCTGCTTGTCGGCTTTGGCGCGCTCAAGCATGGTGTCCAAAAACGAGCTCATGTTCGTACCCTTTCTTCGCGATGTGCCGGGCGCGGTCTTTCGATTTGCGCTTGGTTTCGGCTGCGCCCGAGCTGTTCACTTGGATTTTATCCATATTGTCCCATCATAGGGCAGCTGCGCGGCCTGCTACCGGTAAAATGGCGGGCGAACCATATGAACGGCGGCGTTTTCCAACCGCATCCGCGCCGTTGTTTCCAGGAAAGGACAGGCATGAAAAGCATCACCTTCGCCATCCCGTGCTATAACTCCGCGGCATATATGGATAAGTGCATCGAGTCCATCCTTGCATGCGGGGGCGATAAGGGCTGCGATGACATCGAGATCATCATCGTCGATGATGGGTCGGTCAAAGACGACACCGCGGAAAAGGCCGATCGCTGGGAGGAGCTCCATCCGGGTATCATCAAGGCCGTCCACCAGGAGAACGGCGGCCATGGGCAAGCGGTGAACACCGGTTTGGCAAACGCCTCGGGCTTGTACTTCAAGGTGGTCGACTCCGATGACTGGCTTGATCGCCGTGCTATGGAAGATGTCATGGCATATGTGCGCAGCCAAGTCGGGCGCAGCGCTCCGACCGATCTGGTCATCGCCAATTACGTGTACGAGAAGGTGCACGAGAGCACGCGCACCATCATGCATTACCGCAACGTGTTCCCCGAGGGGCGCGAGTTCGGTTGGTCCGAGGTAGGGCATTTCAACCCCAGCCAATACCTGCTTATGCACTCGGTCATCTACCGCACCGAGCTGCTGCGTGGCATGGGTCTTCAGCTGCCCAAGCACACCTTCTACGTTGATAACATCTTCGTATACGTGCCGCTGCCGCACGTCAAGACCATCTATTACCTAGACGTGGACATGTACCGCTACTTCATCGGCCGCGACGACCAAAGCGTCAACGAGTCGGTCATGATGGGCCGCATCGACCAGCAGCTGCGCGTCACGCGCATCATGATCGACGCCGTGCAGCTTCCCGGCGATGTTCCCGAGAAGCGCCTGGAGCGCTACATGGAGAACTATCTTTCCATGATGATGTGCATCTGCAGCATCTTCCTGCGCATGATCAACACCGTCGACGCCGAGGATGAGCGCGATGCGATTTGGCGCTATCTGAAGGAGAACAACTCCGACGTGTACCGCCGCGTGAGGCACAGCGTGTTGAATATGGGCACGAATCTGCCCACGAATCTGGGGCGCAAGATCGGCATCACCGGGTACCATGTGGCTCAGAGGATTTTCAAGTTCAACTAGGCACCAAGTGGAAAAGACCTGCTCCTGCAGGTCTTTTTTTGCGGCAACGATTCGGTATTGCAGCGAGTTACCTGCTTCTTTTTTCGAACGGATTGCGTCATAATAATAAATTCGAGTGAAAATCCATAAAGGAGCATTCTTGAAGAAAAACACTTTGGTTACCGGATTGGCGCTGTTCGCCATGTTCTTCGGTGCTGGAAACCTGATCTTCCCGCCGTTTCTGGGCATGGAAAGCGGAACCGATTGGGTGATCGGCTTTCTGTGCTTCATCTTGATCGATGTGGCGCTTTCCTGTTTGGGCATCTTCGCGCTTAACGCTGCCGGCGGCGCGAACGTGGCGGTCGAAGGGTCGTTGGGCCGAGTACCGGGATTGGTGCTCAATACCGCTGTCATCCTGTGCACGGGCATGATCATCGCGGAGCCGCGTACGGCTGCTACCACGTATGAGATGTCCATCGTGCCGTTGTTCGGCGATTCCGTGAACATGTTGGTGTTCTCCGCGCTGTTCTTCGCGGTGGTGCTTGCGCTGTCCATTCGCCAAACGCGTTTGGTCAACATCATCGGCAAGGTGCTCACCCCGCTGTTGGTCATCTGCGTGTTCGTTATCATCGCGGTCGGCATCGTGCATCCGCTCGGCGAGATCGGGGCCCCGCTTTCCAACCATGCTGCACAGGATGGCATCTTGGCCGGTTACCAGGCTATGGACGTGCTCGCCTGCGTCGGCTTCGCCATCGTCATGGAGAACGCTGCGCGCACCGCCGGCTATACGCGCCGCGAGGATCAGCTTAAGGTCATCGCCGGTGCTTCCGTGGTTGCCGGTGTCCTTCTGGCTGTGATCTACGGCGGGTTGACTTATCTGGGCGCTTCGAGCGCGCTTGCTTTCGGCGCCGGCATGGATCGCTCCACGCTTATCGTGGAGATCACCAAGCACCTGCTCGGCAACACCGGCGTGGTCATCCTCGGCATCATCGTGGGGCTTGCGTGCCTGACCACCGCCATCGGCCTTACCGGCGCATCGGCATCGTATTTCGAGCGCACCACGCACGGCAAGATCTCGTATCGCACCGGTGTCATCGTCACTGTGTTGGTGTCCTTCGCCATCTGCAACTTGGGGCTCAACGCCATCGTGGCGTTTGCCGCCCCGATCTTGTCCGTCGTCTGCCCGCCGTTCATGGTGTGCGTGGTCATGGTGCTGTTCAAAAAGCGGATGGGCACCACGTGGCCGATCAAGGGCGCCGCCCTCGGGGCGTTCGTCATCAGTTTGCTCGCCACGCTTGACGACACCTGTGGTGTGCTGCCCGCCATCAAACAGCTTCCCTTCACCGACCTGGGCTTTAGCTGGCTGCCGTTCGCCATTGTCGGCGGCTTCCTCGGCGCGGTCGCGTTCAAGGTGTTCAAGGCGAGGAAGGCGGTTGCGTAATGGCGCGATCGGGCCAATGCGGATCGGGTTTCGTGCTTGCCGTCGATGTAGGGAATTCCGTCACTAACCTTGGGTTGTCTTGCGAAGGGGATTTGGTTTTCACCTGGAGCGTGACCACCCCCGATCGCTTGACCGCAGACGAAGCGCTCATGTGCGTGACGTCGTTTTTGCAGGTTCGCGGCTGCGATGGGCAGGTTCGCGACGCCATCGTGGCCTCCGTGGTTCCCGGGCTTACCGATGCTTGGGTTGAAGCCTTGTATGCGCTTTGCGGCGTGCGCCCTTTGGTGGTGGGGCCGGGTTTGAAATCCGGTTTGAAGCTGCATCTGAACAGCCCTGCCGATTTCGGCGCCGATCGTGTGGCGGATTGCGTCGCCTCAAAGCAGCTCTATGGATTCCCGCTGATCGTCGTCGACTTTGGGACTGCAACTACGCTTGAGGTCATCGATGATGCGGGCGTCGTGCAGGGCGGGCTTATCGCTCCGGGTCTGCGTTTGGCTGCCCGCGCTGTGGCCGATGCTGCGGCCCAGCTTCCCGTGATCGGGCTGCATGCGCCGCGTAGCGTGATCGGCAAATCCACACGCGATGCCATGCAGGCGGGCATCGTGATCGGGGAAGTCGCCCGCATCGATGGCTTGATTCAAGCGGTATGGGACGAACTTGGCTACGAAACGCGTGTTGTGGCCACCGGCGATGACGCCCAGGCCATGGTCGGGCTTTCCCGACGCATCGAGGTTGCCGATGATCAGCTCACGCTCAAAGGGTTGATTTTGTTGCACGAGAAGAATCGGAAGGTTCGGTAGAAGGTCCTCTTGGACGCGCTTGCTCTGCAAGCGGATTTTCGGACCGCAATAATATATCGAACAGGTTAGCCCGGCGTACGCCGGGCTTTTTCACGGCTTAGATTAGTCTTGTGTAACAATAATCGATATCCGATAGTTTGCTCTGGCTATCAAAGTTTCCCAATGGTACCATTCGACTGTTTGAATCGACGGAAGCGCTGCTCCGTAGCAGGCGCTGTGCCGTCTTCGAGTTCGAAAGGAAGCCATGTTCCGTGTTCAATAAACGGTTGATATCGATGGTGCCGCAGGCTATGCGATATATCGTGCGCAATGCGGCGGCGCAATGGGTGGCGCTCGTGGCGAATATCGTGCTCATGCTCCTCATCGGGCTGTTCCTACAGCGTCTTTTCGACGGCGTTGCCGTGGATGGCTGGGTTGCGATGCTTCTGTGCGCAGGCGTTGCCGTTATCGCGGTGCGCATGGTGTGCTTGACCTTCGCGCAGCGCATGGGGGTGGCGGCCGCCATGGCCGCAAAACGCTCGGTTCGCCGTGAGGTATACGACAAGCTGGTGCGCATGGGCCCCGGCTATTCCGAGCACATCGCCACAAGCGAGGCGGTGCAAGTCGGTGTTGAGGGATGCGAGCAGCTGGAAAGCTACTTCGGCCAGTATCTGCCGCAGCTGTTTTACGCCGTGCTGGCCCCGCTTACCGTGTTCGCGTTCCTGACGCCGCTGTGTTTGCCTGCCGCCATCGCCTTGTTGGTTTGCGTGCCGCTCATCCCGATTTCCATCGTGGCGGTGCAGAAGATCGCTAAGCGTGTCATGGGCAGGTATTGGGGCGCCTATACCGATCTTGGCGGTGCGTTTCTCGAGAACCTGCAAGGTTTGACCACCTTGAAGATCTATCAAGCCGATGAGGCGTGCCACCGTCAGATGAACGAACAGGCCGAGAGCTTCCGAAGGGCGACCATGCGGCTGCTGACCATGCAGCTCAACTCCATTACCGTGATGGACGTGTTCGCTTTCGGCGGCGCTGCCGTGGGCATCATCGCGGCGATGGTGCAGTTCGCCAACGGCCAGGTCCCGTTTTACGCGGCGTTTTGCGTGGTGTTCCTGTCAGCGGAGTTCTTTATCCCCATGCGTGCCCTGGGTTCGTTTTTCCATACCGCCATGAACGGCATGGCCGTTGCCGAGAAGATGTTCGCCATCCTTGATGCGCCCGAGCCCGAGCAGGGGACGCGCAGCATCGATCCTGAGCGCGCGGGCATCGTTGTTCGCGATGTCTCGTACTCCTATGACGGGCAGCGTACGGTGCTCGAGCATGTCGATTTCGCCGCCCCTGCCGGTAGCTTCACCGGCATTGTGGGCGAGAGCGGTTCGGGCAAATCCACGTTGGCCGGCATCCTGTGCGGGCGTAATCTTGGTTTTGATGGCGATGTGGAGATCGGTGGCGTGCCGCTTGGCCAGGTTTCCCGCGAAAGCATGGCCCAAACGGTCACCGTCGTCCCGTTCTCCAGCTACCTGTTCTCTGGAACGGTGCGTTCGAACTTGCTGATGGCGCGCCCCAAGGCGACCGACGACGAGCTTTGGGACGTTTTGAGGCGCTGCCGCATCGACGGGTTCGTTCGTGCATCGGGCGGGCTTGATGCCCCTGTGTCCGAGCAGGGCGGCAACTTCTCCGTCGGGCAGCGCCAGCGTTTGGCGCTCGCCCGGGCGCTTTTGCACGATACTCCCGTCTACATTTTCGATGAGGCCACCTCGAACGTGGATGCGGACAGCGAGCAAGCCATCGTCGGCGTTATCCATGAGCTGGCGAAAAGCCGCACCGTCATCATGATCTCGCATCGCTTGGCATCGGTTTCTAAAGCCGACCGCATCTTCGTGCTGGCAAACGGTCATGTGGCTGAAAGCGGTTCGCACGAGCAGCTCCGCGCCGCCGATGGGGCGTACGCGAAGCTATGGGATCGGCAGATGGAACTCGAGGCGTTCGCGTCGCGGGCAGAGCAACATACCGCTGAAGTTGGCGAAGCCGACGAGGCGCAAGGTGCCGGCGCTGATGGAACTGCCGCGGTTGTCGGCGAGCCTCAGACGCGCCGTAGGTCGAACATCTCGATCATGTGCCGTATGGTGAAGTTGGTCAAGCCGCTTGTGCCGGTTATGATCGCCGCGGTGATTTTAGGCGTCGTCGGCTTTTTGTGCGCCATCTTCCTTACGGTAGGCGCCGCTTTGGTGCTTACGGGCATCGCGGGATTCGGTCCGGCGATCGGCGTGGGCGCGGGTATCGCCCTGGTCGCCGCTTGCGGCCTTTTGCGCGGTCCCTTGCATTATGGCGAGCAGATGTGCAATCACTATCTGGCGTTCAAGATCTTGGCGCTTGTCCGCGATCGCGTGTTCGGCAAGCTGCGCACGCTTGCCCCGGCGAAGCTCGAGGGCCGAAGCAAAGGCGATCTGGTGTCGCTCGTTACCTCGGACGTTGAGCTGCTCGAGGTGTTCTATGCGCACACCCTCTCCCCGGTGCTCATCGCCGTGCTGGTCTGCGGCGTTATGATCGCCTTCATCGGCAGCGTCTGCTGGCAGCTTGCCATCGGCGCGTTCGTCGCATACGTCCTGGTTGGAGCTGTGGCGCCGTGGGTTGCATCACGTGCGGCGGGGGATGGCGGCAGGGAGCTGCGCGATGCCCTTGGCGGCATGAACTCGTTCGTGCTCGATAGCTTGCGCGGCCTTCGCGAAACGCTGCAATTCGGTCAGGAGCATGCGCGAGCCGAGCAGCTTGATGTTCGGATGGATTCGCTTTCGAAGGTGGAGCATCGCCTGAAGAGCCGTGCGGCGCGCAGCATGGCGGCCACGAACGGTCTGGTGTTGGGGCTTGACGTTGCCATGGTCGCGCTAGCCTGCGCGCTGTGCACGCATGGCGTCATCGATTCCGGGCAGGCGTTCGTGTGCGTGGCCGCGTTGATGTCGTCTTTCGGCCCGGTGATCGCCGTTGCGAACCTGGGCAGCGGCTTGCAGCAGACGTTGGCCAGCGGAGCGCGCGTACTTGACCTGCTTGACGAGCAGCCGCAAACCCGGGATGTGGCGGACGGCTGCAAGGTAGATGCGTTCTCGGGTGCGGCCGCCGAACATGTCGACTTCTCGTATGGCGCAAGTTCGGTGCTCAAGGACGTATCCCTTGAGGTGACGCCTGGTTCGATCGTGCATTTGGCGGGAAAGAGCGGTTCGGGGAAATCGACGCTTTGCAAGCTGTTCATGCGGTTCTGGGATCCAAGCGACGGTTGCATACGCGTATCCGGGCAGGATATCCGAGGTGTGAACACGGAAAGCCTGCGCGCTATTGAAGGCTATATGACGCAGGAGACGCACCTGTTCTCCGGCACGGTGGGGGACAACATCGCGCTTGCCAAGCCCGATGCTACGCCCGAGGAGCTTGCGAAGGCTTGCAGGAAGGCGGCGTTGACCGTTTTGATCGAGCGTCTGCCGCAAGGTCTGGACACGCCGGTCGGCGAATTGGGCGATACGTTGTCGGGCGGCGAGCGCCAGCGCATCGGCCTTGCGCGCATGTTCTTGCATGATGCACCGTTCGTGCTGCTCGACGAGCCTACCAGCAACCTCGACAGTCTCAACGAGGCGGCGGTTTTGCGGGCGTTGCTCGATGCCCGTCAGGGCAAGACGGTGGTGCTGGTGAGCCATCGCGCGTCCACGGCCGCCATCTGCGATGTCTCCTACACCGTTGAGCGCGGAAGGCTGTCGTAGCCGAGCGCTCGCGAATCGCATAAAGAAAGAAGGGCCGCAGCTGCGAGCTGCGGCACAAGATAAGGACGGCTTGCATAAAGGCTACGCCGCTGTGTACCGACTTCTGAACCCGTCCGGGTGTCAGTACCTTCGGTTCGGTCAGATGCTTCCGTTATTCCCAGCTCGCTTCCAGCAGCGTTTCTCCGTCAAGCGACTTTAGTGCGAATGCGCCGTTTTCGTAGACGGCATAGCTTGCGCAGCCGTCCTTGGGGATGGAGGTGCTCCCGGGGTTCACGAACATCACGCCGTCGACAAGTTCGAGCCGCTTAATGTGCGTGTGGCCGGTCAGCAACGCGCTTCCTTGCGGCAGCGCCGGCGGCTGATCAGGCGAGTTGCCTGCCAAGTGCCCATGGCTCAGATGCAGCAGATGCCCATCTGCCCACACCTGGGAGAAATCGCTCAAGCAGGGGAAATCGAGCACCATCTGGTCGACTTCCGCATCGCAATTGCCCCGAACGGCTACGATGTGCTTGGCAATGCCGTTAAGGTCGGCGAGCACTTCTTTGGGCGCGTATCCCTCGGGCAGGTCGTTTCGTGGGCCGTGATAGAGCAGGTCGCCGAGCAGGAGCACGCGGTCGGGCGTTTCCTGGTCGATGCGTTCCATCAAAGTGCGGACGGCGGGCGCCGCGCCATGCAGGTCGGATGCGATGACGAACTTCACTGGTCATTCCTTTCGATAGGTGGCAGGTCGGCGCAGTAGCCTCGTGCCAAGATGTGCTTTTCGCTGTCGGGGAACAGATAATGGTACAGCTCCATGAAGTACCGGTCGGTCATGGACGCCATGTAGTCCACAACCACCTGATTGCGGTCGGTATGCGCAAGATAATCCTCCACGATGATGCTGCGCGACTTCGTCGCCAGCTGTTTGGCATGGTGCGATACAACCGGTGACCGCTCGTCACCGGTTTCCAGGTCGGTCAAAAGCCTGTCGTACATGTCCTCGAACATCTCGCCGACGGCGTTGCCGCTTCCGGCGCGCCAGCCTTCGCAATCATAGATGCGCTCGTAGTTTTGGCGTTTTGCGCGCTTGACGTCCTCGAAAACCTGGCGACTCATGCGGATATCGTCCTGCCCGAGGCTATGGTTGACCACATCGACGGTGATGTTGTTGATGATGCGCGCGTTGTCGCGCCCGATGACGTCGGTTTCGAAGCCGTCAAGGGAGGGCAGCACGCCCATGGCCATGGCGTCGTCACGGTCTTTTCCCAGGTAGGCGATCATGTCGGCCAGGCGGACCACGCAGCCTTCCAGCGTTGAGGGGCGCAGGCGCTTGATGGCGGACTCGTCAAGCGCGCATTCCTCGACCAGCGCATCGAGCTGTGCGAACGATTCCGTATCGCCTTGGTGAAGCACCTGTTGAGCGAACTCGCCGTTGTGGCACAGCGCACCGTCGAGCACCTGCAGGCTGATGTTGCGAGGATAGAGTCGGTCCATTACCCGCACGGAGTGGACGTTGTGGTGAAAGCGGCGACCCGTGCGGCTTTGCAGGCACTTCGAGAGGAATTTCTCGCCGGCATGGCCGAAGGGCGTGTGCCCGAGGTCGTGGCCAAGCGCGATGGCCTCGATGAGCTGGCAGTTCAATCCGAGCAGCCGCCCGATGTTTCGCGCGATGCGCCCGACCAGCTGCACATGCAGCCCGCGGCGGCAAATGTCGTCGTTCTCCACCAGGCTGAACACCTGCGTTTTCCCTGCATAGCGGTTGTAGGCGGGGATGTTCATGATCTTGTCGATGTCGCGCGAGAACGCCGGACGCGTCAGCGTTGCCGCATCGTGAGGGTTGTCCTCACGTCGGAGCACCTGTTCGTCGGGGAAGCTGCGCGGATGCATGCGCCCGGAGCGCAGGTTCTCGGCTATTGCCTGTTCCACGTCGGGGTTAAGTTGCAGGTATGCGGGTTCGCTCACGGCGCTTCCTTTCCGCATGTCGAGATGTTACGGGCTTATTGTATCGCACGCGCGTAACATACGGGAACATAGGTTCTATGCGGTATACTTTACTCGGAAAAGCAACCGGCACGCCTTTGTGCGGCCGGAATCGGGAACACGGGCACAAGGCGGGGGTTCGGTCACATCCATGGCGATCAGCGATGAGGATATCCAAAAGGTCCGCGAGGCCAGCGACTTGGTGGCCATCATGGGCGAGACGGGCCCGGTCAAGCAGCGCGGCCGCGATTTCTGGCTGTGCTGCCCGTTCCATAACGAGAAAACCCCGTCGTGCAAGATCGACCCGGCCCTGCAGCTGTGGCATTGCTTCGGCTGCGGCGAAGGCGGCGACGTGTTCGCCTTCATCATGAAGTCCCAAGACCTGTCGTTTCCCGAATCGGTGCGCTACCTGGCAGAGCGCGCCCATATCGACATCGCCGATGACCAGGCGAAACGTGGACCCGGCATGGGGCAGGGCGCAAAAGCACGGCTGCGCGCCGTGTGCGCGGAGGCTGCGGAGTTCTTCCATATGCAGCTTATGCGCAGTAAAAGCCCGCAGGCCGGCGCCGCGCGCGCATACCTTTCGCAGCGCGGGCTGGGCGGCGATATCCCGAAAACCTGGATGCTCGGCTTCGCGCCCGGCCAAGGCGCGCTCGTGCGCCATCTGGCGTCGAAGGGCTTTCAATCCAACGAGATGATCCAGGCCAACGTGGCCGTCGTCGGCTCCGACGGGCGGGTGCGCGACCGATTCTTTAACCGCGTGATGTTCCCCATCAAAGATGAGCAGGGGCAATGCATCGCCTTCGGCGGTCGCGTGATCGGCAAGGGCGAGCCGAAGTACCTGAACAGCCAGGAAACGCCCCTGTTCCACAAAGGCCGCATGCTCTATGCGCTTGATAAGGCGAAGGCCGCTATGGCGTCCACGGGCGTGGCGGTGGTTTCGGAGGGCTACACCGACGTCATCGCCATGCACGAGGCCGGCATCCGCAATGCGGTCGCCACCCTGGGAACGGCGCTCACCCGCACGCACATCCGCGTGCTCTCGCGCCATGCCCGCAACCGCATCGTGTATCTGTTCGACGGCGATGCCGCAGGTCAGCGCGCCGCCGATCGCGCTTTGCAGTTCATCGACTCCTCCATGACGCCCGAGGCGGGTGCGGCGCGCATCGACCTGTTCGCCGTCACGCTGCCCGACAACCTCGACCCTGCCGAGTTCATCGACGCCCACGGCGGCCAGGAGCTGCAGGTCCTGATAGACCAGGCGAAGCCCTTGCTGGAATACGGCATCGACCGAAGGTTGGAAAACTGGGACCTCTCGCGTGCCGAAGGCCGCTCCGGCGCCGTCGCCGATGCATTGAGCGTGCTTGCGCCCATCAAGGATTCGC
The DNA here is from genome assembly GCF_902464545.1 of uncultured Senegalimassilia sp. Lineage (GTDB taxonomy): Bacteria > Actinomycetota > Coriobacteriia > Coriobacteriales > Eggerthellaceae > Senegalimassilia. Next base: position 49,871 of record NZ_CABQJR010000014.1, read on the forward strand.
TGCTCGCGAAAGACTACGCACGGCAGATCGCCAGCCGTGCCCGCGCGGACGAGAAGGACGTGTTGGAGCAGTTGGCGGCCCTTAAACCCCCGCGCGTTTTCGATGCGGAAGCGCCTGCTTCCGGCGGTCGCGTCGATCACGGAGCCCCTGCGGCCCCGGCGCGTCGCCGCCTACCCCAGTCCGAGATGAACCGGCGCAGGTTCGAGCGTCAGCTGCTGGCGCTGTGCGCCGCACGTACCGATCTGGCCCTGGTCCACGCCGACGCCCTTGCCTCGGTGCAGTGGCACGATCCGGCGTGCGCAGCCGTATCCGCCAGCATGCTCGATACCTTGGCCGAAGATCCCGGGGCGGCGCCGGCCGCCATCGTGGGCGTGGCGAGCATGGCCGAGCCTCGTGCTGCCGGCTTCCTGACAAGGGGCGTTCCCGAATCAGCGGTGCCCGAGGACTTGGCGGCGTTTTTGGTCGAGGAGCTTTCCATCGGCGATGCCGAAGAGGCCGTTGCGGCTATGCGCGCGCAGATGTCTGCCCCCGCGTCCATGTCGCCTGAGGACTATGAGCTTATGTTCGAGACCGTGGCCGCCATGCAGCGCGAGCTGACCGCCCGCAAAAGGGCCCATGCCGAAAGCGCGGCTTCTGGCAGGTAGGGCTTTCGCGCTTCCCTGCGTCGCGCTCGCATGGTGCGACCCTTCTTGTCGGCCGCCTTTGGGAGACCTTCGTTTCCATTCATGCCGAGCAGGGGTTTTGTGGAACTTTGCACCCGCAAGGGCGTTAGGTGCGCGCGCATGTCACAATAATCGGATTAGAAAGGCGGGCGTTTTGCGCACCCGCCGCCAACAATACCTACCCGCTAAAGGAAATGCATATGCTTTCAATCGTGCAATCGCCCGACCCGCTGCTCAATACGGTGTGCGAGCCCTGCGATTTCAATGACAAGAGCTTGAAGCGCCTGGCCAAGCAGATGGCCCACGTTATGTACAAGAACGCCGGCTGCGGCCTTGCCGCGCCCCAGGTGGGCGTGCTCAAGCGCCTCGTGGTCATCGACTGCGACCAGGAGGACGGCGCCCGCGAGCCCATCGTCATGCTCAACCCCGTCATCGTCGCCCGCGAGGGCGACCCGGTCGCGGAGGACGAGGGCTGCCTTTCCATCCCCGGCATCTCCGTGCCCATCGCGCGCCCGCCGTTCGCCCGCTGCCGTTACTACGATCTTGACGGCCAGCTTTGGGAGATCGAGGGCGACGGGCTGCTCGGTCGCTGCCTGCAGCATGAGACCGACCACCTTGACGGCGTCACCATGTTCGAGCGCGCCGAGCCCATGGCACGCCTGAAGGCCCTTGAGGATTACGAGCGCGCCCTGGCAGCCGGTGCGCGCCCCGGCGAGACTTCGGTGGAGGCGTAGGGGGCATGCGCATCGTATTCATGGGCACGCCCGACTTCGCCGCATCGGTGCTTTCCGAACTTGCCTCGCAGCACGACGTGGTGGCCGTCTATACGCGCCCCGACGCCGTGCGCGGCCGCGGCAAGCAGCTGGTGCCCAGCCCGGTGAAGGCGGAGGCGTGCGAGCGCGGCATCCCCGTGTTCACGCCGAAGACGCTGCGCGATGCCGACGAGCAGCATGCGCTTGCGGCGCTCGAGCCCGATGTCATCTGCGTGGCCGCTTACGGCATGCTGCTTCCTGCCGAGGTGCTGTCCATCCCCAAGCATGGCTGCCTGAACGTGCACGCCTCGCTGTTGCCGCGCTGGCGTGGCGCCGCTCCCATCGAGCGCGCCATCTTGTCCGGCGACGAGGAGGCCGGCGTGTGCATCATGCGCATGGAGGAAGGGCTCGACACGGGCGATTACTGCGTGTGCCGATCGCTTGAGGTGGGCGACAAGGACGTCGCTCTGCTCACCGACCTGCTCGCCGACCTGGGCGCGCATGCGTTGCTCACGGCGTTGACGCAGCTGGAGGCGGGATGCATCCGCTGGACGCGCCAGGAAGAGGAACACGTCACCTACGCCGAGAAGATCGGCAAGGACGAGCTATCGCTTAGCCCGGCCGACACGGTGGAGCAGGCATGCCGCAAGGTGCGCGCGTCAAGCGCGGCGCATCCGGCGCATGCCACCATCGCCGGCAAGGACGTGACCGTGCTTGCCGTCCGTCCGGCACCCGCAGATCAAGCGGATGCGGTTTGCGCGGGCATGGGGCCCGGCAGCGTGCGATTCGTCGCCAAGCGCTTGTATCTGGGTGCAGCGGACGGCGCGATCGAGCTTATGGAAGTGAAGCCTGCAGGCAAGGCGGCCATGGCGGCCAAGGCGTTTGCCGCAGGCATTCAGGGAATCAAGGAAGACACTAAGACTTGGGAGGGCCCGCGTGGCTGAACAGCATAACAACGAAGGCGCGCCGCGTCAGCGCCGCGAAGGCGGCAACGGCGGCTATCGAAAGGGCGGCCAGCACGGCGGCCACGGCAATCGCCAGGGCGGCCCGCGCCGCGATGGCGGCAAAGGCGGCTTCGGCGGTCGCGACGACCGTCGTGGCGGTAATCGCGGTCAGAGTGGCCGAGATGGCCAGCGCCGCGATGGCGGAAAGGGCGGATACCGCGGCCGTGACGGCGAGAAGCGGGATTTCCGCGGTAACGGCGGTCGCGACGGTGAGAAGCGCGAGTATCGCGGCAACGGCGGGCGCGACGAGCGCCGCGGCGGCTACAACGGCGGCCGTGACGACCGTCGCGGCGGATATAAGGGCGATCGCGGCCCGAAGCGCGATTTCAAGCGCGACGGCAAGCCCGACTTCAAGCGCGAGGGCGGCGAGGGCGGCCAGCGTCCCGAGGCCGCGCAGCATGCCGGCTCCGATCGTCCCGCGCGCGAGCCGAAGCCCGATTTCCGCGGCCGTAATACTGCTCGCGACCCGCGTCGCAAGCCTGAGCAGGGCGCCCAGGGCGCGCCGCGCGGCGGCGAAAAGGGCGGCTTCCGCGGTTCTGCCAAGCCGGCACGCCCGCGTCGCAAGTCCAACGCAACGCCTGCTCGCTTGGCGGCGCTCGACGTGGTGCGCACCGTCCGCGAGCGCAACGCGTTCGCGCAGGACGTCATCGCCCAGGTGATCGACAAGTCCACCATGTCCGTGGAAGACCGCGCGTTCGCCACGCTGCTCGCCCTTGGCACGGTAAGCGCCCGCGGCACGCTCGACGAGATCATCGACCGTGCGCTCGACACGCCCGAGGACATCTTCCGCGAGACGCGCGACGCGCTGCAGATCTCCACGTACGAGCTCATCTTCCTGGGCAAGGAGGCTCATGCGGCGGTCGACCAGGGCGTGGAAATGGTGAAGTCGTTCAGCCCGGGCCCCGCGGCACGTGTGGCCAATGCCGTGCTGCACAAGATCGTGCGCCTGCGTATTGATTTCCCGTTCGGAAACCCGGCTACCGACCTTGATGCGCTTGCCCGCACCCAGGCGTTCCCCACGTGGATGGCCAAGAAGCTCATGGAGGAGATGGGCCCGCAGGCCGCCATCGAGTTCATGCGCGCATCCAACGAGCAGGCGCCGCTGTATGTGGCCGTCAACGCCTGCAAGGTGGACGATGACCATGTGCTCAAGGCCTTTGAGCGTGCGGAAGAGGAAGTGCAGCCGGTTGCGCTCGGCGACATGAACGTGCAGGGTTGCCTGCGCGTGCCCGAAAGCCGTGCTCTGCTGGTGCCCGCGCTTGCCCGTCAGCTCGACCAGGGCAAGATCCTGGTCTCCGACGCCGCCGCGCAGATGGTGGCCGCCAACGTGCTTCCCGATGAGAAGCCCGAAAGCGTGCTCGAGATCGGCGCCGGCCGCGCCACGAAGACCATCCTGCTGCAGTCCAACGCCTGCCGCAAGTACGGGTCGCAGATCGAGGAGTACGTCACCATCGACAACCACGCCTACAAGACGCGTCTGCTCGAGAAGCGAGCCGAACAGTACGGCGTCGTGGTGACCGAGGCCTTCACCGGCAATGCGCTCGAGCTGGACAACATCATGCCCGACCGCATGTTCTCGTTCATCTTCGTGGACGCCCCGTGTTCGGGTATGGGCACGCTCCGTCGTCACCCCGAGATCCGCTGGCGCACGAGCGAGGAGGACCTGGCCGGTTTCGTGGAAACCCAGCTGGGCATGCTCAAGGCCGCGGCGGGCCACGTGGCCCCGGGCGGTGCGCTGGGGTATTCCACGTGCACGGTCACGCGCGAGGAGAACGCTGGTGTGGTGAAGGCGTTCCTGGACAGCGAGGAGGGCGCCGGCTTCACGCTCGATCAGCTGTGCGGTCGCAACTGCCTTGCAACCCGCCTTGCCCCCGGCTCGTCGGATGCGCACTTCGCCGTGCGCTTCGTCCGTAAGCCGCAGGAATAATATAAGATCCCGTTTTCATGCCGGCGAAGGCTTCTTCGCCGGCATGAAACATATTGGAAACAATTTCGCGCGTACCATTTATTTACTATGATTTTGACGTAATTGCATGTGAGGAGGTCAGGTTTTCATGGAGCCGAATTATCAAGAGGTGGCGAACAGGATCCGCGCGCTGCGCGAGGATATGGGCCTGACCATGCAGGAGATGGCTGATGCCACCGGCCGCAGCCTGGCCGAGTACCAGGCGCAGGAATCAGGGGCAGAGGAGCTTTCATTCACTTTCTTGTATAAGTGCGCGGCGAACCTGGGCGTCGACCCCATCGAGCTGCTCACCGGCGAAACCCCGCACCTGACGGGCTATACCCTTACGCGCGCCGATGAGGGTCTGGCCGTCAAGCGCCGCAGCGGCCTTGAGTACCTGCACAAGGCCCCGCATTACCGCAACAAGCTGTGCGAGCCGTTCTTCGTGACGGCCGATTACCGCCCTGAGCTGCAGGACAAGCCCATCCATCTGTCCTATCACAGCGGACAGGAGCTCGATTACATCCTGGAAGGCCGCATGCGCTTCCAGTACGAGGAGCACACCGAGGAGCTCGGCCCCGGCGATATGCTGCTCTATGATTCCGGCCGTGGGCACGGCATGATCGCCATCGATGGCGCACCGTGCAAATTCCTGGCTGTCGTTCTGAAGGCGAAGGAAGACATTATCTAGGCAAGCGCTCGCCTAGGGTTGCTTGCCAAAAACCAACCTTCTTATCGACCGCATCGTGCGCGGCCTGGTTTCGCGCACCATATTTCAAGGAAGTTCGGCAACATCATGAGAAACATCAATCTGCGTTACTGCGAGGAAACCTACGACGAGCAGGGCGTGCTCACCGATTTCAAGGTGAAGTGCCCCGATACCTTCAACTTCGGCTACGACGTGGTGGACGACATCGCGGATAACGACCCCGAACGCCGCGCCATGATGTGGTGCAACCCCGAAGGCGAGGAACATCTGTTCACGTTCGCCGACATGAAGATCTGGTCGGATAAGACGGCGAACTACCTTGCCGCGCATGGTGTCGGCAAGGGCGACATGGTCATGGTGATCTTGCGCCGTCATTATCAGTTCTGGTTCGTGGCCACCGCGCTTGCCAAGCTCGGCGCCGTCATGGTGCCGGCTACCTTCATGCTCAAGGAGCACGACCTGGAGTATCGCCTGAACGGTGCTTCCATCAAGGCCGTCATCTGCACCTCCATCGGCACCATCGCGCAAGTGGTGGACAACGTCGTGGATCGCTGTCCTTCGGTTGAGAACCTGTTTTTGGTTAATGGCGCCGGCGGGGGCTTGACCGAGAAGGACGCGGATGGCAATTGGCTTGCCGCTGACGGCCCGGTGGGAGCTGTGCTCTCCGGCCCCGAGGGTGTGTGCGCTGTGCCCGCGCAGCGTGAGGGCTGGCATGATTTCAACACCGGCGTGCGCAATGCCTGCGAGGAATTCTCCCGCGTGGAAACCCATGTCGGCGATCCCATGCTCATGTATTTCTCCTCCGGCACCTCCGGCAACCCCAAGATGGTGCTGCATGATTCCTACTACGCATTGGCGCACCTGGTCACGGCGAAGCATTGGCACAACGTCAAGCCCGACGGGCTGCATCTGACCATCGCCGACACCGGTTGGGGCAAGGCGGTGTGGGGCAAGTACTATGGCCAGTGGCTCATGGAGGCGTGCGTGCTCACGTACGATTTCGACCGCTTCCATGCCGATGAGATCTTGGATCTGATCCCCCGCTACGGCGTCACCACGCTTTGCTGCCCGCCCACCATGTACCGTATGATGATGCAGGCCGACGTTGATGCCCATGATTTGAGCACGCTCACGTATTGCACCACCGCCGGCGAGGCGCTCAACCCCGACCTGTTCGACTTCTGGAAGGAGCACACGGGGCTGACCATCTTCGAGGGCTTCGGCCAGACGGAGACGCCGCTGACGGTGGCAAACCTCACGTATGCGGTGCCCAAGCCCGGCTCCATGGGCCATCCTTCGCCGGCGTTCACCATCGAGGTGCAGCGCGGCGACGGCAGCCGCTGCGATGTCGGCGAGACGGGCGAGATCTGCATCGACGTGCACGAGAAGGCTCCGGGCATCATGCTGGAGTACTACCGCAATCCCGAGAAGACCGAAGCCGCCGTGTACAACGGTTGGTACCACACCGGCGATACCGCCTGGGTCGACGAGGACGGGTACCTGTGGTACGTCGGCCGCAACGACGACGTCATCAAGTCGTCCGGGTACCGTATCGGCCCCTTCGAGATCGAAAGCGTGCTGCTCGAGCATGACGCCGTGCGCGAATGCGCCGTCACCGGCGTGCCCGATCCCGTGCGCGGCAAGGCGGTCAAGGCCACGGTGGTGCTTGCGGAAGGTTTCGAGGGCAACGAGGTGCTCGTGCGCGAGCTGCAGCAATGGGTCAAGCAGCGCACGGCGCCGTACAAATATCCCCGCATCGTGGAGTTCGTCGACGCACTTCCCAAGACCGTCAACGGCAAGATCCGCCGAGCCGCCATCCGCGAGGCTGACGAAAGCCAGGAGGGCAAGCCGAAGACCAAGGTGCCCGAGGGATTGGTGTAGGAGCGGCCTTGAACGAGTTCGATGTCAAACGGTTGAAATCGGTCACCGTCGTTACAGGGCATTATGGGGTCGGAAAGACCAATCTGGCCATAAACCTGGCCCTTGATGCCCGGTATGCTGGACTCGATGTGCGCGTTGCCGACCTGGATGTCGTCAACCCGTATTTCCGAAGCAGCGACTACCGGGATCTTCTCGAGGATGCCGGCGTTCAGGTGATCGCCCCGCGCTACGCGGGGACCACGCTTGATGCGCCCGCCATCTCCGGGCAGGTTTCCGCCGCCCTCGATTGGGCGCGCGGGGAGCAGGGAAGGCTGCTGCTCATCGATGCAGGCGGCGACGATGTGGGCGCTACGGCTCTCGGCAGGTTCGCACGCGGCGTCGCCGAGGGGGATTACGACCTGCTGTACGTGGTGAACCGCAGCCGCAACCTAACCCATGATCCCACCGAGGCGCTGTCCGTGCTTCGCGAGATCGAGGCGGCCAGCCACCTGCATGCCACGGCGGTTGCGAACAACACGCACCTGGCCGACTTCACCGACGGGGAAGTGCTCAGCCGCGGTGTCGGCTTCGCGCAGGAGGTCGCCGCGCTGGCCGGTTTGCCTCTGGCGTTTTCCGCGGTGCCCCGTCGTATGCTCGAAGATGCCGATATCCCGGGTGTGCGCTATCCTGTTTCGGTACATGTGCGAAAACCCTGGGAGTAAGGGCACAGTCCGCGTCGGTGGATTCGGGCGGGGCCATGCCTCTGTTCAAGGAGTTTTTTCGGGGGAGTGTTCGATAACCATATGCCGGTCGTTTGGCCGGCTTAGACGAGAAAGGAAGGCTCATGGCAGCGATAACGGTCGATGACGGTTTCTGCAAAGGCTGCGGGTTGTGCGTGGATGCATGCCCGGCCCATATCATCGCGCTTGACCGCTCCCGCATCACGGCGAAGGGCTATCATCCGGCCCGGCTGATCGATGCGTCCAAGTGCACGGGCTGCTGCTCGTGCGCGCTTATGTGCCCTGACGTTGCGATCGAGGTGATGCGCTGATGCCTCAGGAAAAGGTGCTCATGAAGGGCAACGAGGCTATGGCCGAGGCTGCCATCCGCGCCGGATGCCGCTTCTTCTTCGGCTACCCCATCACGCCGCAGACCGAGGTTGCCGCTTATATGGCCAAGCGCATGCCCAAGGAGGGCGGCACGTATCTGCAGGCGGAAAGCGAGATCGCAGCTATCAACATGGTTTACGGCGCATCGTCCGCGGGCGCTCGCGTCATGACGTCGTCGTCTTCGCCGGGCGTGTCGCTTAAGGGCGAGGGCGTTTCGTATATGGCGGGCGCCGATCTTCCCGGCGTTATCGTCAACGTGCAGCGCGGCGGCCCGGGTCTCGGCGGTATCCAGCCTTCCCAGTCCGACTACTGGCAGGCCACGCGCGCTATGGGCCACGGCGACTTCCAGGTGCTCGTGTTCGCGCCTTCCACCGTCCAGGAGATGGCCGATCTGGCGTACCTGGCCTTCGAGAAGGCCGACGAGTACCGCATGCCCGCCATGATCCTGTCCGACGGCATGCTCGGCCAGATGATGGAGCCCGTCGTGCTTCCCGAGCGCGTTGAGCAGCTGCCGGAGAAGCCTTGGGCCACCACCGGCCATAAGGGCGCGCGCAAGCACAATATCGTGGACTCGCTTTATCTGACGGCAGACGAGCTCGAGCGCCTGAATATCGAGCGTTTCGAGCGCTATGAGACGGTGAAGGCACGCGAGCAGCGCGCCGAAACGTTCATGTGCGAGGATGCCGAGATCGTGCTCGTGTCGTTCGGCGCTACCGCGCGCATCGCGCATTCGGCGGTCGTGCGCGCCCGCGCCGAGGGCATCAAGGCAGGCCTTTTGCGCCCCATCACGCTCTGGCCGTTCCCTGTGGACGCCATCGAGGGCTGCGTGGAGACTGCGAAGGCGTTCTTGTCGGTTGAGATGAACATGGGCCAGATGGTCGATGATGTGCGACTGGCGGTCAACGGCCGTGTTCCCGTGGAGTTCTTCGGACGCACGGGCGGCATCATCCCCACGCCCGATGAGGTGCTGGGTGCTATCCGCAAGCTTGCGGGGAAGGGCGGTGAATAACATGGCTGAGCAGAAACAGGGCGAAGGCCGCGTGGTGTTCTCGCGCCCGAAGTCGTTGCTGCCCGTGGTCACGAACTACTGCCCGGGTTGCCCGCACGGCATCGTGCACCGTTTGGTTGCCGAGGTCATCGACGAGCTTGATATCGAAGGCCGCACCGTCGGCGTCGCGCCCGTGGGATGCGCCGTCACCGCGCCGGATTTCTTCGGTTGCGACATGATCGAGGCGGCGCATGGCCGCGCCCCGGCGGTTGCCACGGGCGTTAAGCGCGTGCAGCCGGACAACGTGGTGTTCGCCTATCAAGGCGATGGCGACCTCGCCTCCATCGGTATGGCCGAGACCGTGCATGCGGCTACGCGCGGCGAGCACATCACCGTTATCTTCATCAACAACGCCATCTACGGCATGACCGGCGGGCAGATGGCGCCCACCAGCTTGCCGAACCAGGTGACGCAGACCAGCCCCTATGGCCGCGACGTTTCCACCGCCGGCTACCCGGTTCGCGTGTGCGAGCTGCTGAGCAGCCTTGACGGCCCGGCGTATCTGGAACGCGTGACCGTGGACACGCCTAAGCATGTGCGCCAGGCCAAGCGCGCCATCAAGAAGGCGTTCCAGAACCAGATCGACGGCATCGGCTATTCGCTCGTGGAAGTGGTGTCCACGTGTCCCACGAACTGGGGTCTTACGCCGCAGGACAGCTTCGCGTGGATGCGTGAGAACATGCTGCCGTATTATCCGCTGGGCGTGTATCGCGATGTGGTGGCCGACGGGTTCGCCGATGCGGCGCAGGCCGCGGCTGCGCGCAGCGCCGACTGCCCGGTGGCCCATCCTGGGAAACGTGCCGAGGGCAAGGAGGGTGCGCGATGAGCGAACCGAAACGTTGCATGCAGGCCGTCCTCGCCGGATTCGGCGGCCAGGGCATCCTGTTCGCCGGCAAAATCATCGCCAACGCCGGCCTGCTTGAGGACCGCGAGCTTTCCTGGCTTCCCAGCTACGGACCCGAGATGCGTGGCGGCACCGCCAACTGCAGCGTGTGCATCTCCGACGACCCTATCGGAAGCCCGCTCGTGCTCAACCCCGATGTGCTCGTGGTCATGAACCAGCCGTCGCTCGACAAGTTCGAGCACAGCGTGCAGCCCGGCGGCCTGGTCATCGTGGACAGCACGCTGGTGCCGCATATCCCGGATATGCCCGGGGTCACGGTCTGCGCCGTGCCCGCCACCGCCATCGCCGAGGAAGCGGGCTTGAAGGGATTGGCCAACGTCATCCTGGTGGGCAAGCTGTTCGCGGAAACGCGTTTTTGCAGCGAGGAGGCCATCCGAGCGGCCGTGGCCGCCGTGGTGCCCGCTCGCAAGAAGGATAAGCTTGCCGGCAACCTGCGCGCCTTGGAGCTGGGCATGCAGGCGTGATCTGTGCTTGACGTATGCAAGCCGGGCATGCAGGCGAGATTCGCGTTTGACGTTGCGCAGCCGGCTGCGCGGGCGCGAACGGCGCTTGATGGCTCGAGCTTCGTATGCAAGCTCAAGATGTGCTCAAGGTTGCAAACCGAGCATGGAGGGGCGGACCGCGTTCTGTTTTGCGGAGCTGCTCGACGGCTCGGTTATGTTTAAATCTGATTCGAAACACCACCGGTAACTGATTGTTACCGGTGGTGTTTCGTTTCGTTAGGGGACCTTCAGCCTTCCTCTTCGCCGAAAAGGTTTCGGAATCATAGCTGGCAGCTTATATGAGAGCTTTTTTGTCAAGCAGGGAATAAAGGGGCGACCCTCCTTCTG
>NZ_CABQJR010000015.1 GCF_902464545.1 uncultured Senegalimassilia sp.
AAGGGACAACCAAGGAGGCAGGTTACTGATGCGGACTCCCGCACGCCCACGACTACCCGACGGGGACTGTGTTTTCATCTCTGATGCCCGCATTGTAGCACGAGCGAATGTGCCCCAACGCCGCTGCCGACATGACACGATCGGGATTCGCTCCTCGACGCGTCCTTGTGTATATTGCATTCTCGGTTTCGAAACTCTAAAGAAATACGACTTTCGAAACCGAGAAGGAGTAGATGATGGATTAGGGCCGCATGTACGAGAACGCCATCTTCCTGGAGCTGATGAGGCGAGGCTGCGAGACGACGCGAGAAACCGAGTGCAACTGGAATGACGGAACGGCGGAACCAGAAACATCTTGCTCGCTGGACCCGACGCCTTTGCCGAGGCCATGGCGCTTCTGGGTGATAGGGGCCTCCTCTGGGCGGGTCCGTGCTGTTCACGCGCTCGCCCTCGTCGACCCGCGCTCGGTATCCATGGCGACGCCTCTTTCGCCCAATGGACAATAGGATTACCAGGAATCGATGTAAACGCATTTGCATTTGTGCGGAAAAGCTACCCGCAATTGGGGTCCCCAAGGGCTTCCAAGAGCCCTGCCCGTCTCGTGATGATTGCCTAAGCAAGCGCGGTTCTCCGTTTTGACTGACGTAGCAATAGATCGAAGCGGTATAATTCCCCAAAATCAAAAGATTTTTAATTTTGGGGAATTGCCGATCATTAAGCACTATCAAAGGGGCCAATCGTGAAGCTCATAGAACGTTCGACATACCTTTCGGAGATGATGGAGCTAGTCGACGCTCCCGATATCAAGGTCATCACAGGCGTCCGCAGATCTGGCAAGTCGAAGCTCATGGAGGCATTGGCGAAAAAGATTTTGGAGCAGCAGCCCGATGCCAACATCATCCACATCAACTACAACCTGACCGACTTCGAAAGCCTCATGGAATATCGGGCGCTGGAATCCTACGTGGAGGACCACTATGCGCCCGAACATCGAAATTACCTGCTCGTCGACGAGGTACAGATGTGCGAGTCCTTCGAGAAGGCCATAAATAGCCTGCATGCCAGGGAGAAGTACAGCATATTCGTCACTGGATCGAACGCCTTCCTTCAAAGCAGCGACTTAGCGACCTTGTTCGTGGGCAGGACGTACGAGATTCCCGTTTACCCGTTTTCGTTCAGCGAGTACCTTGAATACTACCCGTCCCAAAACATCTATAGCAGCCTGACCGGCTACATAGCGGAAGGTGGCATGGCGGGCTCGTTCTTATACAAAACGGAAGAGCAGAAGCGCCGCTACATCAACTCCGAAGTTCTGAACGCCCTGGTGGTTCGCGACATCGTCAGCAAATACAAGGTGAAGAACGAGCAGCTGCTTCATGCTCTTATCGACTACCTTATGGACAACGTCGGGAACCTGACATCGTTGCGCTCCATCGCCGACACCCTCAGGTCAAATAGAACGAAAGCCGACCACAAGACGATTGGCAAATACGTCGATGCGCTATGCAAGGCCTTCGCTTTCTACCGTATTCGTCGCTACGACATCCGTGGGAAAAGATACCTAAGGTCGGAGGATAAATATTACCTTGTCGACCAAGGGTTTCGGTTCGCGCGCCTTGGAACCAAGAACATGGACTACGGCCGCGTGCTGGAAAACATCGTTGCCATCGAGCTCCTGCGCCGCGGCTACGAGGCTTACGTCGGCGTGCTATACAAGAAGGAAATCGACTTCGTTGCGATTAAGCAGGGTGAGAAGCTCTATATCCAGGTTGCGAACGATATATCGGAGGAGCGGACGTTCGAGCGCGAGGTGTCCCCATTATTGGCGATAAAAGACGCATATCCGAAAATTCTGATTGCGCGCACCTATCAGCCTGAATATCAGCACGAGGGAATAAGGATCGTGGACGCTGCCGAATGGCTAAGTAGCGCTATTCCCCAAAAATGAAAAAACTTCAATTTCGGGGAATATGCGCCTTTACGACGGACGTAATTTTGCCATCAAGCGAGGCGATGCGAATCCCAAGTGCGTTCCCAGGCCCATGATGTGAGTCTTCAATGCGAATTTGGAAGTCAGATTCATGTTTATCACCTCATTTATCACTTCAGTCGATTCTGCCATTGAGGTGATAAATGGGGTGATTAGAACAGTCGATGTTGGACGAATCAGATGCGGTACGACTCTCCGAGGTACCGGGGAAATCTCACACGAATCAACCCCTTGACGGCATGACAACGGCACGAGACGACAGCACGCGAATTCGCTTAATCACTGGCGGAAATAACCAGCGACTATTCTGGGGAAGCCGTCCATCACTATTCTCACGATGACACGAGCCGTCATCAGCAAACAGAATAAGGTAAAGCCACTCAGAGTTTTTGAATAAAAAACGATGAAGCCCCCCAGGATCACTTAGATTCCGAAGGCTTTCTTTGATCAATGAATAATACAGGAGGAAGACGGGGGCGCTCTCACCTAACCGTTGGAAACCGCCAAGAACAATCGGAAAGCATGTTAATCCTCAACAATTTCAATTATAATGACAGGCACATACATGGTTCTGACACTATGATAGGAGGACATATGCCACCGAGGACAAAGGAAGGTAGTTTAGCTCTCGCCTACTCAATCAAACAGAGGCGCCATGAGCTAGGACTGAGCGCAGAAGAAGCAGCCCGAAAAGCTGGCGTCGGAACAAAGACTTGGTTCCGATACGAATCCGGAAACTCGATTAGGAACGACAAGATTAAAGGCGTTTGCAAAGCTCTTTCTTGGACTTCCCTGCCCCAACCGGGAGTTGAGCTCCCTGATTGCGATGACTATGCTTGGCTCAATTCAATTGATGCCTCTCACAAGGCATGGTCTCCGATCCTCGCCGAGGAATTCGGCCGCAAAGCAGCCGTCTCCTTCGCCGTGGGAAGCGACATCCTTCTAGACTACCTGAACGACGATCTTGAAGAACTAGGAAAAATGCCAGCAGGAACGCATATAGGTGAACTGGATTCGAGTTGGCTAGCCGACATGTTACCCCTACAATTTTTGACAAGGTACGATTTCGAATTCGTTTACCGGTTTAATACTGTTCTTGCAGAGTACCGAACTCGCGCTCGCTTCGGGACAAAAATGAACGCGCACAGCCCCGCCGAAGAACTCCTCGTCCGGCTCATTCGCGATCTTTCTTTTGACGCAATCGGCGAATGGACACCAGCCACCGAAGGAGAAGCTCCGGATAATGCCGAATGGCAGAACAGTGAAGGCTGGAAAGAATGGCCAGAAGACCTCTGCGGCGATGATGATTTGAGCGCATTTCTCTACGATACGCGATGGACTTCCAAGGATGAAGCGTATCACTACGATAGATGGTTCGAACCTCAGTTCTATCTCGATCAACGCTAGCAAAGATTGAGCTCCTAGCGTACATGGTCAACCGTAACCACGGCCTCGCCTTAGGGATTCCGTCCATCCACAAGGTGAGGCCGAAGAGAGCACTTTGAAACGGTGCCAATAATCGACTAGCAGGAATCAGCCAGGTCCACAACTGCGCTGCTTACCGCGAGCACCTCTTTACGCCCACGGAATGCAGTTGCGCGACCTTGCAGCCATGTCGAGATGCCATTTCCCCATTCACGCAACTTGAACCAGTCGTATGCGGCTACGTCTATGGAGGAAGGTTTCCCATATCGTATACAACAGCAAAGCAGCTAGAGGCTGATATGATTATCGATATCGTTTTTCCCGCTTAAAGCTCGCTTGAATTGTTACTTGATTTGCCACAATCCAAACATGAAAGCAATCGAAGCCATACGGAAACCCAGCGATATCGCCTTCTCGCAAAGGGGCCTGTTCACGACGGCGCAGGCGCAACATGCGGGCGTGGAGCGTTATGCGGTCTCACGGCTTGAGAAACTGCCTCCAATCGTTTTTCATCCACGGATGCCGCCTTGAGGTCGGCTAGGTCAATGCACCTATAACCCCAGCTGTTCCTCACCCCAGGTTTTCATCGCTATGAGGATAGGGACGAAACTTTCGCCCTGCTTGGTGAGCACGTATTCCACGTTGGGAGGGACCTGGCCGTGGTTGATGCGCTCGAGCATGCCGTCGATCACCAGCTCGCGCAGCTGCCTGGAAAGCGTTGACTCGCTGATGGTGCCGATGCAGCGACGCAGCTCGCCAAAATGGCGCACATCGCGCAACGCTATGTAGAACAGGATCTCTATCTTCCACTTCCCGCCGATCATGCGCTGGATGGTCGATACCGCGCGGCAGCGTTCGATTTCTTGACCTGTTCGCCTTGCCAAAGCCCACTCCCCCGTTCGCCAGCCAGGTACTCCAGAAAAAGACAGTACTTCAATTCGGAAATCTTCTTTTGCATGATACCAGCCAACAAGAAGCAAGGCGCAATACAGCGCCGCCCCGCTTCGCACGACCCGATTGGAGGCATCATGCACTACACCGGTACCATATGGCGACCACCCTACGAATGGGATTCCCTTTTGCTCGAAGCGACCGCCGGCTGTACCCACCGCGCATGCAAGTTCTGCACGCTTTACGATGAGCTGCCCTTCAAGTTCCGCGGGCCCGATATGGGCGCCATCGAGTTCGACCTGCTGGAAGCACAAACGCTGCGCACAAGTCCCGATGCCCCCATGATGGCGCGCCTGCTCGGCCAAGCGCGGCCGGAAGGCATCAGGCGCGTATTCCTCACGGGAGCGAACCCGTTTGCACTACCCGCGGGAAAACTGCTGGAAATCGCCGGCATGATCCACCGCTACCTGCCCAGCGTCGAGACCATCGGCTGTTTTGCGCGCATCACCGACTCGCTGCGCAAAACCGACGGCGACCTCAAGCGTTTGCGCGAAGCGGGCTTCACCAGGCTCACCATCGGCGTCGAGACCGGCGACGATGATGCGCTGCGCTTCATGCGCAAGGGCTACACCTCGCGCGACATCCTGGAGCAATGCCGCCGCCTCGAGACGGCGGGCATCGACTACTCGTTTTTCTACCTCGTGGGAATCCACGGCAAAGGGCGCGGCATCGCAGGTGCGAAAACCTCGGCCGCCGTGTTCAATCAGCTGCACCCGTTCCTCATTGGTCCCAACATGCTCACCGTGTTCCCAAATTCGGAACTGGCGCAGGAAATCGAATGCGGCGCTTGGCGGGAATGCAGCGAGCACGAGAAGTACCGCGAAATCCGCGCACTCGTGGAGCAGCTTGACGTTCCCACCCAGATTGCCCTCATGGGCGCGTCGAACGCCTTCTTTCTGGAAGGTGATCTGCCTGCAGACAAGCCTCGCTTGCTTTCCGAACTCGACGACATCCTGCAAAGGTGCGACGAGAACGACTTGCGCCGCTACCGCGAGAATTTGCCCTCGCTCTGACGCGCGCTCGGCGTGAGGGGCTGCGCCGCGTGACCTTGACGTCCGGAAAAACGTCTGGTGTCCTCGATGGCTAAAGCTGTTCTTAAAACAATCCTTGGTTATGATTCGTGCGCTTTTATCATTTCCTCTAAGAATTGCTCGGGATGCTCTCCCGCCAAACCGCCATGACCGAGCTCGGTGAATATCTTGTATCTGAACGGGTAACCTTGTGCTCCTAACACTTCGAGTTGCGATGAAAGCTTTTTATCTACCGTTCCTTTGATGCCATACCAAAGGTGCACATCCGTTCTTTTGAATCTTTCTTGGCTGACATTATCCCACCGCAACGCACCTACCGCCATATCGTGCAGCGGTTAAGACAAGCCCGGGGATCAGACGATGGAGATGCCACGGCTGCGTCGCGAATCGCGGTATTGATTCAACTCATAAGCAAGCCACCTGAGACTACTCACTTTGTTTACCGACAACGAAGTCCTATGACCTGGGGTTTTGCAAACGGTGCGCGAGCCGCCCGCGTTGATTCACTTACGATTGCAGCTGGCGGCTTGCATGCTAAAGGACGGTTGAGTTTCAAAGCGGGCGTTTTCGGCGCTATTGAGTCTCCAAAGGCAGCTCGCCGCGCACTTTGAGACAAAAACAAAAACTCAATACCCTGAGTTTAAGGTGTTTTTTGAAACTGTCCCGGCTTTTGTCCCCGAAGCCGACGAAACGCGACATGGTGTTACTTGGCAGCACTTGCCTCGGCCTGCCGCGGAAGACTGGGTGCAACTGGAATGACGGGACGACAGAACCGACGCCATTGAGCGGGAGTAAGCCGACAGGGCTTTGACCTGCACTTTTGAGTGCCGTACTGTGCTGCTGAGTTTCGTTTCGTACGATGGCCATGGCAAAGCCGCCAGCGCCGGCGGTGAGTTAATACGGTAATCTAGCCTCCGTTTCTGCGTTGGAACGGAGGCTAATTGATGCCTGATGGCGTGCGCCAATGGCCCGGCAAGCGGACTGACCGCCACACCAACATTCTCGACACGATCATTGATTAGTTTTATTCTGAGAATAACTTTTCCCAGTCTTCGTCTGTGAATGACACTTCTTCATTCATCAAGTCACCACCGACTACCAATCTTGTCATCGTCGAACGCCCGGGAACGCACAGCGTCAATATCTCGCCATTGCCGAACGCTTTGGAACGAATGGGGCGATTGCTGCCGCGGCGAAGCGCTCGGGGATAAGCCTCGGAGGCATCGTGCCAACTAGCCGCGTGCCATTTGAGGCGAGGCGGAGGCGATCCGACGAGGCGGAGCGCCTCCGCAGGGGCTGCTCGCGCAGCTAGCTCTGCCGTTCGCGCCTGCGTTTGAGGAAAACGCAGGTCGCCGCACCCGCCGCGAGCACAGCACCCGCAACAAGCGCCGCAACCGCCCAACCAGACGAATCACCGGTTGCAGCACATGCTACACCCGTTGCCTCGGCATTGGCATCGTCTTCTTGCTCCGCACCTGAAGCACCGCTCGCACCTGGGTCTGCGGCGGAATCGCCGCCTTCTGAGGTATCGCCAGAAGTAGCACCCGACCCACCAGGCTGTGCTGTTCCGCCGTCTGGATTGCTCAGATCGGAGCCAGGCTTTTGACCAGGATCAACAGGCCCAGGATCAGGACTAGGCTCCTGAGAATCGGCAACCGTCACATTAAGATTCAACCGCTCGCTATAAGCTTCGAAGGCCATGCCTTCTTTGTACGCCGCAATTCGGAATCGCGTATTCTGCGTCACCGGAACAGGAGCCGTGTACTCAACGCGCGAACCGTCTTCAATGCACGGGCACGTGTCGTCGGTGGTGTAGTAGATAGTTGCGCCTTCCGTACTGCAGGAAAGATCCAAAAGAGAGCCCTTCGCAACCTCGATCGAATTCTCCTTCGGCGAAGCTGCATCGAATACGGCGCCGTCAATCGTTGCCATGGGGCGCGCGGGCTGCGCCGCATCAGACGTCACACGCACGGCTATCTCCTTAGTAAGATCGGTGCCGCTTGCAGAAAGCTCAAGCGTCGTCATGCCAGGCAATTCGCCTGCCAGCAGGAAGCTCGCCTTGCCCTCTGCGTCGGTCGTGGCCTCAACCCACACGCTCCCGTCCGCAGCGCTCTGGAACGCGGCGCCTTTGAACGACGCAAGGCTACCCGATTCCAGCTTCGCAACCACGCGCTGACCAGCCACAGGCGACCCGTCGGCATAGCGCACATATGCGATAACCTGCACCGGCTCGCCGGCATTCTGCTGAAGCACCACAGCGTTTTCGAAATTAGCCACAAGCTGGGAGGGATGTTTGGAAACCGTCAGCTGCTGCGACCAATTCCCCCCCTGCGTTGCCAGAGCCGTGCCCACGTAATTCTGCAAGCCCTTTATGGCGAGGTTCACCTGAGATCCTTCAGCAAGCGAGCTTGTCGGGTATATCCGCAGCACGCGAGAAAGCGTGCCGTAGCCATCCGCCTCGGACGCCTCCCGAGGATCAACCCACTCTATGCGTTCGGCGGCAACTCCATCCAGGGTCGCCTCGAGGGAATCCGATGCCTTCATGTACTGGTCGAATGCGATCTCGATACAGTTGGGATCAGCCCAGGCTTCTTGAACCTCGGGTGTTTTTAAGGACTCTAGCTTGATGTTCACACCTGTCTGAATCGGAAGCACATTGAGCCACTCGCTCGCCGAATCGCGATAGCCGTCCTTGCTTACGCGCACCTGGTACTGACCTGTGGGAGTATCCCACGCGAACGAACCATCGCCGCTGGTCGTTTGCGGGTTTCGCTGCTCGTACGCCTCAGCGTTCCATTCCTGCTCGGACCCGCCGGAAGCGGAGCCCCTTGTCCACAACGTAGCCGTTGCGCCCTCTACGGGATTGCTCTCCAACGCCTCATACACCACGCCCGATGGGTCGAGAATGACATTCGCACCATAATTGCGGCAGCGAACATCCGACCCATAGAAACGGTCCCAATCGATCGTTTCACGGTATTCATCGTCCTCGCTTTTCTTCTTCCCGGAATTCTTGCATACGCTCATGCGATACGCCGTTGCCTCGGCGTATTCGTTCTTGGCAACGTCAGCCCAAGGAGCACGCAACATGTGAGCAGATGTCGAAGCCACATCGGCACAGAGCGAAACCTTGGAAACGAAGTTGCCAATAAGGTCGGAAAACCCATACACTCCCGCAGAACCCGCCGCCCCGAACGAGCCCGAACCATAAAGGCTGCATACTGCCAGCATGGCGTTCAGCGTTGAGGTGCCGCAGCCCCTCATAACATCCGAATAGTTGTTGTCATCTTCGGCAACAAGGTATTCCTTGTATTTCTCGGCGGCTTCAAGCTCGGCATACAACGCGTCGAGGCAGCGCTGGCAATCGCTGTCGCAGGGATTGTACGCACGCCAGTATTTAATGAGCTGGTAGATATTCTCGATGTCCGTTTCGATGAGACGAATCTCGTTGCCGCTGTCAATGAGCGAATTCTTCGCGCTATCCATACCGAAGTAATCGTTAGCCAAGCCGAGCACGCCCGTTACGCCCTTGCCTGTTTGCATCATCTTGTTCGCTCTACCAATTTCCTCCATTTCCTTCTCGAACAAGTTCGCTTTCGCATATGCCTCCATAAGAGGCGAAACCTCACTTACTGGCATATGCTCCATCAAACGTCTGTTGATGATGTTCACGATTGTGATCTCATTCGCTTTATCTAAGCCCCCCGATGCCAGTTCGAGCACCTGACCTCGCGCAATGCTCCACGCTGATGACCACATATCCGCTTCGGCGGCGTCGCTACGCTCATGAGCTTCATCGAAATTGGACGTATAAGTCGTAACACGC
Source organism: uncultured Senegalimassilia sp. (assembly GCF_902464545.1). Classification (GTDB taxonomy): domain Bacteria; phylum Actinomycetota; class Coriobacteriia; order Coriobacteriales; family Eggerthellaceae; genus Senegalimassilia. Next base: position 9,224 of record NZ_CABQJR010000015.1, read on the forward strand.
GCAGGCGCCTCGACACCTTGGGGTGCCTCTTCTGTCACGCGAGCGGTCATCCCCGAGAAAATCCCAGGCGTTTTGCCGTCTTTACCATTCTTCTGTTCTTCGGTGACGAAGTAATCACCCGTAAAACGACCATTCGTCGAAGAGGATATCTGCTCGCCCTTCGCGTTATCTCCGTCCGAAATGGTTAGCGTATCGCCGCACTCCTTCTTCATGACGTTGTCTATCAGGGTGTAGGGCGAACCCGATTCGCTCGGCGCGCCCACGCCCGATTCGCGACCCAGCTTGTCAAGGCCGTTCACGATTGTCTTTTGCGTATTGCGCGCCCATGCGTTTTTCTGCTCAATTTCCTGCTGAACATCATCGAAGGACTTGCGTGCAATGTCGGTGAGTTTTTGCTCGTTGCCGTTCTCATCGAGAACGACATTGCCGTTGTCGTCCATCAGAATCTCGTCGCCATACCACTCCTTGAGCTCGGCATCGGTGGGAGCCGTCCAGCTGATATCGTCTGGCAGCTTCCCTGTGAAAATAGGCGAATCGATCGAGGCAATCCAGAGGTCATCGTCAGGAGCGAGCGCAGATCCGAAGTCGCGGAAATCAGGGCGCAACGCTTCAATTTCGGCAATGGTGGCCTGTACGTCTTCGCTGCTCGCATCATCTCGCTCGGCGAGCTGCGCTACAACCTCGCCCAAAGCGGCATCGACTTCCTGGGCCTGCTGCTTGGCGGTGTCATCCACCTCAAAGCCCGCCCAGTAGTCCGCCCAGAAGGCACTGTATTGCTGCTGCCTTTCGGCAACCTCATCTTCAATGCGCTTTTTCGCGCGCTCTTCGTAATCTTCATCAAGGTTTGCCTTGTAGGAAAGCGCGAAGTTGCTAAAGCTGTAGCTTTCGGGAATGAAGAGATTCTTCGACTGGAGCAATTCCGAGGAGAGATACCCCTCGCCCTCGTTTTCCTCAAGCAACGCCAGGTATTCTTCGTCTACGTATTCGCCCACGTAACGTGAGCCCTCGTCTCCTTGCGATACAAGGGCAAGAGGTACCGCAACACTTTCCCCATTTGTCAGCTTCGCGTACATCATAAGCACATCGCCGGCGTTGATCTGCGCAGTGGCGTTGTCAACCGTCACATCAAACGTCCAATATGCATTCTTTTTCTTTGGGAGTTGATACAGAACGGTGAGGTTATCGTAGGTCTCTTTCCCATTAACGATTCTTGTTTGGGTTTTGCCCGCATTCGTTATGCTGAACGTCTTGATTTTCGCACCTGGGCGATAGAAGCAATCGAGATGAGCATCAACCTGTTCACTTTTCGCATCAAGTTTTACGTAGTCGCCGAACAGAAGACCCTGGGTGACTTCTTCGGGAATGTCAAATGAAATCTGCGCATGACCAAGCGCGTTCGTATATGCCGTTCCCACCGTTTTGCCAGCAATGGAAAGCTCGATAAACGACGAAGGCGCGCCGTACACCGTGGCCTGATTGCCTGTATCTTTTACGCAGTTGTCGGCAACCTTGACCGTCATTCCTCGTGCGAGGAACGACGCATCACCCAAAGGAATCACCTTATCGCCCGCCTCGAGCGACACGGGAAGCGAGTAAACCTGCTGCTTATCGGGCGTAAACGCAATATAGAGCACATCAGAGGTCGTTTGCGCATCGACATTAACAACCAGGCTGTCCCCATATACCCCACAAGACGCATTACCTGAGCTTTTCAGTGATGCGCTTACGCCGTGATAATCAGCGGAAGGAATGCCGAAGGTGAACTTGAGCGGCATTGGCTTATCGAGGTCATAGGCCACTTCGATTATTGTTTCGCACCCAGCAACCACACCGTCACCCGGGGCTTGTACGCGCGCTGATTTCACCCCCGCATTCTTCAGCAGCTGCTCTTTGTCGTAATCGGGCACGTCGAGCGTCACCTCAGACACTGAATCGTCGGTTATTTCGACTTCGGCTTTCGCGTACGGAACGCCAGAACGCTCCAACACTCCCAGGTTCGATGCAGAGAGCACCGTGTCTGGCTTGCATGCCGCCACAACATAGGTTCCCGCCTTCAGCTTGCCCGTAGAAAGAATCCAATTGGGGTTTTCCTGACCATCTGGCCATACAACCGACGTGTAGCTGTCCACGACGCAACGCGCATTCGCGTCGGTCCCGCTGAAGAGGAATACGCGACTGCGGCCCTCATACGCGGCATTCGTGGACACACGTGCGCTGCCCCATGAAGAAAGGGTTGCCTCGAAACCGCCCCGTTCGCTGCTGTAGGCAACCGTAGCGCCCGTAAGCTTCAGCGAATCGCTGGTCGAAACTTCGAGCGAAAGCCTCTCGAAGTTGCCCTCGTTCGCAAGCGCTTCGGAGAGCACAACAGAATTGCACTGCACGACGTAATCGGCGTCTTCGCCCGAAGCCAGATCGACGCCATCGCGCTTGAGCTTGAACGATAAACCAGGATTGCTCGTAATATTCGTGAGCGCTTCTTCGCCTTCCGCATTCGCGGCGTTCTTTGTATAGACGCTTATCGGAAGCATGCGCTGAGCGGCGATTTTCTTGAAATCAGACGCGGCAATTGTTCCCAAATCCCACGAGGAGCCCATCTGCGATGCGGTGCGCAGGTAGTTTTTATCATAGTACCCAGCAATTTGCACGGTGATGGAACACTCAGTAGCAATTGCTGCGTCGGGACACGTGAAAGATCCGTCTTCGGCTAGCGCCAGTTTCTTCAATGCGCCGTTTTGCTCCATAACTACCGACACGTCGCCGGGAGCAGCGCCTTCAGGAAGTTCAACTTTGCCGGTAACCGTGACAACCGACGATTCATCGTCGAGCCATACGTAGTTATAGTGCTTGGAGGATTCGGTATCCTGCTGCGAAAGGCGGTACGGGTCAGAATCGGTGCCGTCGCTCTTCTTCTTGTAGGCATACACAGTTGTACCGTCATCGAAAGGGAGAGAAGGGTTGTCTTGGTCGCTGTCGTACTGGCTGCCAAAACGAATGTCGGGATTGTCGAACCGCACCTTCAGAGCGCCGCACGTCGTAAACGCTCCGCCGTCAAGGTATTTAAGCGATTTTGGAAACTCAATCAGGTCCTGCTTCGCAAGGCCGTTGCAATTGGTAAATGCCCCGCCCGCAATGCACTCAATGCCCTCTTCGAATTGCAAGTCAGTCAAAGACGCATTTGTGCCATCCTGCATAAACGCATCCATGTTGATCTTTTTGACGAAGCTGGGGATTGAAAGCGAACTAAGGCGATTGTATTCGAAGCCGAAGTCGCCAATGTGCACATCATGGCTGCCGTCAAACAGATCACGGAAGTTGACGGACGTAAGACCAGCATCGCCCTCGGCAATAACCACGTCGCGCTCCGCGCCGTCAGTTGTACCGCTGTAGTTTTTTTCAATGTAGGCATACACCTCAGCATCGTGCAGGGGGTTTGGCTGCGGCCAGTCGACTGCAAAGCTCCACCCCGGCTGGTCCCAGTAGCCATTGTCTTGGATGAGCGTACCTGCCCACATCTTTTTACCCTCGCAGCCGACTTTCGTTTTCCAGCGCTTGGCTGTCTCGGTTTTGTCGACGTTGCCCTCGCTGTCTACCATAACGTGTTTGTCGTAGTTGTCCAAGCCAAGCAGCGACTGCGCATCCACACTTTGCTTAAAGGGGTTCGGACCTACTTCGGGGTCGTCGGCGGGAGTAGCGGCGTCATCCTGCGCAGCAGCTGCGTCAGCGCTGGCGCTTGCGCTACTGCCCTGCGCGGAAGCTGCATCGCGAGCGGCGGATGGAGCCGAATCGGAGCCGGCCTCTTCGCCATTTTTGTCAGAAGCCGCCCCAGGCTCGTTTCCTTCGAAAATGACGGCGGCATCGATAGCCGTGCTGCTTTCGGGAATGGCCACCTTCTGCGAATCGGGGGCATCGGTGCCATTGGCCATGCCTACGGCTTCAGTGTTCGCAGCATCGTCTGATGCGCTGGCAACATTCGCCGCAACGCCAGCTTCGCCCTGGGCAACCTCGGCTATGCCAAAGCTAGGAACGAGTCCTATTGCAAGCACCAGCGAAAGCATGCACGCGCATGCCCGTCTTCCTCTTGCGCGCAATGTCATCCGCTTTTCCCGACGCGTGGCATTTCGTTTCATAGCAGCGTCCTTCTCTTTTTGATTTTGCTGATAGTTCACGCTAATCTTTGCGCTAATGAGAAAGGAATTCATAGGTTCGTATATGCGAACCTATGATTCAACTGGGACAATGATGCTGTTCGTATAGTTGGCTCCGTCTAGCAAGGTCAAGATCGCAAGCGCATAACGCGCCAGGAAAGCATCAGCTGCAGAAAAAAGGGGTGTTCCTATAGTTCTGTCAAGAGGGATTCGCCCTTTCGATGGGCGTTTTTGGCAATGCTGACGCAGGCCCTGCCGGGCCTGCGATCTCCGCCGGCCGTTAGGCTGCGTACGGAACCTTGTCCCCCATGATCGTGTAAATCACCTCGAGCCGCTTCCTCGCCGCGGCCATGAGCTCGAGGGTCGCCGGGCCCGAGAGGTCGGCTTGCGCCTCGAATTCTGGGCACGATTCGAGCAATATGCTGCGGAGCCTGTATTAGCGACGGAAGCATCGTAGTTGGCGGGCTGTGCGGCGTCGACGCCGAGGCATCGGACTGCCGCCCCCGCATTTACATGCGGCTGCTGCGTCTCATTTTCGAGAGCTATCAGTTAAACGGGCGATTTCCCGAAAAGGAAGGCTTCATCCTCTAATCACACCTGTACCCCAAATCGCGAACTCGGTTCGACTCATGGACAAGCCACCTGAGACTACTCACTTTGCTCACCGCTGACGAAGACTTGCGACCTGGGGTTTGCGAGCTGATCGCAGAACCCATGTTGCTTATCAAGCTTTGGGCTGATTCAGCCAATCACCTCTCGTCAGGCACGTGATCTGCTCTGTGCGGGTGTCACCCATCAGCTCGCAGTAGACGTCCTTGCGAGTGCGGTGCCAGGTGAAGCCGCATTTTTCCTGAACGCGTTTCGATTTCTCGTTCCCGTCGAAGTATCCGCACCAGATTTTGTCCAGTTTCAAGTCCTCGAAACCATGGCGAACGAGCTCTCGAACCGCCTCCGGTATCAGCCCCTTGCCCCAGAACGGGACGCCGATCCAGTAGCCGATTTCCCCCTCGGTGTCCGGAATCTCCTTGTCGGACCGCGCGCCGATCATCAACCCTATGCTTCCGATGGCCCTGTTCTCTTCCTTCAGGCAAACGGCGTACGTCTCCGGCGCGGAAAATACGGTACGGATGATTTCTGCGCTGTTGTCAACGCTCGAGTGAGGCGGCCAACCGGCAATCGGCCCCACCCTGCCGTCCTTCGCGTATCTGTACAGGTCCTCTGCGTCCGTTTCGGCCCATGGGCGGAGTATCAGCCGCTCTGTTATCAATTGCATATCTACCCCCCCATCGACTAATTTCGATTGATGCTGATCGCTCCATTGTATTCGCTACGACAAAGGTCAACACAACGTCCAGGGAAACCTCGCGGTCAACCACCGGCAGTCCCATTTGCGATACCGCACACAGCTAAGCCTCGATATGAGCGCTCATGTAATCGATGAACTTCCTGGTGGCGATGGGCATGGTGTTCCAGCTGCGCCATGCCGCCACCACGTCGCGCGATGGCGCCGCCGCGATCGGAAGCACCTTGATATCGGCGCGCACGCCCTCCACGGTGCGGCGATAGAGCATGCTGACGCCCAGGCCCTCCTCGACCATCGCCATGATGGTGTAGTCGTCGGTCACCTCGCCCGTCACCAGCGGCTGCAGCCCATGAGCGGCAAACGCATCGAGCACCAGGCTCTGCTCGCCCTCGTCAAGCAAAAGGAAAGGTTCGGCCGCCAGATCTTCAAGCGTCACCTGCTCTTTAGCGGCCAGCGGATGCTCAGAGGACACCAGCGCCACCATCTCGTCGTGATAAACCATATGCATGTCCAAACCTGCCGTGAAACCCCGCGCGGTAAAGCAAAAATCGACCACGCCGTCGTGCACCCACTGGGCATTGCGCGTGTAATCGCCCTGCTTGAGGGTAAAGTGCACGCCAGGATGCAAAGCGCTGAATCCGCGGATCACGCGCGGCAGCACGGTGCGGCTCACGTTGGTGAAGGTTGCTATGCGGATGTCGGTCGAAGACAGGCCCAGCAGCTCTTGGCGCTTCCCTTCAAGCTCGGCCTCTGCCGTCACGATCTGGCGCAGGTAGGGCAGATACTGTTCCCCGTCGCGCGTGAGCAAAACGCCTTGCTTGCCCCGCTCCAAGATCGTGGTGCCCAGCTCGCGCTCGAGCGCCTTGACCGCCTGACTGACCGCGCTTTGCGTGTAACCCAGCTCGTCGGCCGCCGCCTTAAGGCTCCCGCGATCGACCACCGCGCAGACGACCTGATACCGTGATGTCATAACGCCTCCGTAGCAAAAGGGGCCGTGAAACGTTTTGCCCCGGCCTGCATATCTTCTATTAGCATTGCTTAATCATACTGAAGATACATTCGCTTTACTACATCGTTTTAGCAGCGCACAATCCTTTTCGTGAAACAATTCCGAAACAAAAGGAGTCCCATGGATCGCAAAAAGGCAATCGCGCTCTCGTTTTCCGTTCCCGTCGCATGGGGCTTCTCATACCCCTTGATGAAAATCGGCATGGACGGCATGAACGCCACGAGCATCGTCGCGCTGCGCTGCACCATCGCCTTCATCGTCTGCGTGCTGCTTTTTCACAAGTGCACCTTCCGCATCAACCGCGACCTCATCGTCCGCGCCGCCGTCATCGGCGCCATCATGGCGGTCGAGCTCACCTGCATGTGCCTGGGCTCGAGCCTCACCTCGGCTTCCACTGCCGGCTTTTTGCAAAGCCTGACGGTCGTGATCGTGCCGTTCGCCAACGCTTTGCTGCTGCGTCGCGCCCCCGAGCGCAAGGTGCTCATCGGCACCGCCGTCGTCACCGGCGGCATGCTGCTGCTCTCGGGCGCCGACTTCACCAGTCTCAACCCCGGCGCGCTCGTCATGTTGCTTTCGGCGTTCGTCTACGCCGCCCACATCATCATCAGCAAGCGCTTCGTCGAACAGGTCGACCCGCTGGCTTTGGGCGTTTGGCAGCTGGCCTTCGCCGGCCTGTTCTCGGGCATCGGCGCGGCCGCGCTCGGCGGCATCACGCTTCCCAGCACCCCGACCGAGTTCACGGTCATCATCGCCCTCGCGCTCATCTGCTCGGCTTACGGCTTCATCACCCAGGCCTACGTGCAGCCGCACGTTCCCGCCGAGACCACCGGGTTCGCCTTCTCGCTTGAACCGGTCTGCTCTGCCGTGTTCTCGTTTTTCCTTGTCGGCGAGGTCTTGACCCCCATCGCCTTCCTGGGCGCGGCGCTCATCATGGCCGGCGTGTTCGTCGCCACCATCGAGCCGCCTCGTCTGCATGCCCCGGCCTACCCGCAAGAGGCGATGGCGGTTGAGCCCAAGCGGGTTTCGTAAGCCCCCCTCCCAGCTAAAGCCGCCTCCGTGCGAGGCGACACAGTCGCGAGGCTTACGAAACTCTAGCGAACCGGCCATGGCGCCCTGGCGCGAAACGCTTGCCGGGTACAAACCTCTCCCATAGCCATCAGCGCTGGCGTATCCGCCGACAGGGACAAAAGCAGCGACTCAGGTCGCAGCCCAACCCTTGGATGAATCCCGTCCAAGGGGAACGATCGGCCGGTTAGCCCATGATCTGGGCAAGGTCGGCTTCGGGAGTGGATATGGGGCGAATGCCGTAGTTGTCCACCAGCACCTGCAGCACACCAGGGCTCACGAACGCCGGAAGCGTGGGACCCAAGTAGATGCCCTTGATGCCCAAGTGCAGCAGCGTGAGCAAGATGCACACCGCCTTCTGCTCGTACCAGGAGAGCACCATGGAAAGCGGCAGATCGTTCACACCGCAGCCGAAAGCATCTGCCAACGCGAGCGCGATCTTGATCGCGCCGTAGGCGTCGTTGCACTGGCCGACGTCCAGCAGGCGCGGAATGCCGCCGATACTGCCCAGGTCCAGGTCGTTGAAGCGGTACTTGCCGCAGGCAAGGGTCAGGATAACGGAGTCGGACGGCGCCATCTTGGCGAAGTCGGTGTAGTAGCTGCGCTCCTTGCGCATGCCGTCGCAGCCCGCCAGTAGGATAAAGCGCTTGATGTCGCCGGAGTTGACCGCATCGATGACGGCGGGAGCGACGCTCATCACGGTATCGTAGCCGAATCCGGTGGTGACGCTGGTGCCGCCGTTGATGCCGGCAAAGGTCCGATCATCGGCCCAACCGCCCAGCTCCAGCGCCTTATCGATAAGGGCCGAGAAGTCCTTGGCGCCGTCTTCGCCCGCCTCGACGACATGCGCGCCCGGGAAGCTCACAGGGCCGGTGGTGAACACGCGGTCGGCATACGACTCGTCCGGCTTCAGCAGGCAGTTGGTAGTCCACAGGATCGGCGCGGGAAGGTCCTTGAATTCCTTGCGCTGGTTGTGCCATGCGGTACCGTAGTTGCCTTTCAGGTGCGGATACTTGCGCAACTCGGGATAGGCGTTTGCGGGGAGCATCTCGCCGTGGGTGTACACGTTCACGCCGCGGCCTTCGGTCTGCTCCAAAAGCTGCTTGAGGTCGTGCAGGTCATGGCCGGTGACCACGATGAAGGGGCCCGCCTCGACCTTGAGCTCAACTGTCGCAGGCTCGGGTTTGCCGTAGGCGGAGATGTTCGCGTCCTCCAAAGCCGCCATAGCGGCCAAGTTGACCTCACCGCACTTGAGAACCAAAGGCAGCAGCTCGTCCATGCCCAGATCGGAGCCGACGGCCCGCATACCCTCATACAGGAACGCTGTCACAGCAGGATCCGACTTCCCCAACGCCTGCGCATGATAGGCATACGCCGCCACGCCGCGCATGCCGAAAAGCAGCAAGCTCTTCAGGCTGCGGATATCCTCCTGAGCATCCCACAACTCGCCCATATCGTACAGATCGAATTCGCCCAGGGCGATAGCCTTAGCGCGAACGCGGCGCTCAAGGGCGGCGATGGCCTCAGGGTCGAAGCTGACGTTGCTCACGCAGGCGAACATGCCTTCGAGCATAAGCCCATCAGACTCGGAATCCCCCTTTCCGCCGTTCTCTGCTCGGGCCAGGGCGATCAATGCCCCGGTCAGCTCGTCTTGCAGCCGAGCCACATCGGCGGTCTTGCCGCATACGCCGGCGGCTCCGGTACAGGCGGTGCATCCCGCCGTTTGTTCACATTGGAAGCAGAACATGTTCTCGTCAGTCATTTCGCGCTCCTCAATTAAATGGTGTCTTTTCGAAGTGACTGCACTATACTGTGGTATCTCATACATTTCTGTTGTAGAACCTACAGGTGAAGCCAATGCTTAATATCCCCACTTCTTCTTCAATGCTTTTCGCCGGCATAGCCCAAGACGAAGCGAACTTGATGCTACCTTGCCTTGGGGCGACAAGAAGGGCTTTCAGCCGGGAGGAGCGGATCATGCGCGCCGGCCAGCCCACCGAGTACCTCGGCATCGTCCTGTCCGGGCGCGTGCGGATCGAGGTCTCGGACGCCTGGGGCGAGACGACGATTCTGGATATCTTGGGGCCCGGCTCGCTTTTCGCTCACGGATACGCCTGCAGCATGGAGCCCCTTGACATCGACGTGCTGGCAGATTCGGCCTGCGAGGTGGTGCTGCTCAAAGCCGAGCGCATCATCCACCCTTGCCCCAAGCAATGCGGCTGCCACGCGCACATTTCCTCGAACCTCATGCGCGCCTTGGCACTAAGCAACCTGGACATGAACCGCCGCGCCATCGCCATGACCCCCAAAACCATACGGGGCAAGATCCTCGCCTTCCTCTCGCAGCAGCAGAAAAAGGCCGGCACCCGCGCCTTCACCATCCCCTACAGCCAAACCAAGCTGGCAAGCTACCTCAGCGTCGACCGCAGCGCGCTATCGAACGAGCTGTCGAAGCTGCGCAAGGAAGGCGTCATCGACTATGAAGGCCGCACGTACCGGCTCCTGTAGCGCGCAGGCAACTTGCTGACACGTTGCGGCTGACACGGATTTCCGCTGTGCGACCGACGCGAATCCTTGCACTCACGTGCTAGACAAGGAAGCAACCATCAAGTTCTATCAAGAGGCGCTCGGCATGAAGGTGGTGTGCGAGATGGGCCCCGAGGACGGCTCCTGGACCAACACCTTCATGGCGAACGACGAGGCACCCTTCGAGATCGAGCTCACCTGGAACCGCGGGCAGGTGGAGCCCTACGACAACGGCGGCAAGGACACCCACATCGCCTTCGCCGTGGACGATTTCGACGCCTTCCACGAGCTCCACGAGAAGATGGGGTGCATCATCCGGGAGAACCCCCGCATGGGCCTGTACTTCATCGCCGACCCCGACGACCAGTGGATCGAGATCATCCCCACAAAATAGGAATTCGCAGGCGTTTCCTCGGACGGGCAGCGCAATCGGCTCGATCTCGCGCCAACCAGGAGGCGCCCCGCTGCGCTGCCCATGTGCCAACCTTGAAGCCCGCATACGGGCAGCGCACAAAAGCCCGGACCGCGGCGGCCCTACAGCGCGCTCATGCGCACGCTCATGTCGAGGGGTTTGGCGAAGTGCAGGCAGGTGGTCGCCAGGCCGTCGACGCCGGTGGCGGCGTACTCGGCGGCGTTGCCCAAGTTAACGCCTCCGGCGGCGATGAGCGTCACGTGAGGGTTGATGGCCTTGAGTTGCGGCACCAGCTGCGCGACCTGTTCGGGCGCCACCTTGTCAAGCTGAACGCCGTCGACGCCGGCTTCCACCAGGCGCACCGCGTCTTCGGTGCTCGACTCGACGAACAGCTTCTTCTCGCAGACCTTCGCCTTGAGCTGCGGCAGGTCGGCGATGAGCTTCTCAAGCCCGCCGTAGAAGGTCAGGTGATGATCGAAGACGAGCACCGTCTCGCTTAATCCCAAACGATGAGGGAAAGCACCACCGACCGTGAGCGCCTTGACGTCGAAGGGCTTGGTGCCGGGCATGAGCTTGCGGGTGGAAAGCACCTCGCACAGCGGGTTCACGGCATGCACGGCGTCTACCATCTGCTTGGCCTTGGTGGCAAGCGCGCAATAGTACTCGAAGATGTTCAGGCAGATCTTCCAACCCATATGCAGGCCGGCCGCAGGGCCTTCAACGGTCATGAACACGTCGCCGGGCGCAAGCATGGTGCCGCTGGGAAGCGCTTCGGCCACCGTACAGCCGAAGCGGCTGAAGATGCGGGCGGCCTCCTCAGTCCCGCAAAGCAGGGCCGCGTCGCGCGTGTAGTACTCCATGCGGCCCGGCTGCGCGCCGATGCCCAGGACATGCGTGGTCAAGTCGATCCCGCTGGGGATGTCGGAAGCGATAAGCTCATCGAGATAGCTGTCCGGGATATACATATGATTCCTCCTTGCGCTTCCTAGCGCGTGGTTTTCCTTCTTGAAGATGATACTGCTAGCCGCGGCCCAGAAACGCCATCACCTGCGGGGAGAACTCGCGCGTGAACAGCTCGTCGGCAGGACACACCGCCTGCAGCGCGCCACCCAGGATGATGCCCGCGCGATGCCCCAGGCTGCGCGCCTCGTTGAAGTCGTGCGTGACGAACACCACAGTGCAACGGAAACGGCCGTGCACATCGCGCAGCGTCTCGTACATACGCTTCTTGGTGGTGGGGTCGAGCGCCGAGAACGGCTCATCAAGCAGCAGGATCTCGGGCTGCATCACCAATGCGCGTGCCAACGCCGCACGCTGGCCCTCGCCGCCGCTGATGATGCCGGGGTACCGGTCGGCGATGTGGCGGATGGAGAACAAATCGAGCATCTCCTCCACACGGCGTGCCGCCTCCGCCTTCGGGACACGCGCCATCCTCAGGCCATAGCCGATGTTTTCCGCAACCGTCATATGCGGGAACAGCGCGTGATCCTGATAGACGATCCCCAGCCGCCGCTGCTGCACGGGCAGACAGCGAACGTCCTTGCCATCAAGCAAGATGCTGCCGTCCTCCAGGGGAAACGCGCCGGCGATCGCCTCGAGCAGCACGGTCTTGCCGGCGCCCGTCTCCCCCACGATGGCGAATATCTCGTGCGGCTCGATATGCAATTCGTCAACGCGCAGCAAGAAGCTGCCGCGGCGCGCCACCATGTCGCGAATCTCGATGCTGCCGCCGCTCATCGCCGTCCCTCGCATTCCTCGCATGCCTTCATGCGTCTCAAGCCCAATCCCTTGCCGGCCCTGCCCACGCGGCTTGCGCCCGTGGGACGGTCGAGCACGTTCGCCACCACCAGCGTGAACGCCGAAACCAGCAGCATGATCATGGCCGTGGCCATAGCGGTTTCGGTGTTGCCGGTGGAAATGCTCAGGTAGATGCTGCCGGGAAGGGTCTCGGTCTTCATGCGCGTCACGCCCACCAGCATGAGCGTCGCCCCGAACTCGCCCATGCCGCGCGCCCAGGTGAGTACGAACGCGCTGATGATCTGGTTGCGGCACATGGGCACGATGATGGTGCGGAACACGTCCCAGGGCATAGCGCCCAGCGTCTGCGCTACGAACTCGATGCGCGGATTGACGCCGGCGAAGGCGGTGCGCATCATGCGGATGGCGAAGGGCAGGTTCACGATCATCTGGGCGAACACGATGCCCGCAGGCGAGAAGACCACGGCAAAGCCCGCCTCCTTGAGCGCCTTGCCCAGCGGCGACGAGAAGATCAGCAGCAAGGCGAAGCCCAGCAGGATATAAGGCAGCGACAGCGTGAGCTCCATGAGGATCTCGGCCAGGCGCTTGCCGGGAAACGCCACATGCGACAGCGCATAGGCGGTCGGCAGCGACAGCAGCAGGCAGATGACGGTGGAAATGCTCGAAGTGGTCACGCTCATGCGCAAGGAGAACAATACCTCCTCGGAGCTGATGGCCTCGCCGAAATGCGAGATGCCGCCCGCCACAATAGCGAAGATGGCGCTCCCGATGAACAGGAGCACCATCCCCGTTACCAGCATGCACAATGCCGGGAAGATGTTGCGCTTGCGGCCTCTGTGACGTTTTGGCTCAGGTGCCGCGAACATGCGTTACACCAGCTCGTAGCCGAACTTGGTCCAGATGTTCTTGGCAGTTTCGGTCTGCAGGAACTCGGAGAAGGCCTTGACGGCGTCGGCATCGGCGGCACAGGTCAGCTCGGCGCTGGGCACGGTCTTGACGTAGTTTTCCATGCCGGAGTTCTCAAGGATGGTCAGGCCGTCCTTGCCCGCGTTCTCCTTCCACACGATGGCGGCGTCGCCCTCGCCCTTGGCCAGCGCCTCGGCGATCTGCGGAGCGGTTGTGGAGGTGGTGATGGCGCCAGAGGCCTTGACCTGCTCCATGATGCCGGCATCGGTCATGGCCTTGACGGCGATCTTGCCGATCGGCGTGGACTCAGGGTCGCCCAGCAGAAGGGTGTCGCACTTCACAAGGTCGCTGACGGTCTGGATGCCCTTGGGGTTGTCGGCGGGCACGACCAGGACGGGAATGTGCTTGACCAGGTCGGTGCTGGTGGCAACATAATCGCTGACGGGCTTGAGCTCATCGGCGGAGCCTGCGATGAAGAAGTCGCCCTCCTGCGTGGTGTTGATCTGCGTCTGGATCTGAGCGGCGTTGGCGAAGGTGATGTTCATCTCGCAGCCGGTTTCGGCCTTGAAGGCGTCCGCGATCTCCTGGAACGGCTTGGTCATGCCGGCGCCACAATAGATGTTGAGGCTCTTGCCCTCAAGGCTGGCTGCAGCGGTCTGCTCCGGCTGCTCGGCCTTCTGCTCGCCCTTGTCGGAGGAGCATCCTGCCAGCACGCCGCAGGCGAGCACGGCGGCAAACGCCACGGCCGCGATCGCTGTCAGGCGGTTCTTCATCTTTTTCATACTGGTTCCCTTCTTTTTTGTCCCCATACCACCAGGCGCCCCTTCGCATGCGAAAGGGCGCCTGTCATTTCGCTGATTATACACAGACGATAATAATATTTGCAAGTGCCTATAATCACGAATGAAAATAACCGCTTGAGGTAAACGATAGCTCGTGGCTGAGCACATTCAGGAGAAAATGCCTGGTCAAAAAGCGTTGCTCTATAGCCTGGAAGCTGCAAAGCCTGTACGCACTGCAATCGCGAAGGTGCTTGATACCGAGACATTCAAGGAAACGGGCCTATCCCGCCAAAGCCCCAAGCACAGACGATCGCGCCGAGGCCCCCAACGCTCCCCTTCCCCGCTAAACGCCGAACAACGCGGCGGTTTCCGCCATACGCTGCGCGATGGGCACGCCGAACGGGCAGTTCGCCTCGCAGGCGCCGCATCCGGTGCAGTCCCCGGCGCGAACCTCAAGGGCAAGGTAATGGTCGCGCACAGATGCGGGCACCTCATCCTGCATCTGCGCAAGGTCGGAGTACTTGTTCACCTCGGCAATGTTGATGCCCACGGTGCAAGGCTGGCAATGCCCGCAGTAAATGCAGTTGCCGAAATAAGCGTGCTGCGGCGCGCTAGCCAAGATGGATGCATAGTTTTTCGCCTCGTCATCAGCGGTTTCGTACGCCAGGCAACCTGCGCATTCCTCGATGTCCCTGAAGCCGGCCAACACGGAGGCGACCGCGGGGCGGGTCAGACAGTAATGGCAAGCCTGCACGGGGGTCATCGCCGCACCGAACGGCGATTTCCCGGCGTCGAACAGGCGCCCGCCCGCGAACGGCTTCATCACGGTGATGCCCACGCCGTTTTTCTCGCACAGCGCGTACAGACGCTTGCGCTGCGGGTCCATGTTCTCAAGGCCGGGCTGATACTCGTCCTTGAACAGGTCGTTGATGTCCTCGGAAGCAGGCAGCATGTCGTAAGCGGGGTTGATCGAGAACATGATCATCTCGATGTCCGGCGTGGCCGCAGCCCGCAGTGCAACCTCAGGGTTGTGTGTGGACAGGCCGATGTGATCGATGCGCCCTGCAGCCTTCTCGGCGCGCACGTACTCGATGAAGGGACCTTCCATGATCTGCTCGAACTCGGCGACCGCATCCACGAAGTGGATCAGCCCCAGCTCGATATGCCCGCCGAAGCAAGCGAGCAACTCCTCCCATGCCGGGATCACCGCATCCATGTCGCGCGTGCGGGTGTATTGGCCGTTTTGCCAGGTGGCGCCGAAGTGACCTTGCACGATCCACTTGTCGCGATTCGCGCAGACGGCGTTGCCCAAAACCCTGCGCACCGCCGGGTCGGCCATCCAGCAATCCACGATGTTGACGCCCTGCTCCACCGCGAAATCAACCAAACGGGAAACCTTCTCCTGGTCATCGCCCGGCATCCACTCCGCGCCGAAGCCGATCTCGCTGACCTCAAGCCCGGTCACGCCCAAACGTCTGTACTTCATGGAACCCCCTTCGCTCGATACCGTACCCGTATCCTACCAGGAGCAACCGCACAATCACCAGGAGCAGCCCCGCGACCTCGCCAGGAGCACCCGCAGGCATACATCGATGGCACGGCTGCTCCTGCGCCGACGCCGCAGGAGCGATCCCCACAACCGGGCAATATGCGCATCCTCATGCCGTCGAGAGGGAATCGAATGTCGCCTCCCAACGGCGCGCAAACACGGCCCACTTGCCGCCGAATAGGGTAAATCCGCTGCTCGACCGCAAAAAAGCAGGTCTCGGCAAAGGAAAACCTGGACCCAGCCGCATATAATATCGAGTTATGACTCATGCGTTGCGCACGGCAGCGCATACCCGCGAACTAAAGGAGCTCTGCATGGATCCGAACAAGCGTCCCGACGATATGGTGCGCATCACCACCCCCGAACTTGCCCAGGCGTTCATCGACGAACAGGTTGCCGCAGTCCGAGAGCAAATCGGCGACAAGAAGGTCCTGCTGGCCCTTTCCGGCGGCGTCGACAGCTCCGTCGTGGCCGCGCTGCTCATCCGCGCCATCGGCAAGCAGCTCATCTGCGTGCACGTCAATCACGGCCTTATGCGCAAGGGCGAAAGCGAGCAGGTCATCGACGTGTTCAAGAACCAGCTGGACGCGAACCTGGTCTACGTGGACGCAACCGACCGCTTCCTGGGCAAGCTCGTCGACATCGAGGAGCCCGAGGCCAAGCGCAAGATCATCGGCGCCGAGTTCATCCGCGTGTTCGAGGAGGAGGCCCGCAAGGTCGGCAACGAGGTCAGCTTCCTGGCTCAGGGCACCATCTACCCCGACATCCTGGAGTCCCAGGACGGCGTGAAGGCGCACCACAACGTAGGCGGCCTGCCCGATGATCTGCAGTTCGAGCTGTGCGAGCCCGTCAAGCTGCTGTACAAGGACGAGGTGCGCGTGGTCGGCCGCGAGCTGGGTCTGCCCGAGAACATGGTCGAGCGCCAGCCCTTCCCTGGCCCTGGCCTGGGCGTTCGCTGCTTGGGCGCCATCACCCGCGACCGCCTGGAGGCGCTGCGCGAGGCCGACGCCATCGTGCGCGAGGAGATCGACAACGCCGGCCTGACCATCTGGCAGTACTTCGCCGTGGTGCCCGACTTCCGCGCAACCGGCGTGCGCGAAGGCAAGCGCGCTTACGACTGGCCCTGCATCATCCGCTGCATCAACACGGTCGACGTCATGACCGCCGAGGTTCCCGAGCTTGATTGGGCGCTGCTCAAGCGCATCACCGCCCGCATCACCGCTGAGGTCCCCCGCATCTGCCGCGTGTGCTACGACCTCACCCCCAAGCCCGTCGGCACGGTGGAGTGGGAGTAAACCCGCAACAACATATCGCCCATCCGAGGCGCTTTGCTTTTTGCAAGGCGCCTTTTTCGTGAGAGATCGTTTGCAACGCTTCTTGCACCGATAGCGAATTGCCTTATTTACATTTCATAATGCAACATATAATTGACATTACGATTTGGATGCAATATATTTCTGTCATGTTGCAACGGATATCTGTCCATATGTCGAAAGGAAGCCCATGCCGGGCCAGAAAAACCTACGTATGAAGGCAGCGCGCGCAGCGGCCGGCCTTTCGCAATCCGATCTCGCCGAAGCCGTCGGCGTCACACGCCAAACCATCGGCCTTATCGAGGCAGGCGGTTATAATCCCACGCTCAATTTATGCGTTGCCATTTGCAAAACCCTTCATGTCACCCTAAACGACCTTTTCTGGGACGAAGATCGCTAACCCGGTTCCGCCATCTGCAACCCAGCACGTTAACCCAAACTCGAACACATCCTTTTAGGAGAGAATCATGAAGCTGCAAAATATGAAACTTACCCGGAAATGGCGCGAATACGCAGGTCCGAAGGACGAGCGGCTCGAGGCCGAGAACGCGAAAATCTATAAGCTTGGGTTCATGCTGCTATCGTTCGGCATGCTCACGTTGCTTGTGTACCAAATCATGGCCCAGCAGGTAGCGTGGGTGCACGATGGCGCCGACGAAGCGTTTCGCCTCTTCGCGAACCCTGTTGACGCCGTCATGTACGCATGGCTTTTCATCGTGATGATCATCTGCGCAGTGATGCAAACTCGGAAGGGGTACGTCGATACCAACCGCTTCGGGCAAACCGAGCACATTCCCATGGGCTATTTCCTGCTCATTTCGGGCATCACCGGCACCGTAAGCGCACTTGCCATCGCTGCTATGCGCTGCATCGCCGAGGCGCAGATTGTGCCGATTGAAAGTGTCTTTTGGGGAGCGAACCTGGCAACGGGCGTGGTGTTCGGCGTGACCATCTTCGTTGCCGTATTCGGCGCACTGTGCTTGGCATTCTTCGAGGCAAAGCAGCGCCGCGCGAAAATCGAAGCTGAGCTAGACTGCCCCGACGACCTGTAACCTAAAAGAGCAGAGTCCGCGCCTTATGCCATCCCTGTCATGTACTCTGCCCTGGATGCGATGCATCACGCAGGAGTAGGATTTGCGTCTATGCCGTCCCGTCAAGCAAAACGAGCCGCGCTCAAACAATCTTTTGGAGCGCGGCTCAACCATTTCGGAAACGCTGTTGCTAACGAAACCGCATCTCTGCAATCAACAACGCGCGACGATCCGTCAGCTAAAAGCCGACGATCAAACCGCCGCGTTCAGCGTAGTAGCTGCAAAGGCCCCTGGTCGGGAGGATCTCGATTCGGGAATCCTCCCAGGCGCTCAAAATGCCCTCTTTAAGAGCCTGGGCAACAGCATGGTTGTCGCAATGGCTAATGGCAACGTTGCCGCCGGAGAACCCGCGCTCCCTCATGCACTCGATGAGCGAGCGGACGGTGCGCTTCGGACCGCGCGTCTTGCCCTCGACGACGATCCGGCCCTCGTCGCTGGCGCTGCCGATACCCCACATGCCCAGCGCCTTGGCAAGGAAGCCCGCCATCTTATTCATACGACCGTTTTTAATCAGGTTGTCGAAGGACGAGAGCGCGAAAATCACCTTGGTCTTATCCAGAAACGCATTCGCACGCTCCACCGCCTCGTCGAAGTCGATGCCCTCGCGAGCGAGCCTTTCGATCTCGCGTACGCAAAGGACCAGCTCAGGGCCCGTAGAACGGGAGTCAAGCACGGCGATCTTCTTATCCGGGTCCGCCTCGAGCACCAAATCACGGGCGGTAAGAGCGCTGTTCATGCTGCCGGAAAGCTGCGACGAGATGGTGATGGCGATGGTGCGATCCGCCTTCTCGAACTGCTCAAGCCACGCGCCCGGAGCGGGGCACGAGGTGTAGCTGGCAGTCTTCTCCTGCTCCATATCGCGCAGCATCTCCTCGATATCAAGCTGCTCGTTATCGGTATACCCGCGAACGCCGACGCTGATCTCGAACGGCACGCTGGATAGCTCGATCGCGTCAGATCGATAGTCCGACGGAATAAGGTCGCAGCTTGAATCCGTGACCACGTTCCATTTCATGTAGGCCGTCCTTTCCCGATGCGTCAAGGCGCCCGCACACAACAGGCGCCCCGCATCCATTCCTTTATTTTCCCTGTACCACCAATTGAAGCACGGCTCCCCCGCGCCCTTACATCGTAAGAAACCATCATGCCCATGCCTTTCCCCATAAAGCAAGGGCATGCGGCGAATCTCAAGCTAAAAGGCCGCCACAGCAGGCGCTACGGCGTTTCAAGTCGCCACCCGCCCCATCGCCGCAGCGTGTACGGGTCTGCGATCACTTGCATTCGCAACGCGCACCAACCCAAGAGCGGGCCGATCGGCGACACCCAAGGGCCGCAACCGCCCCTATTCGCAACGTGGACGCCCACACCTTCCCCAAGCGCAAGAAAGGGAACGGGTGAAAAACCCGTTCCCTTTCCAAAACCATCGGTTTCCCGATGATCGACAAGGATCCGCGGATGATGCGCTAGGCGATCGGCGGGGTGCCCTCGAAGTTGCCGAAGATGGCGTCGATCTGGATGGCGGCGCCCATGGGCAGGTTCGCAACGCCGACCACGCGACGAGCGGGGGTTCCCTCGGGGAAGAACTGAGCGTACACCTCGTTGACGGCGTCCATGTCGTTCATGTCCTTCACGAAGATGTTCACCTTGACGCAGTCCTCCAGGACATGGTCAACGCTCTCGATGATGGCCTTGATGTTCTTCAGAGCCTGCTCGGTCTCGGCCTTCACGCCGCCGGCGACCAGCGCGCCCGTTGCCGGGTCAACGCCGAGCTGGGCGGAGATGTTGTTGTAGTGGGAGAACGCCACGGTCTGGGAGGACAGCTCGTCCTTCGGAGCGTTGGCGATGTTGTTGGCCTCGATGATCAGGCCATGACGGGCCTCAACGGCCTGCGGCGGGGTGCCGTCGCCGTGGGAGCACACGGCCTCGATCTGCACGAGCGCGTGCTGCGGCAGGTCGGCGACCTCGACCACGGTGCGGGCCGGCAGGTAGTTGACGGCGCGGGCGATGCCCGAATCCGGGAAGAAGCGCTTGTAGATCTCGTTCATGGCCTCAACGTCGCCGAGGTCCTTCAGGAAGACGGTGACCTTGACGATGTCGTCGAACGGAACATCCATGGCGGTCAGGACGGCCTTGATGTTCTTCAGGCACTGAGCGGTCTGCTCCTGCACGCCGCCCATGACGATCTGGTTGGAAACCGGGTCGATCGGCAGCTGAGCGGTGATGTTGTTGTAGTGGGAGAACGCCACAGACTGCGTGGACATCGCGTCGAACGGAGCGTTGTGGGTGTTGTTGGCGTACTTGACCAGGTCGCCGGCCTGGGGCTCGTTCGGGATGGTGCCTTCGCCGTTGGTGAGCAGAGCCTCAACCTGGACCAGGGCGCCCATGGGCAGATCGTTGACGGCAACGATGGTGCGGGCGGGCACGTAGGTGGTGAAGAAGGACTTGTAGGCCCTCTCCACAACGTCGATGTCCATGATGTCCTTGACGAAGATGGTGACGCGAACGACGTCGTTCAGGTCATGATCGATGCTCGCAACGATGGCTGCGATGTTGCGGAAGCACTGCTCTGCCTGCTCCTTGACACCGCCCTCGACGATTGCGCCGGTCTTAGGATCGACAGGCAGCTGGGCCGAGAGGTTGTTGTAATGGGAGAAAGCGACGGTCTGAGAGCACATCGGGCACTTCGGTGCGTTCTCGGTGTTCCTTGCCACTACCACGTTATCCGCCATGGCAATACCCTTTCTGTTGACAGCCTTCAATGAGGTTGCGCAAATACGTTTTCCCACGACTTGCGTCAGAGCGCATTAAACTTGACGGCGATTGTCATTGTCAATCGATTTTCGATAAATTCGTTGCCAGCTTCTATCGATCGAATCCCGTGAATCTATGGCTAAAAATGATTGCCCGATCCTATAATCCTTATGTTTCGGCGCGTATTTTCCAGCGAAACCCTGTTCATTCCGCATACCTTTTGGTGCGTTTTCAGACCAAAGTTTTTCCAACCGTTACCGTTCCGTCAACCACGCTTCCCGGCGAAAAACAGCCGTTTGCCGCCGAAGCCGCGGCGCAGCTTAGCACGTGGCTCGGTGTAGGATGCACTCGGCGGCTATGCTGACGGCTATCTCCTCGGGCGTTTCCGCTTTGATATCCAACCCTATGGGCATGTGCACGGCATCAAGCGCCGACTCGGGGATTCCCGCTTCCAGCATGCGCTCGCGCGCCGTGGCTATCTTGCGCCGCGATCCCATGAACCCCACGTATGCCAACGGCTGGCGGAGCACCTGCTCCAGCACGGCGAAATCGTGCTGATGGCTGTGCGTCATGATGAGAACGTAATCGCGTTCGTCAAGGGCCAGGGACGCGGCGATGTTGTTGTAATCCCCCACGATAGCTTGCTGCGCGCCATGGGATTTGCCGGCGTTCGCGAACTCGGGCCGGCAGTCGAACAGCGTGCAGGAGAACCCCACGCGCGACAGGGCCGAAACGGTGGCGCCGCCCACATGCCCGCCGCCGAACACCACGGCGCGAACCGGCAAGGGAACGGGCAGCATAAGCCAACCCTCCGCGATGCAGCGCCCCTTCTGGCCGCAAACCCGATCGCCCGGCGCGGAGTCGTCGCCCACAAGCAAGGCCCCGTCGGCATCGAGCAACGCGACACCTTCGTCGGATCGCGACAGGTCATCGCAGCAGCTTAACGCCAGATACGCCGGAATGCGCTGCTCGGAGCAGTGCAACAGCTCGCTGGCAACCTGGGCCCACACTGCGCTGCCGCCGCATATCGGAACGTGCAGCAAGCTTGCGCTTCCGCCGCAGACCATGCCCAGACGCTCCTCAAGTCCCATGCTCTCGAAGCGGTGCGCCGTACCCCCCAGCAAACGGCGCGCGCAGGCTATGCCATGCGCCTCAAGGGCGCCTCCGCCGATGGTGCCGCACACCAGCCCATCGGCAGATACCAACATGAGCGTCCCTGCCTTGCGCGGCGTTGAATCCTTGCTTTCCGCCACCACGACCAGCACCAACGGCTCGCCCGCACGGCAAGCGCCTGCGATATGCTCTGCAATCTTGCGCATCTTCCCACCTCACGCCCTATCGGGCCGAAAACGTTCCACTCAAATGAAGGATGGCCTCCAGCACGCCGCCCGCTACCGCCAGGCCTTTATCCGAGACCAGCCCGCAATAACCGCTCTGGCCGCGTGGATCCACGTCGCCGCACTTCAAGCCCTGGTGAACCTGCACTCCATCGGCTATCAGGCCGCGCAAAACGCCCGTGAGCGTGGCAACCACGGGAGCATCTCCCGCATACGCCACAACCTGGCCTTCCTCAACATGATCGCCTATGGCCGCAACGCCGCGGAACATGCCATCGCAGGGAGCGCGCAGCACGCGTTCGCCGGCGAAACCGCCCACCAGCCCGGGCACCGCGGTGTTCGGCAGCGCCGAGCCCTCGTAATACGCACGACCCAGGGTGTGCCCGCGCATGGTCTCCACCACGGCATGGCAATCCACGCCCACCGCGAAGCCCGGGCCGACCCCGACGACGATGGGAGCCATATCCATGGTAGTGCCTAGGTTGCGCTTGGCCAGCACGGCATCGACCACCGCGTCGGGCACCACGTCGTTGACGCATGCGCACGCGGGGTCCACCAAAACAGCGACGACGCCTTCGCCGGAAAGCAGCTCCAAGGCATGGGAAGCGTCCCGTACCCGCACGGCCGTCACGCCTTCCACCTGGGTTTTCCCCATGCGAACAGCTTCGCTGAAGGCCACGGTGCGACGCACCGTCAAAGGCTGCTCTATCTCAGTCATAAGCACGGAAGCGCCACATCGCACAAGGCGCAGCGCGATGGCGCTGGCGATATCGCCGGCGCCGCGGATCACCGCAAGCATCGAAGATCGTCCCTCCAAAGGCTTCCCGCCACCACCGGCGTCTTGCACAGCGCCGCGATGCGTCGCGCCGCCTGCCAATCGACGGGAGCTTCCACCTTGTTGATCAAAACCACGTCATGAAGCCGCTCGGCCCGCAGCACCGCAGCGACCGCCTCGGACGTGACCGCGTCATCGACGGAAACGCCGGCCAGCTGCGCAAAGCGCTGCGGCCGGTGACACGTCTGCGAAACGGGGGCACCTATGCCATCGATCCCGACCACGCACACCGTCCGCCCCGCGCACGCGGGGATGACCGGCTCGTGCTCGGCATGCGCCTTCAGCGGGAGCTTCTTCGCCCCATCGGCCTCCACCAACACGTAGTCCGCCAAGCGCACCAGGTCGGCGAAAGCCACCCGCGGCTCAGCCAGCTTCCCCGTGGGCAGATGAATGGAACCCGCACACGCGATGGGAGCTTCCAAAAGCGCCGCCCGCGCATCATCGGGCGATGCGCTAAGCACCACGGGGCACCAATCGGGCACGTACATCTTCGTGCTCGTGGCCACGATTACGCGCGCATCGCGCGACAGCTCCTCGGCCAAGGCGCGCAAAAGCGTGGACTTGCCGCCACCGCCGATGATGGCCGTAAGCCCACGCTGGATATGTAGCAAGCTGCTTAAGATTCCCGCTCCTCCGGTTTCGCCAGAAGGATGTGCTCGGGAAGGATGGGCAGCTCGCGATGCCACACGCCCGTTGCCCGATAGATGGCCTGCGCCAACGCAGGGCCCGGCGTGTTGATGACGATCTCGCCGATGGATTTCGCGCCGAACGGACCGGTGGGCTCGTAGGAATGCTCGAACTCCACGTTAATGCGCCCCGTGTCCAGACGGGTGGGCAATCGGTACGTGAACAGGCTCGATTCGCGGATGGCACCCTTGGGCGTGCGGGTGACGTCCTCCATGAGCGTATGCCCAATGCCCTGCACGATGCCGCCTTCCACCTGGATGCGCGCGAGCGCCGGGTTGATGGGGATGCCGCAATCGACCACGGCGGCGTAGTCGAGCACTTCCACCACGCCGGTCTCGCGGTCAAGCTCGATCTCCACCATGCCCACCATGTACGGCGGCGGGGACACCGGCGAGGAATGCTGCGCGGTGGCCTCCGGGGCAAGGCGGCAGTTGCACTGGCTTTTCGCGGCGATCTCAGGCAGCGAGACCGTGCGTCCCGTTGCTTCGTGGCGCACGCATCCGCCTTCGAAGCTCAGCTCGGCCGCATCGCAGCCGAGCGCCTCGGCGGCGATGGCGCACAGGCGCTCCTTGAGCTGCGTGCACGCCTTCTCCACGGCCATGCCGGTGACATAGGTGGTGGAAGACGCATACGAACCGGAATCGTACGGGGACGCATCGGTGTCGGCGCCGAACACGCTCACGGCTTCCAGCGGGCATTCCATGTGCTCGGCGACCATTTGAGCCAGGATGGTGTCGCAACCCGTGCCCATGTCGGCCGCGGCGATGAGCAGCATGTATCCCCCGTCGTCGTTAAGCTTGACGGTAACCGAGCCCACGTCGATGCCGGAGATGCCCGAACCCTGCATGGACATGGCCACGCCGGCGGCGCGCACCTTGCCGTTGCCCATATCGCGTACGGGGAACTTCTCCTTCCAACCGAACATGTCGCTGCAGTGCTGCATGCAACGGTCCAGGGCGCAGGCGTTGGCCACCTCGCCGAAGTAGGCGGGCATGGACATGCCTTCGCGCACCATGTTCTGCTCACGCAGCTCCACCGGGTCGCGGCCCAGCTTCGCCGCCAGCTCGTTGACGGCGGTTTCCACGGCGAACTGGCCCTGCGTGGCGCCGAAGCCGCGGTACGCGCCCGACGGCTGCATGTTCGTGTACACCACGTTGGCGTCGAACTTGAACGCTTCGAGCGAGCCGGTGTACAGCGGGATGGACTTGTGGCCGGTCAGGCCGACCGTGGCCCAACCGTGCTCGCCGTAGGCGCCCGAGTTCGACAGCGTGGTCACCCCAAGCGCGCGGATGCGGCCGTCGTTATTCGCACCCAGGCGGACCTTGACCTCCATCTCATGGCGCGGTGACCCGCAGGTTTGCGATTCCTTGCGCGAGAACACGCACAGGGCCGGACGCCCCGTCTTCATGGTGACGAACGCGGGGTACACCTCGCACACCGCGGTCTGTTTCGCGCCGAAACCGCCGCCGATGCGCGGCTTCTCCACGCGGATGCGGCTTTTCGGGATGCCGAGCGCGTGCGATAGGATGCGGCGGACGTGGTAGACGATCTGCGTGGACGAGATCACGTGCAGCCTGCCATAGCGGTCCAGCTGGGTGAACGTGCGGAACGTCTCCATCATGGCCTGGTTGTACGCCTTCGTATGGTAGGTGCGCTCCAGTACCACGTCGCAATCGGCCAGCACCGCCTCGATGTCGCCGCCGGCGTCGGAGGTGGTGCCCACCAGGTTGCGCGTGTTGTCGCCGCCCAGGTCGCACAGCATATGCCAGTTGTCCTCGGGGTGCACCAGCACGGGGTTGTCCTTCGCGGTGCGGAAATCCAGGACCGGCTCCAACACGTCGTATTCAACCTTGATGCGCGAAAGGGCAGTTTGCGCCGCCTTCTCGTTCTCGGCCGCCACGATGGCCACCACATCGCCCACGAAGCGCACGTGCCGATCGATGATCAGGCGATCGTAGGGGCTGGTTTCGGGGTAGGTCTGCCCGGCGTTGGAGAAACGCTGGTCGGGCACATCCTCCCAGGTGTACACGTCAACCACGCCAGGAACCTTCTTGGCCTTCGACGTGTCGATGGTCTTCACCATGGCGTTGGCGTGGGGGCTTCGCAGAAGCTTGACCACCAGCGCATCGGGTGCGATGTCCTCGGTATAGACGGGTTTGCCCAGCAGAAGCTGCATCGAGTCCTTCTTGCGGACCGATTTGCCCACGGAACGATATTCGGGCCTATCCACGCTCGACCTCCTTGCCATGCTTTTCGTCCAGGAAGGCGCGGATGCCGCGCAGCTGCCCCACGTAGCCCGAGCAACGGCACAGGTTGCCGCTCAGATACGCCAGGATCTCATCGTCGGTAGGATCGGGGTTCTCTCGCAGCAGCGCGATGGTGTTCATCACGAAGCCGGGGTTGCAGAAACCGCACTGCTCGGCGCCCTGGTCGGCAATGAAGCCCACGAACTCCGACGCCTCGGCCTGCAGGCCTTCCAGCGTGCAGACGCTGCGGCCGTTGGCGCGGGCGGCCAGCGTGGAGCAGGACAGCACGGGCACGTCGTCGAGCATCACCGTGCACAGGCCGCACGCGGACGTCTCGCAACCGCGCTTGACGCTTTTGCACCCGTGGGCGCGCACGAAATCGATGAGCAGCATGTCGGCGGGGATGTCGTCTGCCACCGTTTTGCCATTCAGCTTGATCTTGACTTCCATCTAGCGCACCTCCCCTAACGCCAGCAGGGCGCGGCGCACGAGCACGGGTGCAAGCGCGCGGCGGTACTCGGCGCTGCCCCACATATTTCCGGAAACGCGGATGCTTCCCGCGACATGGTCGGCAAACGCCGCGGCGCTTGCGTCGGTGATACCGTCGGCAAGGATACCCCGATCGTCGCGCAAAAGCACGGCACGACCCGGACGCGCGCCCACCGTCACGCGGTATTCGTCGCCCATCTTCGCCACCATGCAGTTAAGCGTGGGCAGGTCGGTGCGCTGCTTGCGCACGGCCTGGTACGCGAAGGCGCCGGGGCGCTTCTTGACGATAAGACGCACGAGGATGTCCTTGTCGTAGGGCATGCTCACGAAACGCTCCAGGGGCACGATGCCGCCTTCATGCAGCTCAACGTAGCTGTCCATGGCAAGAAACGCCGTGACGATGTCGGAGAAGCCCATGCGACGCCACAGGCTTCCGCCGAGCGTGGCGCCGTTGCGGAACTGCACGCCCACGATGTCTTGGAACGCCGCCTTGATGGCGCCGCAGGAATAGGCGTCAAGGCCGGCGTGGGTTTCCATCTGGCGCAGGGTGACCATGGCGCCGATGCGGAACTCCTCGTCGGTCTCCTCGATGGTGTCCAAGCCCAGATCGCGCAGGTCGATGGCGGTGCCGAAGGAATGGTTGCCCATCTTCAGCCACATCATGCCCGCCACCACGCGATTGCGCTTCTTCTGGTTCAGCTCCCAAGCCTCCTGCAGGCTTTGCGGGCGCTCATATTTCTGAAAGGTAATAATGATGCACACCCCGTTGCTTGAGGTTTATAGAAACGTACATATTATACTGTGGCCAGGGAATCCTTCGAAAGCCCCGCACACCGAACCCGACCGACCGACCATCGAATCTGCAAAGGCGAACCGACCATGACCAGCCCCATTGAAACCCCGAACGCCGTACACGGCTGCATCATCATGGCATCGGGCCTGGGCACGCGCTTCGGGTCGAACAAGCTCATGGCGGACCTTGACGGCGCGCCGCTTATCGCCCACGCGATCAGGGCCTGTGACGGGCTATTCGCGAAACGCGTGGCGGTCACGCGCCACATGGACGTGGCGAAGACGTGCCGCAGCCTGGGCGTGGAAGCCATCCAGCACGATGAACCGCTCAGAAGCGACACCGTGCGTCTGGGAATGCAAGCCATGGACGGATGCGACACGGTCACGTTCATCCAGGCAGACCAGCCGCTCATCAGCGCGAACACCCTTGCCGCCCTGCTTCGCGGCGCCGAAGCGCACCCCGAGCTCATCTGGCGCGTCAGCTTCCAGGGCACACCGGGCGCACCGGTGCTGTTCCCCGCCTGGGCCTTCGACGAGCTGCGCGCGCTCCCGCCCGGCAAGGGCGGCGGCTTCGTGGCGAAAGCGCATGCGCAGCGCGTGCGTTGCGTTGAAGCCGCTAGCAAATGGGAGCAGTTCGACGTGGACACTGTGCAGGACCTGGAGGTGCTGCAGGCGCATATGAGCGCGGGTTTGCCTCACCGTAAAAGCCCCTGAAAGCCAAAAATGCCCGGCAGGTCACGCAGACCTACCGGGCATTCTCATCATATAGGCGTCGCGAAAGGCTATACGTCTGCGTCGCTTTGGGTGATTTCCTTGTCCTTGGGGAGCACGATGTTCAAGATGATGGCCATGGCAGCCGCGGCAACGATGCCGGAGCCGCCGAAGATCAGGCTAACCATCTGGGGAGCGCCTGCCAAAACCGCCGGGTTGGCGCCGATGCCGTAGCCCAGGCCCAAGGCCACCGACACGATGCTCAGATTGCGCGGGGTCAAAGGCTCGCGCGTGATGAGCTGGATGCCGCTGACCACGATGGAGGCGAACATGATGACGGCCGCGCCGCCCAGAACGGACTGCGGCATGATGGAGACCACCGCGCCCAGCTTCGGGCACAAACCGCACAAGATCAGGAACACCGCGCCGCAGGCCAGGGCCTTGCGGTTGACCATCTTCGTCATGGTGACCAGGCCGACGTTCTGGCTGAACGAGGTGTTCGG
Source organism: uncultured Senegalimassilia sp. (assembly GCF_902464545.1). GTDB lineage: Bacteria > Actinomycetota > Coriobacteriia > Coriobacteriales > Eggerthellaceae > Senegalimassilia. The sequence goes on from NZ_CABQJR010000015.1 coordinate 37,434, forward strand.
CAACACGCCGAACAGGGCCGCCGCGGTGGAGCCCAAGCCGTCGCAGATCACGCCGCCGGAAAGCTCCTTGTCGGTGGCCTCGCGGTTCATGCCGCCCTGCGTGACGCCGGAGATGTCGCCGACGGTCTCGACGGCGGTGACCACGAACATCACGAGCACGGGGGCGATGGCGCGCATGTCGAACACAGGCGCCACGGGCAACGGGTTGGGCACGGCGAACCATGCCGCTGCGGCAACCTTATCCCAGTTCAAAACCCATGCCTTCGTATATTCGACGCCGTTCGCGTCGACACCGGTGGTGGGCAGGACCATGCCCATGATGCCCGCCGCGATATAGCCGACGATGATGCCGACCAAAATGGAGGATGCGCTCAAAAACCCGGTGGTCGCGTGCTTGACCGCCAAAATGACCACCAGCACGACAAGCGCCAGGCACAGGTTCTCAAACGAGCCGAAGTCCTTGGCGCTGGCGCCGCCGCCGAAGGTGTTCACGCCGACGCTGATCAGGCTCAAGCCGATGGAGAGCACCACCGTGCCCGTGACCACGGCCGGGAAGAACCGGCGCAGAGGCTTGAGGAAAAAGCCAAGCACGCCCTCGAACAGGCCGCCGATGATGGAAGCGCCCATGATGGCGCCGTAGGCCAACAGGCCGCCGCCCATGGATGCCGCCACGGAGTTGAACACGCCGATGAAGCCTGAGGACGTGCCCATGATGATGGGCACCCTGCCGCCGATGGGGCCGACGCCGAACAGCTGGACCAAAGTCACCACGCCAGCGATCCACATGGCGTTTTGCAGCAGCGCCAGCTGCACGTCCGCGAACTCCGCGCCCGCAAGGCCGCACGCGCCCGTGACGATCAAAAGCGGCGTCAAGTTGCCCACGAACATCGCCAGTACGTGCTGCAGGCCCAGCGGAATGGCCTGCGCCAGCGACATGTCGCCCTCGAACGAGAAAACGCCGAGCGACTTTGCATTACCGGAGGTTTCCTCCGAAGCAGCGGCCGAGCAATCCTTCTCCTGAGCCTGCTCTACCGCCTCCGGCTTCTCATCTACCATGCACATCCCCCTTCCAAAGGACGGAAACTGCAAAAAAATAGCACCCTGGCGCGTCTTTTTGAAGAAGGTATGGAGTAATTTACACGTACGTGACATTTTCAGGCACGCCCATGGCGGCCCCAAACGCAAAGCGGGAGCGCCGCCCGTTCGGCAACGCCCCCGCCTACATGCGCCATGAGCGCCTTGCGGCAGCATGCCGACGCATCCAGCGCAAAAGCCCGTGATTCGGAAAAGAAGCAGCTTCGAGGCAAAACGAAACGGCCGCCCCGGAAACGGGACGGCCGCAAACATCGCTGAAGGAAGACCCCCGATCGCCGAAGCCGGGGCAAACCCCCGCCCGCGCGCTGACTTAGTTCTAGGAACCGCGCCCTTACAGCATGTGGGCGCGCAGCTCCTCGCCGCTTACAGGCGAGAGGTAGGCGGGCGCGATGTCGAACACGGTCTTGCAGCCGGTTGCGCCCTCGGCCGCCAGGCGCGCGACGGCGCGGGCGTAGGACACCAGCACGCAGGCGGTGAACTCAGGGTTGGAGCCCAGGTCGAGCGAGTACTCGATACGGCAATCGTTGCCGCCGGCCGTGGTGCCCGTGCGGATGACGAAGCCGCCGTGCGGCAGCCCCGCGTGGTCGCGATCGAGCTCTTCCTGGCTGATGAAGTTCACCGTGACATCGTACTCGTCGAAGTAGTTCGGCATCTCGACGATCTGCTTCTCCACCGCCTGGGCGTCGGCGCCCTCCTCAAGCACCACCCAGCACTCGCGCGTGTGCTTCTGGCGCGTGGTCAGCTGCGGGTTGCCGCCGGCGCGCACCGCATCGAGCGCGGCGGGCACGGGGATGGTGTACTGGCGCGCATCGGCCACGCCGGGGATGCGGCGCAGCGCGTCGGAGTGCCCCTGGGACACGCCGCGGCCCCAGAACGTGTAGTCCGCGCCCTGCGGCAGGATGCAGTTGGCGTACAGGCGGTTCAGCGAGAACAGGCCCGGGTCCCAGCCGCAGGAGATGAGCGCGCACGTGCCGGCCTCGCGGGCCGCCGCGTCGACGTTCGCGAAATGCGCGGGGATGTTGGCATGCGTGTCGAACGAGTCCACCACGTTGTACAGCGCCGCGTACTTCGGCGTCTGCTCGGGAAGGTCGGTGGCGCTGCCGCCGCACAGGATGAGCACGTCGATGTCCTCGTTGCCGGTTTCCAGGTCGGCCACGGAGCGGACGGGCACGCCCTCGGTGGCGATGCTCACGCTTGCAGGGTCGCGGCGCGTGTACACCGCTGCGAGCTCCATGTCGTCGTTCTGGCGAATGGCCAGCTCAACGCCACGTCCAAGGTTTCCGTATCCCAAAATGCCGATGCGAGTCATTTCGCTTCCTTTCCCGATGCGGCGACGCAGGGCCGCGATAGTGCCTGAAAAACGCTTCCATGATACGCGTATCGCGCGCCGAACCCGCAAGCGTCGCGCAATTTCCGCATACCAACCGTATAGGGAAACGGCCGCGAAGCCGCTCGCGGCACACCTGCAAGCCCGCCACGGCACGACAGCGAACACCCGCTCGCAACGCACCGGCGATGCCCCGTCCGCAGCGCCGCAGCCGACCCCCGCGCAACACCGCCGCGGCGCGTCCGCCACGCGTATCGATCCGGCGATATCCTACCGGGTCCCTTCCCTTCCTGCTAGAATACGGCCCATGAAACTTCAACAGCTCAGATACGTCATCCAGGTCGCCGAATCCGGGTCGCTCACCGCGGCGGCGAACAAGCTCTTCGTCGCGCAACCCAGCCTTTCTAAGGCGGTCTCGGAACTCGAACGCGAGATGGACATCACCATCTTCACGCGCTCTCGGACCGGCGTCGTCCCCACCGAGGAGGGCATGCGCTTCCTTTCGCGCGCCCGCCAGGTCATCGAACAGGCCGATCTTCTAGAGAGCGAATACAAGGGCACCGACCGCATCCGCCGCGTGTTCGGCATCTCCACCCAGCATTACGCCTTCGTGGTGAACGCGTTCGTCTCGCTCGTGCGCGAATACGACCGCAACCGCTACGAGTTCTCGCTGCGCGAGACGTCCACCGCCGGCATCATCGACGACGTGCGGGTGCAGCGCAGCGAGCTGGGCGTGCTGTACCGCTGCGACTTCAACGAAAGCGTCATCTCAAACGTGGTGAAGTCGGCCGACCTGCACTTCGTGCCGCTGTTCCGTGCGAAACCGCACGTGTTCGTCAGCCGCAACAGCCCGCTGGCGCGCCTTGAGCGCGCAACCCTTGCCGACCTGGCGCCCTACCCGCGCCTGAGCTACGACCAGGGCATCCGCAACTCGCTGTACTACGCCGAGGAACTGCACATCGCCGAGGCGGTGGACAAGAGCATCGTGGTGACCGACCGCGCGACGCTGTTCAACCTGATCATCGGCCTTGACGGCTACACCATCTCGAGCGGCATCCTCTCCGAGGACCTCAACGGCAGCCAGATCGTGTCCATCCCGCTCGAAAGCCCCGAGCATATGGAGTTGGGATACGTCAAACGCGCCGACCGCCCGCTGTCCTCAGTGGCCGAGCGCTACCTGCAGCTGCTGCAGGAATACGTGAACGAATACCAACGCGAAGCCGGCGAATAAGGTAGCTCGCCCTCGCGCGAGCCCTTCGACGCGCGGCGCGAACGGCGCAAACGGAAGACGAGGCCAGGCCGAGGCGCCTCGCCCGCCGGCACCCGACACCGCGCGCCGCCCGCGCAGCCCAACCACACTTCCATTCCTTTTGGCTATGCATATCCCTACCAAACCGATAGTTTTCTATCACGCAGGCCTGTGGCATCCTTTCCCTCGCAACACAAGCGATGAAAGGACGCTCCCATGGCCATCACCAACCCTCCCTACGCATATGACATCGTCGGCAGCTTCCTGCGCCCCGAGGCGCTCAAGCAGGCGCGCGCCGATTTCGCCGCCGGAACCATCACCCGCGAGCAGCTGACCGCCGCAGAGAACGCCGCCATCGCAGACCTGGTGGAGAAGGAGAAGCAAGCGGGCCTCAAGGCCGTCACCGATGGCGAGTTCCGCCGCGCCATGTGGCACCTCGACTTCCTGGAAAGCCTGCAAAACGTCGAGCACGTCGACGCCGAAACGTGGTCGGTGGAGTTCAAGGGCCCCAAGCCCAAGGGCGCCCAGCTGGTGTTCCGCGACAAGATCGCCTTCGGCGACCACCCGTTCCTGGCCCATTTCGCCAAGCTGCGCGACATCGCCGGCGACTATCCGGCGAAGCTGACCATCCCCGCGCCTTCCATGCTGCACCTGATCCCCTGCGTGCGCGGCAAAGCCACGTACCGCCCCATCGAGCGCTATGCCGACGAATCGGTGCTCTTCGACGACATCGTGGAGGTGTACCGCGATGCCGTGCGCGCCTTCTACGACCTGGGCTGCCGCTACCTGCAGTTCGACGACACCAGCTGGGGCGAGTTCTGCGACCCGGCCAAGCGCGAAGCGTACGCCGCCGAGGGCATCGACGTCGACCAGGTGGCGAAGAGCTACGTGGACGCGATCAACCGCATCCTTGAGGCAAAGCCCGACGACATGACCATCACCACGCACATCTGCCGCGGCAACTTCCGCTCCACGTGGTTCTCTTCCGGCGGCTACGAGCCCGTGGCCGAGGTGCTGTTCGGCGGCGCGAACTACGACGGCTTCTTCCTGGAGTACGACTCCGACCGCTCCGGCGATTTCGCACCGCTGGCGCATATCCGCGACCAGAAGGTGGTATTGGGCCTGGTCACATCTAAGTTCCCCGAGCTTGAGAACGAAGACGACGTGATCGCGCGCATCCACGAGGCAGCGCAGTACGTTCCGCTCGAGCAGCTGCGCCTGTCCACGCAGTGCGGCTTCTCCTCCACCGAGGAGGGCAACGTGCTCACCGAGGATGACCAGTGGGCCAAGATCGCGCTGGTGCGACGGGTCGCCGAGCGCGTCTGGGGCGAATAAACGGCCAACGCACGCAACCGAACCCGATGTGTTAGGCCCCGAACAATGGTTCCGGGCCTAACTTGTTTTGACACGGGATAACGCCTGACGCAACGCTTATTTCGAAAAATGGCACCGCTCTGACTTTGTGAACCTGCGAAACGGTCCGCCCGAAGCGACCTCATGGTAAAATTCCTCGTTGATTTCAGTCGGGTTCCGCATAGAGCAAAGGCTTGGGATGAACAAGCGCACCACCAGCAAAGGCAGCCAAATCTCGCGCGTCCTCATGACGGCGCTCACCATCGTGCTCATCTTCCTGTTCCTCGACATCATGTCGCTGGTCGCAAACATACAAGGCACCGCGCGCGTGGTGAACTACGCCGGCTTGGTGCGCGGCACCACGCAACGCATCGTGAAGATGGAAGATGCGGGACTTGCGCAGGACAAGATGATCGAGTCCGTGGATTCCTACATCGATGGACTGCGCTATGGAAACGATGACCTAGATTTGGTGCGTCTTGACGATGAAGCCTATCAGGAGAAGATGACCGAGCTGGCCGACCGCTTCGCCGACCTTCGCACCGAGATCGAGCTCGTGCGCGAAACCGGCTATCAAAACACCGACATCATCGCGAAAAGCGAGGACTTCTTCGAACTCTGCGACCAGACCACCGGGCTGGCGGAGGAATACTCGCAAGAAAAGGCCACCGCGCTCGACCGCCTGGAGAGCATCGTCATAGCCGATATCGTGGCCCTGCTGGCGTTGTTCGCCATCGAGCTTGTCCGCGCGCTGCGCACCGCGGCCCTGAACAGGCAGCTGCAACGCAAGGTGTACCTTGACGAGGCGACGGGCCTTCCCAACAAGAACAAGTGCGAGGAAATCTTGTCGCAGGCCAAGCCCATCGGCCCCAAAAGCCCCTTGGCCGTGTTCGTGTTCGATCTGAACAACCTTCGCACCATCAACAACAACCTTGGGCACGAAAAGGGCGACGAATACATCCGCTCTTTCGCGCTGCAGCTGGCGAAAGCGCAAAGCCCCCTGTGCTTCACCGGCCGCTATGGCGGCGACGAGTTCTTGGCGGTGCTGCACGGCGCCGATGCCGCACAGGCCGCGGCACTGCTCGACCGGATACGGCACAACGCCGATGAGTATTCCCAGGCCCATCCCGATATGCCCATCAGCTATGCCGCCGGCTACGCCCTGTCCAGCGAATTCGAATCCCCCACCATGCGCGAGCTGTTCCGCCAAGCGGACAAGAACATGTACATAGACAAGAACAACGCGCGCCTTGCCCAGGCAGCGGCGCGCCAACGGCAAAACGAGCGCATCTTGAAGCGCGTTTCCGGCCTTGGCTTCCGTTTCTCCAACTGCATATACTGCGATGCCAAGCTCGACCAGTACCGCATCCTGCGCACATCATCGAACACGTTTTTAGCCGACAGCGGCAACTACTCGGGCGCCGTCGAGCACATCGCATGTTCGCTGACTTGCGAAGAGCAACGACCCAAGGTGCGCCGCGCACTGCAGCTGGAAACGCTTCACAAGCGCCTTACCCCGCAAAGCGAACCTATCGAGCTGATCTTGCAAAGCCCGGCATGGCGCGGCCGCGTCACCGTGCTGCACCTAGACGATGACGAAGAAGGGGCGCTCCATCACTTCGTGGTCGCCCTCGAGCCGTTCTCCGACGGAACGGCAAGCGAGAAGCAGCAGCTCTCCCGCTACTACGACCAGCTCAGGCAATCCATCCTCGAGAACAGCGGCGGTTACGTAGATGCCCTGCTCGAATCTGCGCAAGCGGCATATTCGGTCGACCTGACCAACGACCGCCTTGAGCAGGTGTTCTTCGCGTCCGACGGGGGCTTGGCCGAACCGGACATGCAGCTACCTTGCTCCTATACGGCCTTCTGCCGCAAACATTCCGGATCCGTCACCGAGGGCACGCTTGAAAGCTATCGACTCGCAAATTCCTCGGAGAAGCTGCTTGCGCGTTTCAAAGGCGGCGCGAACGAGGTGACCATCGAGTTCTGCGAGACCGGATCGGACGACAACCTGCAATGGTTGCAAAAGGTCGTGCTCATGTCGCAAGATTCGCAATACCGCATCGACACCCAAGATGAGCTTCCTGTCGTGCGCGGCATCGTGCTAATCAAGAACACCTCGACGTTCCACGAACAGGAACAAGCGGAGAAACGTCGCCTTGAGCAGGCATTGCAGACCGCCGATTCCGAAAGCAAGGCGAAAACCGAGTTCATGAACCGCATGAGCCACGACTTCCGCACGCCCATCAACGGGATTTTGGGCATGCTCAACATCATCGGAGCAAGCGAGCAGGACCCCGCGAAAACCCGCCAATGCCTGGACAAGATCCAGATATCGGCGAACCACCTGCTCAACCTGGTCAACGACGTGCTCGACATGAACAAGCTCAGCTCCGGGCAGGAGGTACTCGAGCAGGACGAGTTCGACCTTCTGGAATTGGCCGATGACGTGGAATCGCTCGTTGCCGCCCAGATGCTGGAAAGCGACATCTCCCACGAGCGTTACCGCAAGGACGTGCAGCATACCCAGCTCATCGGCAGCGACCTGCGGCTGCGTCAGATAATGCTCAACCTGTTCAGCAACGCCATCAAGTACAACAAGCCCGGCGGGAGGGTGGGCACGTACATCACCGAGCTTTCATGCAACGGCGATACGGCGCTGTTCGAATTCAAGATCGCCGACACCGGCATCGGTATGAGCGAGGAGTTCGTGTCCGAGCACCTGTTCAAGCCGTTCACGCAAGAGCAAAACGGCGCGCGCACCCGCTACCAGGGCACCGGCCTGGGCATGTCCATCGTGAAAACGCTCATCGACGCCATGGGCGGCACCATCAGCGTGCAAAGCACGCCCGACGTTGGGACGGAGATAACCTTCACGCTGCCGTTCAAGATAAACGACAACGCAACGGCGCGTCCCGAACGCGCGCAGGCCGCCCCGCAAGCCAAGGGTTCCCTTTCCGGCAAGCGCGTGCTGCTGGTCGAGGATAACGACCTGAACATGGAGATCGCCGAGTTCTACCTGGACCACGCCGGCGCCGCCGTGGTCAAAGCATGGAACGGCAAGGAAGCGGTCCAGATGTTCGCAAGCTCGAAGCCGGGCGCGATCTCGCTGATCTTGATGGACCTGATGATGCCCGTCATGGACGGCTACGAGGCCACCCGCGCCATACGCGCGCTCGACCACCCCGACGCATCCACCGTGCCCATCATCGCCATGACGGCCAACGCCTTCGACGAGGACCGTAAGAAATCGAAGGCCGCCGGGATGGACGCGCACCTGGCGAAACCGATTGATATGCAGGCGCTCCTGTCCGCAGCCGGGCGCTTCTGCGAATAGGCCGCTGGCGCACGCAAGCTTTTATCCGACGAGTCGCGCCCGGAACAGAGGTTCCGGGCGCGACTTGCTTTTACATGCGATGCCGCCGGAGGACATGGCCAAATCACGAAGCCGTAAAAGGCGCCGCCCTACCCCGCAAGCACGCTCTGCCAGTCGATGGGCTGTTCGCCCTCTTCCTTCAATATGCTGTTGACCTGGGAATACGGATGCGACCCCATGAACGCGGGCAGTGTAGCCGTAGCGCGGTTTGCCGAAAGCGGCGAAGGGTGCGTGCTCCTGAGCACATGCTTGTTGGCAAGCGATGCCGCCGCAGGGCCCGCCTCCACGGCTTTCCATGCCCCGTCCACCAACTCGATGGCGTGCTTGCCCCAGGTCAGGAACACCACCGGTTGCGGCACCTCCAAGCAGCAGCGCACCACATGGTCGGTGAGCACCCGCCAGCCAAGCTTGGCGTGCGACGCCGCCGCGTGCTCGCGCACCGTGAGCGTGGTGTTGAGCAGCAGCACGCCCTGCGCGGCCCACGAGGTCAAATCCCCGCTCTCGGGAATGGGACACCCCAGGTCGGCGGCCATTTCCTTGTACATGTTGCGAAGGCTGGGGGGCAGCTTGCAGCCGGCAGGCACGGAAAACGACAGCCCCATGGCCTGCCCCGGCCCGTGATACGGGTCCTGACCCAAGATGACCACCCGCACGTCGGCAGGCGCAGTGAACGCGAGCGCGTTGAGGATATCGTCTTGCGGAGGGTATATGGTCTGCGCATCTCGCATGGCCTCCACCTGCGACAACAACTCCTGCGTGGTTTCGCGCACCTGATTGGGCGCGGCGTCAAGCCACGCGTTCACGTTCTCGTTCGAGCCCATGGGGCCTCCTTCTTATAGAGGGAAACGCCGGCAAGCGGCGTTTTTCCGATTGCATATCGGCGGTGCGGGCAGGGAGCGGCGCCAAAACGACGCACAGCCCCGATCGCACATCTCGCAATCGCGGCGCTACACAACCGACCGAAGCCGGACCGCCGAGCGCTACCTCCCGCGACGGTACTCCTTCACGCGTTCGCAGAACACGGCCAACTCTTCGGGCGTCATCTCGTCGAGCCGCTCCAGGTTCTCGGCAAAATGCGCCAACGTGCCCTCCTGGCGCTGCCGCAGCATGGCGTTGCAATAGCTGACCACCACACCGGTGATAAGAGCGATGTAGAAGATGCTCACCACGCTGAGCAGCATGGTGGCGATGCGCGCCACCGGCCCCGCCGCCGTCACGTCGCCGAAGCCGATGGTGGAAACGGCCTGGAAGCTGAACCACATGCCGTCGCCGAACGTGTTCGCCACCGGGTCGGCAAGCCACACCGCCAGCGAGCACAGCAGGAACACGACGACGAACAGACAGGTGATGGGGCCAAAGCCCGCCTGACGCTCGATCTCCACGAGCATGCGCAGCCTACGCATGGCGCACCCCTTCCTTATCCGACGTTGCCGAGCCGAGCGCGTCTTCGGCCTTTTGCGGGCTCAACACCCTCGGCAGGGGGATGGCCGCGCCGATGGCGGCCGCCGCCAGCATCACGATCACGCCCTTGAGCGGGAAGCACATGACCAGCAGAAGCGCTGCCATGAGCGGCTGGCGCATGACCGCGCCCATAAGCGCCGAGGTGCACGCGGCAACGCAAAAGACCGCATCGGCGCCGCTGATCTGGGCAAAGCCGTAGCCAAGCGCGATGCCCGAGAAGATGACCGGGAAGAAGTGGCCGCCGCGCCAGCCAAGGTTGATGCACGCGGGGGTGAGTGCCGCCTTCACGAAGCCCGTCGCCACCAACGCGCCCGCCGGGATGGCGGTCCAGCGCGCCATGAGCAGGGTGGACTGCGTTTCGCCGGCGAACATGGTATAGGGAAGCGCCATGCCGCAAAGCGCCAAGGCCAAGCCGGCCAGCAGCGCCTTGGCAACTGGCTTGTCACCTATGCGGCGCACCAGCGCGCCGGTAGCGGCGCCCGAGGCATGGTAGGCCCAGCCGCACGCCGTGCCCGCAAGCGCCAGCGGCACCAGCCACGCAAGCTCGCGCGGCCCCACGTTGGCCGCCGTGAAACGCGGCAGACCGCCCCCGCCGCCAATCAGCTCGGCAAGCCCGAAGAACGCGCCGAGGGCGCCCACCACGGCGCATAGGTACACCGCCGCCTTTCCGGCGCGCGGCAGCTTGATGTCCACCTCGCCTTCCAGCCCGCGCCCGTCGGCGGTGCCCGCAAGAGGCGCGGCGAAACCGTAGAGCGGGGCGGTGAACAGGGCCGTCAGCGCCGCCTGCGTGCCGGCCACGGTCATGGCGCGGAAGTCGGCGCCGAAGCGGCGCATGCGGTCGCCCACCCACGTGCACAAACCGGCGATCACGCCCGTCAGGCCCGCCTCGGGACCCACGCTGCCGCCGAACAGCAGCGGCAGCAGCGCCGAAAGCGAACGCTTGCCAAGGTGATCGTAAGGGTAGCGCCCTTCGCCTTTCACCTTGCCCATGACCACGTTCAGCTCCTCGGGCGCGAAACCGACATGTTTGTCGTACAGCCCGATGGCAAGGCCGCCGATCAGGCACACGATCAGCGGCCATGCGGCGAACCCGAACGGCCCCGACGCAAGCGCCGGAACCTCCTGCCCCGCCGCGGCCCCGAGCATCTGCGGCAGCTTCTCCCACAAAAGCCCCAGGCCGATATCCATGCAGAAGAAGAACGCCCACACGAACGCGCCGGCGATGGCGCCCGTGATCAGCACGCACAGCGCGAACAACAGCCGGTTCGCCGGCTTGGCAAGCTTGCCCATGAGAACCCCTTGGCATCAAGCTGCGGGCCGAACGGGCGCGCAGCGTTGCGGTTATGTCAGCCATATTGTAACCGTTGACCCGCCGGGCAAGCCAAGGACCCTCCCCCAACACGACATGCCTAAGCTGCAAGGGGCGCAGTCGCCCTAGCCTTCGGAAACCTCCACCACGTCCGTGACGACCTCAAGCGGGCATTGCGCAACTACAGCCTGGCCCCTGTCGCCTAGATCGATCAGGGCAGAATCGCCTTCCTGCGGGGCGAAGCGGAAGGAGATAGTGTTGCCGGAAGGCGCGTCAGTGATGGTGACCTCCTCGCCGTTGGAGGTGGCATTGCCCACCCACGACTCGTAAGTGCCATCGGCGGCCCGCACCGCCAGGATGCGCTGGGTCCCGTCGTCGGTGAGCGCGTAATACACCGTCGCGCCATCATCGGTCTGGCCCACATATGCACCGGTCACTTCTTGGATCACCTTGGTGACCATCACGGGGTCCGCGCTCGCCGCGCCGGCGTCGCCCTGCTCGACCACGGCGGACTCCTCCACCACCTGGCCGTTGTCGTCGTTCGAGTTGCCGCTGCAGCCGGCAAGCGCGCCGCCCGTTATGGCCAGCGTCGCCACTATCGCCACCGCCGCCGAGGCACGTTGTACGCCCTTGATATGCTTCTCGTTCATGTTGCGCTCCTATCGCGTCCGTTCGGGCCCTATTGCCCGACGCCGCAGTATAGGAGCGGCGAAAACCCCGCACCGTGCCCGCCTGGCAACCGTTTCCGCGCCACAACCGACCCGTTCACAGCGCGCCGCCATCCCGTTGCCCTCCCGTTGGGAATGCGGGCCCGGGCAACAAAAAACCGCCTTCCGCCCCTGGTTACCCCAAGAAACGGAAGACGGTTCGAAAAGCGGTCGAAGCCGAAACCCCGATAGGCCGGCAAGCGGCAGACACGGCTTTACGCCAGCATCATGAACAGCTTCGCCAGCACGAAGCCGATAAGGCCGCATGCCGGGAACGTGATCACCCATGCCAACAGCATGTTCTTGGCGATGCTCCAGTTCACGCGCTTGATGGAACGGCTGGCGCCCACGCCCATGATGGCCGACGTGTTGCAGTGGCCTGTGGACACCGGCATACCGGTAAGGCTTGCGAACAGCAGCGTGAACACCGTGGAGAAATTGGCGGCCACGCCCTGGTACTTCTCCAGCTTCACCATATCCATGCCCACGGACTTGATGATGCGCTTGCCGCCCACCACCGTGCCGGCAGAGATGGCCAGCGAGCACGTGATCATGACCCACATGGGGAAGCCGCCCGCGTCGGGCGTGGAGCTGCCGAAGGAAAGCGCGATACCCAGCATGGCGATGGACATGAACTTCTGGCCGTCCTGCGCGCCGTGCAGAAACGACAGAGCCAGCGCGCACAGGTCCTGGATGGCAGTGAACACGATGTTGGCCGCCTGGCGGTTGGCCATCTCGAACACGCGCTCGATGATCTTCGTGAACACCCAGCCCAGCGCAAAGCCCGCCAGCAGGGAGAACACCATGCCGTAGATGACCTTGACCCATTCGGAGGGCACAACGCCCGCCCAGCCGTTCATGGCCACCGCGCCGCCGGTGATGCCGGCGATAAGGGAGTGCGATTTCGAGCAAGGGATGCCGAAGAACCAGCAGAAGATGCCCCAGCCTATGGCGCCGATCATGGCCGCCACCAGGGCAAGCAAGGCGGCATCGGTGTTTCCTGAGAAGTCGACCATGCCGAACATGGTCTTCGCCACGGCCGTGGAGATGAACGTCATGCCCACCAGGCCGACGAAGTTGAACACGGCGGCCAAACCGATGGCCGTGTTCGGCTTGAGGCAACGCGTGGAAACCACCGTCGCGATGGCGTTCGGCGCATCGGTTGCGCCGGACACCGCGGTAACGCCGATGATGAGCACCAAAATGACGAACAGGATAGGCTGAGCCATAGCCTGCGCAAGAAAGTCAGCAAACGTAAGCGCCATGCAATTCCCCATACTCGTAAGAGTTGCGTCAATTTTTTGACGTACGCTTAACAATACTACATTCGGGCATGCGAGCGCTATGCCTTGAACCCAGCTTCTTCCATCAACTTTTCCGCACCGCACGCCATCGAGCGCCCGAACGTCGACGGCTCCCCCGACAGCCAGCCTGCACCGCCGCCCCCGATACGCGACGGCCGAGGCGAAACATGAACAGGGGACGGAGGTGCGTTCGGGAAAAGGCCTGCGAAACGCAAGCTTTTTCCCGAACGCACCTCCGTCCCCTGTTCACCCCCTGTTCACCAGAACGCAACAGTCGGCGCGCCGCCCTGCAGCAGCGCCCCGACCGCACAATCCGATAAGCCGTCGAGCCGGCGCTAGCGCCCGCCCTCGGCGATCTGGCCGTCCCGATACGCCTCCAGCAGCTGCTCGAGGTCCTCGACGCGGCGGCGGATGTCGGCGCCGTCGTCGGTATCGGCCACCAACGTGCGATGCTCGACGCGCTCGACCACGCGGCGGCTCGAGTGGATGTCGAGCTCTTCGACCACTGCCGCTGCCGCGGACTTCAGCGGCTCGTGCGCCGCCAGGATGAACTCGTAGGAGTTATCGATGAGCGTGTAGCCGGCGATGCCCGTGGTGGGCTGATAGGCCCTCGAGAACCCGCCGTCGATCATGAACACGCGTCCGCCGCACTTCACGGGGTCCTCGCCGTCCTTGACCTTGACCGGCACGTGCCCGCACACGATATGCGACGTCTCCGGGTCCATGCCGAAGTCCTCGAAGATGCCCGCGATCACGCGCTCGTCCTCGATAAGCGTGTAGAAGGGGTTCTTCACCTCCTTGCGCGCGACCTTGTCGGCGATGAGGTACAGCTCGAACGTGGCCATCTTGCTCTTCGCGAACAGCGGGCTTCCCTCGCCCAGCCACAGGTACCACAAAAGGTCGCGACCGCGGCGGCTCTCCTCGGCGTCATGGCTGAAGAAGGCGGCGCGCACATAGCGCTCCATCACGTCGTAGAGCGCGCGGCCCTTGTAGCGGCGGCCGAACACGTCCACCTCCTTCAGACTGCCGTCGGCGTTGAGCGGCACGCAGGCATGGAACATGAGGTTGCCGTTGCGGATCTTGTACAGGCTGCCCACTTCCAGGAAGAAGCGCATATGACGCTGCAGCTTCTCGCATCCGGTGAACGCGGCCTCCAAGCGGCACATCACCTCTTCCTCGGCGGGCGTGAGCGCGAAGGGGTTTTGCGGGTCGACCGTGGGGAACACGCGGTCGGTCAGCGGGTACTCCACGCCATCGACCACCACGGTGCCCGCCTCGTAATCGATCTTGTCCAACAGTTTGCGGCTTTCCAGCCCGAATTCGGGGTACTCGTCGATCAGCGCCGCCTCCACCTTGAACTGGATGATGGCCATGGCCTTTTGGATCTTCACGTTCATCTCAAGCTCGGACGGCGACAGGTCGGGGTTGCCCTTCAGGCCGAAGCCCACGCACGGATCGTCACGGTACGCGTCAAGGGCGAAGCTTGCCAGCGGCAGGATGTTGATGCCGTAGGCGTCCTCCAAAATGGACAGGTTGCCGTAGCGGGCGCAGTTGCGCACCACGTGCGCGATGCAGCCGCGCTGCCCGAGGGCCGCGCCCATCCACACGATGTCGTGGTTGCCCCACTGGATGTCCACCTTATGCTGAGCTTGCAGCGTCTCCATAATGACGTCGGGGTGCGGGCCGCGGTCGTAGATGTCGCCGATGATGTGCAGCTGGCTGATGGCCAGGCGCTGGATGAGCTGCGCGAGCGCCTCGATAAGCGCGATGCCGCGGCCGGTACGCACCGCTGCGTCGATGATGCCGGCATAATATGCTTCCTTGTCCACACCGTGGTTATCCTCGCTCATCAGCTCCTCGATGATGTAGGCGAACTCGGCGGGCAGCGCCTTGCGCACGCGGCTGGTCGTGTACTTGCGCGCAGCGCGCTTGCAAACCGCCACCAAACGCGGCACCACGGTGGCGTACCAGGCGCGCTCGTCTTCCACACCCGCCAAGATCAGCTTCGCCTTCTCGCGCGGGTAGTAGATGAGCGTGGCAAGCTCGCGCTTCTCGGCCTCGGTCAGCTGATCGCCGAACGCCTCGTCCACCTTCAGGCGGATGGACCCCGACCCGTTGCGCAGGATGTGGCTGAACGCCTCGGATTCGCCATGGATGTCGGAGCAGAAGAACTCCGTGCCCTTCGGGAGGTTCAGGATGGCGCTCAGGTTGATGATCTCGGCCGCCGCCAGCTCCTGCGTGGGAAAAGATCGGGCCAACAATTCCAAGTAGCGCTTCTGATCCGCTTCCATGAGAACCTCCTCAGGTCATCGCACATTGATGGCACGATGGTACCGCGCACAGCCCTCCCCCGCGCACCCGCACCGGTAAACGGCGCAACCCGAACGCAGGCGCGCCCCGCGCAGGCGCTTGACCACGCGGAGATTTTCTTGTTCGCACGCCCGACCGGCGAAGCGGGTCGCTCGCGGGCGGTACAATAGGCGCTGCGAACCTACGGCGACCATGTTGCCGTTACCTATATAGCAAGGAGCATCCATGGAACGCATTGCAAGCTTTTCCGTCGATCACCGCGTGCTCGAGCCCGGCGTGTACGTGTCGCGCCGCGACTCCGACGCCGCCACCAGCTGCACGACCACCACGTTCGACCTGCGCATGACCGCCCCCAACCGCGAGCCGGTCATGGACACCGCCGCCGTCCATGCCATCGAGCATCTCGGCGCCACCTTCCTGCGCAACGATGCCGAATGGTCCGGCCGCGTGATCTACTTCGGCCCCATGGGCTGCCGCACCGGCTTCTACCTGGTGGCCTTCGGCGAGCTTGAGTCCGCCGACGTGGCCGACCTCGTGCGCCGCATGTTCGCCTTCATCCGCGATTTCGAGGGCGAGATCCCCGGCGCCAAGCCCGAGGAGTGCGGCAACTACCACGACAACGACCTCGTGCAGGCAAAATGGTGGGCACGCCGCTACATGGCCAACACCCTCGAGGTGCTCGACGAGGCGCACACGCACTATCCCGCCCTGCTCGACTAACGAAGGCGAACAGGGTGAACAGGGGACGGAGGTGTGTTCAGGATAAATCTCCGGGAATGAAAGGCTTGCCCTGAACACACCTCCGTCCCCTGTTCACCACCCCTCTGCTCCGCACGCGTGCGTCCTCGGCTTCCTTCCGGCACGCGCTTCCCTTCCCCGATCAGAAAGCAACTTATGACTACAAGCTTCAACACCATGGGCATCATCGGCGCCATGGACGTGGAAATCGCGCTGTTGCGCGAAGAGATGGCGAAGGCCGGCGCGGTGAAGATCACGCGCATCGCCGGCATGGAGTTCAACGTGGGCACCATCGGCAACGCCACCGTCATCGTGGTGCAGTGCGGCGTGGGCATGGCGAACGCCGCCACGTGCGCGCAGGTGCTCATCGACCGCTTCGGCGTGAGCGCGCTGCTCAACACCGGCATCGCCGGCTCGCTGGACGCATCCATCAACATCGGCGACATCGTGGTGGCCGATGATGCGGTCAACCACATCATGGACGTGCGCAATCTGGGCTACGCCGCAGGTCAGACGCCGGGTCTGGACACGCTCGCGTTCCCCTGCAGCCCGGCGCTGTCGAAATCGGTCCTCGCCGCGGCTTCGGCGATAGGCGCCACCACGCACACCGGCCGCGTGGCCTCGGGCGACCGCTTCGTGTGCGACAACTTCGAAAAGCAGCGCATCGTCGAAACGTTCGGCGCGAAGTGCTGCGAGATGGAAGGCGCAGCCATCGCGCAGGTCGCATGGGCCAACGGCGTGCCGTGCGCCATCGTGCGAGCCGTCTCCGACAAGGCCGACGGTTCCTCGTCCATGGACTACCCCACGTTCGAGGCGCAGGCGGCCCGCAACAGCGCCGCGCTCGTCATCGCCATGCTCGAGCGCCAAGGCTAGCAAGCCGCGGAACCGGTGCCGCGCGTCGTGCGGCACCGACCCGCACGCGCAGCACACCCGGGCTCAGGCTGCGTTCGCGCTACCGCCCGCCCCGCATCCTTCAGGACGCCCCGAGCCGCAAACCGGCGCACACAACCGCCCGCGCGGCACTTCGGAAAACCCGAGTCGCGCGAACCCGCGGGTCCGGCTCTAACCCAGGCCCGAGGCCCCAAATCCCCCTAGAACACGACGATCGGACGCTTCCCCATGACCTTCGATGACAACATGCTTCCCACCATCGACGACCCCGCCGTCAGCCTGGTGCGCGACGAACGCGGCCTGGCGCTGGCGGGCGAAGGCATGGAGTTGCGCTGCGATCTTGCGGGCATGCTGCCGCGCATCAAGCCCGGCAGGCTCTCCCACGAGCTGCTCGTCCGCGCCGCGCGCGTCAAAGGCGTCGATCAGCCGCGCGCCATCGATGCCACCGCCGGGTTCGGGGAGGACGCGCTGCTGCTGGCCGCGGCCGGCTTCCATGTGCAGCTCTTCGAGCACGACCCCGTCATCGCCGCGCTGCTCGCCGACGGCCTGGCGCGCGCCGCCGCCGACCCGCAGCTTTCGCCCATCGTAGCGCGCATGCGCCTGACCAGCGGCGACAGCGTGCAGGCGCTTGCCGCACGCGCATCCATGGACGTGGCCAAACCCGACGTGGTCTACCTCGACCCGATGTTCCCCGCCCGGCAGAAAAGCGCCGCGGTCAAGAAGAAGTTCCAGCTGCTGCACCATCTGGAGGCGCCGTGCACCGACGAGGAAGGGCTGCTGCGCGCCGCCATAGCCTGCGGCCCGCGCAAGGTGGTCATCAAGCGCCCGGCGAAGGGCCCGTACCTGGCCGGCATCAAGCCCAGCTATTCCATCGACGGCAAGGCCGTGCGCTACGACTGCATCGTCCCCGCCAGCATGAAGCTATAGAACGCGAACGCGAACAGGGGACGGAGGTGCGTTCAGAATCGACCTTTCATTCCCCAAAGGCCAACCCTGAACACACCTCCGTCCCCTGTTCGCGCCGCATGACGCCCGACGCTTCGCCCGCAGGTTGCTTAGCCCTCCACCTTCGCGTAGAGCTTCATGGCCGCCACGAACGCCTCGCCTATCGCGTCGAGCGTCAACCCGCGCGGCATCACGTACCCGATATGCATGCGCTCGCCGGAGCGGATAGGCACCGCCGTGATGGCGCCGCGCTGCAAGAACTCCGGATACACGCCGCTAGTCACGGTATAGGCGTCGGAGTGCAGCATGAAGCTGGTGGCGAAACCGCGATCGCTGACCTTCACCGTCTTCGCCGAGGGCGCCCACAGCGGCTCTTCGGAAAACGCCGACGACTCATATGCCCCCTGCACGAACGACAGCTGCGGATACGGATACAGGTCGTCAAGCGAAACGCTCTCCCGCCCCGCCAGCGGGTGCCCGATACGCAAAAACACGTGCGGCACTGCTTCGAACAGCTCGTAGAACTCCAGTTTGTTGCGGTCGAGCACGCGCCCCACCGCCCCCTCGTTGGCGCGCGAGAGGTATATCACGCCCAGGTCGCTGTCGCATCTTGCCACGTCATCGATGATCTGCTGCGTCTGCGTCTCGTTGAGCACCAGGTCGAACCTGCCCGAACCCACCTGCTGCGCAACGTCCAAAAACGCCCGCTCCACAAACGTGAAGTGATGAGAGGAAACCGCGAAGCGCATGCCCTCGGGCTGGTTGCCGCCATAGCGGCGCTCAAGGTTGTCCATCTGCAGCACCACCTGCCGCGCCCGGCCTAGGAACTCCATGCCCTCCTTCGTGGGCGTAGCGCCGGTATTCCCGCGGGTGAACAGGGAAAAACCCAGTTCGCGCTCCACGACCGACACTGCCTCGGACAGGCTGGGCTGCGAAACCGACAGCACGCGCGAAGCCGCCACCATCGACCCCGTTTCCGCGATCTTCAACATATAGCGCATCTGTTGCAGCGTGATCTTCATGCCAACCCTTCCGGCGAAAAGAGAAACCTTCGAAAGCCAAGTATACGTCACGGCCCGCACCAACCCCCAAACGCCCACAGGCGGGTGAAGCCGCGTACAGCTCGGCTTCACCATCTCGCTTACCCCTCTTTGCACACACGCGCGCGCAAGCAAGTATACTGGCGGAAAGGGGAAAGCTGCTGCGCAAAGGCGCTTTCACGCGACGCCGGGGCCGCCGTTGCGTCGCGCAAACGCAAACGGAGGAGGACATCATGACCGCCATAACGCTTCTTGCAGCGCTCGCGCTCATCGCGCTTGCAAGCGCGGGCATTGCCGCATGGGCTCGCAACGCCCGGAAAACCGGCGCGAACGCCCCGGGCGCGCTCGCATGCGCCGCCGTGGCCATCGCAACCGCCGGCACGCTCGCCATCGCCCCGGCGATACCGGCGTTCGCAGCGGACGAATCGCATCACGCAGACGACGACCACGCCTGGTCAGCCGACGAGATCGCCGACGATGCGAGCGGCATGCTGGGAGACGACATCATCTGGTTCGGCCAAAGCAAGCTGTTCACGAAAACGGCCGCACCTAACGACATCCTCGCCGCGGGCCAGTCCATCGCCGTAAGCTCATGCACCGTATCGGGCAGCATCCGCGCAGCAGCCGAGGACATCGCCATCAGGGGCGCCAACGTGGCGCACAGCATCACCCTTGCCGCAAAAGATGCCACGGTGAGCGACACCACGGCGCAGGCGGTGGCCATCGCCGCCAGCGATGCAAGCTTCTCCGGCGAATGCGATGCGCTCTACATCTGCGCCGAGCACGCCGTCATCGACGGAACCGTCCACGGCGACGTCGTGGTCAACGCCGACTCCGTACGGCTGGGCCCGAACGCCCACATCGAAGGCGCCGTACGCGGCTCTGCCGGCGATCAGCCCGAGATAGCCTCCTCCGCACAGCACGGCGCACTGGAGCTTTCCATCCACACGCAGGACGATAAGCCTGAGCCCGCGTTCAATGCGGTCAGCACCTCGCTGGCAGCGGTCTATAGCGCCCTCGCGTGCCTGGTGACCGCGGCGGCGGCCGAATGGCTGGCGCGCAAGCACACCGCAAACGCCGCCCAGCTGGCGAAAACCCGCACCGGCTACCTGGTCGCCTCCGGGATCATCGGCGCCATCGCAGCGCCCGTGGCGGTGATCATCCTGTGCTGCCTGGTTATCACGCTGCCCATCGCCGGCGCCGCAACGTTCTCCCTGATTGCGCTCACCATCGTCTCGGGCGGCTTCACCGCCGCCGCGCTGGGCAAGCTGGTCTTCAAGAACCTGGGACGATTCCCCGCGGCGCTTGCTATGGGCGCCATCCTGGGCGCGGCATGCGCGCTGCCCTACATCGGCAAGCCGCTGGCTGCCGCCTGCTTCATGTTCGCCCTAGGCTACCTCATCCAGAACGCGTTCCTGGGATTGACGAACCGCAACGAGGGCGCGCCGACGCCGCAGGCGGGCAACCCCGTCTCGGCTGCAGCGGCGCCTGCACCCGCGCCGGCAGCGCCGGCGTCTGCAGCTGCTCCCCGGCAGCCCGACGCTCCGCAAAACGGCTCCGGCAATCCGCCGCAGGCGCCCACAGCATAACCTGCGCACCATGCAAAAGG
>NZ_CABQJR010000016.1 GCF_902464545.1 uncultured Senegalimassilia sp.
CGCTGCCGGCCTCGAGGGCAAGACGGGCACCGTCATCACCGCTTAATTTGATGACGCCTCAAGGCCGTCGGCAGAAGTCCGAGGATGTTGACCGTTGCAGGAACGCACCACGGATCGTTCAAAACGGCCTTAGGTGGTCTCGGAGCGGAGAGATTCGCGTAGCCTTCGGATTTGTGGGCGATACTCCGAATCGTTTAATCGGAGCGCCACCGAGCACTCGACTCCGGGATGCCATCCACCTATTCGCGGCAGTGCGTGCGCATGCTCTGCCGCAACCCTTCTAAGCGCTCTCGGGGTGAATCCTCTGATAGGGTTTACCCCGAGGGCCGGCGTTGACGGGTAACACCATACTTCTTCCTTGCGTTGCGTCCCCTCCTCGCGTGATTTCGGACTTCTACGCGTGTGCATGAGCGAGAAGGAAGCATGGTGTTCCTCGTGGAACGTGTTCAGCTGAACGTTTTGCGGGTCTTGGTAGTCGCCCGGAGCTTCTGCTCGGGGCCTCGCATCGTGGCGGTCGGTGGCCCTTCCTATTTTTGCCACCGACTGTGCGAGCGTGAAATGCAGTTTGCCTTGCGACGGAATTCGCCGCTGTCGCATTTTCCATCTGCAGGCAATAGCCCCATCGGTAAAGCGATGGGGCTATTGCCATATTGAAGAAATAGTAATCTCTTGTATGCTTCCGGTTTTATGGGAAGGGGGCATGCGCCGCCTTCGGTGCCTTCCAGAACCGACCGTCGATGAAAAACTATTGCGCATCATGTTAAGCGAGTATAATTCCATGTATGGGGACACGTTGATCACGCATGGAGTGGTGCATATGGAAGATGACATCCATAGGAAACAGAATGACCTGATTCTCAAGCTTTACACTACACCTATGGAAGATTTGCTCGTAACTTGTTGTGATGGTTTGCGGGGGATAATACCTTTCGATCATTCATATACAGCGCTTAACGACCAATCCGATTCGCATAAATCTGCTTTCAACTATCGAAGCACGGATACCGACGACGAACTTACGGCGTTATATGCGAATTACTATCACGCTATTGACTATCTGTCGTGGTTTTACAATCAATGTTTACCCATGACGATTCGCTCAACGGATTTAATGCGACCAGAGGTGATTGAGCAGTCGCGTATTCACCAGGAATGGGAAAGCCGTTTAGGCATTTTCTACACGGTAACAGCTTGCATCGCTGCCGATGATATTCTGTTCGGCACTATTTCCCTTATGCGCTCAAAAGAGCATGGGGATTTCACCGATGAGGAAATGCGCGTGCTTGAAGAAGTGAACGAGCATCTTTGCAGTCGTTTTCGTCTTGTGTACCCAAATGGCGTGAATCGCTTTATGATGGATTGCGATGCGGACCCCATTGTTGCTACGTACTCTCTTTCCCCGCGTGAGTGGGAAGTTGCTTGCTTGCTGGTAAAGGGCATATCGCGAGTAGAGATTGCCGATAAGCTAAGCATCAGTAGAAATACCCTCAAGCGCCATATTGCCAACATCTACCATAAAATGGGCGTTTCGAACGAGATGCAGTTTTTTGCAGCCCTCAATCGAGTCAGAGACGGGGGGGGGTCCTCAAAAGCCGAAAATGACGCTTGGCATTGCTGCGTGATTGGCTGGCGAGATGGACTTTGTTTAGCCTCTTAGGTGTCTGATGTGTGCTTTCGTCTAAGCGTAGCCTGATTCGTTGCTTGCAAATGCAGCTGTCTCGTACTTTACGCGAAACCCTTGGAAACGAAGCCTAATGGTCGCATCGCTTCCAGGGGTTTCGCTATTCGTTGGGTTGTGCGCGGACCCGGATCGCCTTCCGTTTGCGCAAGCCTCCTGTGTTTGCGCGTCTTCCCTGTTCAAGCTCTAGAACTCACCGAAAAAGGAACAGCTGCCGCGCCCGCTTTCCTTCGTGTGGTACAGCGCATCGTCCGCGTCCTTGTAGATGCTGTCGCCGGGATCGGGGCGATCGGCGAATGCGGCGCCTGCGCTCAGCGATACCTGCGGCATGCCGTCGATGGGCTTTGATAGCTCCGTATTCACGAAATCGATCTTCTCCTGGATGGTGTATCGCAGATCGCTGGTCACATCCACCATGATGACGGCGAACTCGTCGCCGCCGATGCGGCACACGAAATCGGTGCTACGGAAGGCCACCTGCAGCAGGCTTGACACGCGCTTGAGCACCTGGTCCCCTACGGCGTGGCCGAAGGTGTCGTTGATGGATTTGAACTGGTCGACGTCGGCCAAGATGAGCGCGAAGTCGTGCTTGCCGTCATTGTGGAGCTTCAGGGCCTTGTCGAACGATCCGCGATTGAGCAGGTCGGTCAGCGGGTCGTGCTCGGCCTGATGTTTGACGACCATGTGCGTGGCCTCGTTTTCCGTGAACACGCGGTTATACGTTTCCGCCAACACTTGCAGCTCGCCGGCGCCCTGCACGGGGAACAGCTGGTTGGCCTTGATGCTGTCGCCGAAGCTTAGCAGGGGTTTCACGACGGCGCGACGGACGAGCGCGCAGATGATCAACGTCAGGGCGATGTATATCGCTATGCATGCCTCGATCGTGCCATAAATGCCATCGAATACGGAAGCGGCGCGGTTTTGGCTGCCTATTGTGGCATCGGTTACCTTAGCGATGCAATCGCTGGTGTGGCTGTTGATGGAATCCTTCGCTTCCTCGTATTTGGAATCAGAGACGAGGTTCTGTGCCTCGTAAATCATGCTGTCGTGCGACGTGCGCGAATCCTCATCGCTGATCTGGCATGATGCGATTTCGGGCCACGGGGAGGGATCGATGCCGTTCGCCTCGCAGATCAGGCGCATGGCGTAGAACTCGGTGTTCATCAGCTCGTTTGATTCGTCCATCGCGGTGCGTAGCGATTCGTATGCGTCGTTTCCCTCAAACCGGCTTTTGAGGTCCGCAAACGCCTCGTCGAACTGCTCGTTGTCGTTGGCCATGGAGAAGTAGCTATCGATATATTCCGGTTTGGCGGTCATGGTGACCAGGCGAACCTGCTCGGTCAGGTAATCCGACCTGTCCTGCATTTGCTGTGCATCGCTTTCGCAGGAGATGTATGCCTCGTTTGCCTGTTGCAGCACCTCGAACTGCGCCCGCCCTTGCCAAAACAGGATGGCGCATGCGATGCCAAGCGCAAGCGTTATCGCGGTGTTTGCGAAGCTGACGGTCTGGACATGGACCCTTCTCATGGCTTTTGCCCCCTCCTGCCGCCTCAGACGGCGTTTTCACAGCAGGTAATTATAGGGCTTATCGTCTGCCATCGGTTAGCGTGGGCAAGGGGGTAACGAAAAATTGTATGCGCATTTTGAAAGCCGAACGCGTCCAGAAAAGAGAAAAGACATGGCGCGCGCCGTCGGTGTGATTCGGGTGCTGGATGAACGCACCTCCGTCCCCTGTTCACGCGTCCCGCCGTCGAATCAGGATGGCCTTGGGTCAAAAAAGGGAAGGGACTCGAATACGAGCCCCTTCAACGCGTGCGGAGATGTAAAACTGCTCTACTTTTCGTGGTATTGCGGAATCTCGGTCCTGTCGACTTCTTCCAGGTTGTGGTCGTACACGTAGTGCTTCGTTTCGCGGGCGATGATGACGGACAGGCCCAGGACCGCGATGCAGTTCGGGATGGCCATGAGCGCGTTCATCACGTCGGCCACATTCCATACCACGGAGCTGAGGTTGGAGACCGTGGCGCTGCCGGCGGCGTCGCCGACCATCATGCAGCCCCAGAACACGAACAGCAGGAACACGATGTAGTAGGGGATGACGGCCTTCTTGCCCAACAGGTAGCTGATGGCGCGGTTACCGTACTGGCTCCAGCCCAGGATGGTGGAGTACGCGAAGGTGACCAGGCCGACCAGCAGCACCAAGGGGCCGAACACGGGGATCTTCTCGAACGCGGCGGTCGCAAGGCCGGCGCCTGAGGAGATGGTGCCGTTGGCGATAGCCGTGGAGAGCTCGGGGTTCGCCAGCAGCGTGGTCATGAGCATCAGGCCCGTGATGGCGCACACCACGACGGTATCCCAGAACGTGCCGGTCATGGAAACCAACGCCTGACGTGCGGGGTTCTTCGTGGTGGCGGAGGAGGCGACCAGCGGGGCGGAGCCCAGGCCGGACTCGTTGGAGAAGATGCCGCGCTTGAAGCCGAACTGCAGGGCCAGGGTGATGGTCGATCCCACCGCGCCGCCGGCGGCGCCTGCGGGGGTGAAGGCGCCCACGATGATCTGGCGGATCGCCTCGCCCAGGAACTGGCCGTTCATGCCGATGATGATCAGGCAGCACACCACGTAGAAGACGGCCATGACGGGGACCAGCTTCTCGCACACCTTGGAGATGGACTTGATGCCGCCCAGGATGACGATGGCCACAAGAGCCACAACCACGGCGCCCACCAGCCACTGCGGGATGGCCTTGCCGTCGATAAGCGAGGTGTTGTACAGCGCATCTGCCAGGGAGTTCGACTGCGTGGAGGCGCCGATGCCGAAGGCTGCCAACGATGCGAACAGGGCGAACAGGATGGCCAGGATGCGGCCGGCCTTCTTGTTCTTGAAGCAGCGCTCGAGGGCGTACATGGCGCCGCCGAGCATCTTGCCGGAGTGATCCTTCACGCGGTACTTCACGCCGATGAACACCTCGGAGTACTTCGTGGCGATACCCAGGATGCCGGTGATCCACATCCAGAAGATGGCGCCAGGGCCGCCGAACAGCAGGCCCGTACCCACGCCGACGATGTTGCCCGTTCCGATGGTGGCGGCAAGAGCCGTGGTCAGCGCGCCGAACTGGGTGATGTCGCCGTCGGCGTTGGAGGGGTCATCCTTGGTGACGGACAGCTTGATGCCGGTGCCGATCTTGCGCTGGATGAAGCCGGTGCGGATGGTCATGAAGATGTGCGTGCCCAGCAGCAGCAAGATCATGATAGGACCCCACACGAAGCCATCGACGGCATCGATGACGTCGAGCGGGCTGGTGGCGGTGGCGATTCCCTCCGCAAGTCCGGTGAACGGCGTGATGAAGAACGATGTAAGGAAATCCTCCATGGCCTTTCCCTTTCCCTATCGGGAAGAGCGCATGCGTTCAGGAGAACCGAACGGGGGAGCGGGTCTCCCTAACGCATACCCTTTCCTCGCGTATATGACAGGGAAAACGCTACCGAAGGCAGTTTACGGAATTGTTTCGATTTGGAAAACGAACGCGTTGCGGCATTAATTGCGTGCTATGCGGCAGGGAAGGGGCGCCTTGAGTATGCCAGGCGGAATGTCCGGCTCCTTTAATGGGTGCTTCTATTGTCGGAGTGGCGCGGTCGGAGCCAATCTTGCCGGCGCTTCCCTAGGTCCTTAGTCGTAGCTATGCGGCGATTGAAATAGACTAAACTAGACTAACGCTTGAATTGTTTAGTCTAGTTTAGCCATCGAATTAGATTATTTGATAAGCTCCCATTTTCCGCCAGATGTTGCTGCGCCGGCTTGAATCTTGCCTTCCTTGCGAAGCTGCTGAAGCAAATAGCTTACATGTTTAGCGCGGCGACTATGGAAGAGATTACCAAGTTCGGATAACGACCCTCGATTAAACCCTTGCTACGCAGCATCTTTGCCTGCTTTGAAGAAGTCGTTCCCGTAAAGCGCTAGTAAACAGCCTGGGGTTCGTGATGCGCTGAGGGCGGCGGCCGTTCGAAAGAAAGGGCAAAAGCGCGGGAGCACCTGGGTGCTCCCGCGCAGTAAGCAGTAAGCAGTAAGCTAGTTCGTCGTGTCGCCTCTTACCTTGTAGAACTGCTGCGGGTCGTTCGGGCCGCTTCCCACCCACTCGAGTTCACCCTTATCTGCAAGTTCGCGTAGGATTCTCGACGCCGTCAGTCTGCCAACTCCTGCGGCCTCTGCGAGTTCTCTGGTGGTGACCCTGCCCCCTTCAGATGCCAGGCGCATCGCGATGGATGTTCGATCCGCGGCGGTTAGGCTCTCTGTTTGAGCGGTCCTTCCTGTGTAGTCGGCCTTGCTTGCTGTGGCGTTTCGCGCGCCCGGCAGATCGAAGCGGACGACGGTTGAGGTGACGGTCTGCTCGAACTTGAACGAAACGCCAGCCGCTTCGCACGTCTCTTTGATGCGGGGTATACCGGTGCCGTACTGCTCGATGACGTCGGCCTTGTAGAGCGCCTCGGCGATCAGCGGGTTGCGGGGATGGAACTCGTTAGCGTCGCCGGAGAGGTGCTTTTCGGGTGAGTCGCCCTCGGGGAACAAGCCCGGGCTGACGATCTCGACGAAGTCCTTGAACACGTTGACCTGCACCGAGGTGCCGGTAGTGTAGTCGCGGTGGCACAGCGCGTTGGCGAGCGTCTCTCGGATGGCCTCGAGCGGGACCTCGGGGACCTCCTGGCGGCGCATGCCGGCCTTGCCGATGACGACCTCGCTGCGGATGTTCCTGACGACGTAGCGCTCTGCCAGATCGAGCAGCTCGAGCATGGGCCCCTGTTCGCGGCACATGTCGGCGATCTGCGCCTTGGTGTTGGTCTTGAACAGGCCGAGCTTCATCCTGGGGCACAGGTCCCTGCCCTCGCAGAGCAGCACGTCGGCTGCATTGGTGAGCGTGCCGTCAGCTGCGATGAGCCTGAGCCTGTCGAGCTCGTTTCGTGCGCTTGTGAACCCGGTGGGGATACGGCCCGCCTCGTTGCCGAGTCTAACGAGGTCGCGCAGCGCCTTCTCGTCGATGTCGGATGCGGGCCTGCCGGACGGCTGGGAGTCCCAGGGGTTGCGGGCGCGGTCCCGCTTGATGATCATCGTGCTGAGCTTGGAGGCCGTCATCGCCTTATTGGACGTCCCGACGCGGATGAAGTACCGGCCGTCCGCCGAGTACGGCCCCTCGACCCCGGCGAAGGCGACGCGGACGTACGTCCTGCCGTCATCCGGGGCAAGGCGTTCGATGGTGGGGGATATGGGCGGCTCTATCTTGTCGGCGATCCAGCCTGCGACCTGCCGAATCGTTGAATCCGTGACATCCTGGCCGATAACGTCGCCGTTGTCCTTGACGCCGAAGTACAGCTCGCCGCCGCCGTGCTTGTTGAGCATGGCGCTGATGGCCTGCAGGGCCTCCTTGTGCTCGCCCGTGGACTTCTTGAACTCGACGATCTCGCTCTCGCTGCCCAGGTTCACCCGCGACTCCTCTTCCGCTTGATTGCATGAGACCACATTATCGACCCAAAAAGAGGAAATGAAAACCGGGAAACAAAAAAGCCGCCCGTTGGGCGGCTTGAACATTTGGTCGCGGGGGCAGGATTTGAACCTACGGCCTCCGGGTTATGAGCCCGGCGAGCTACCAGACTGCTCCACCCCGCAATATGTGACCCGCTTTTCTCGGAACCGAATGTTTCAGAAAAGCTGCAAGAAAGAACTATACGCGTCATCCCGCCGTGATGCAAGCAAATGATTTCCTGTCACAGAACCTTCACAAATGGACGGCACTTCAGGGCGAGCCGTAGTAGCATTATGAGGGCTCCGTAGGTGACGCAACGGCAATGCGATCGATTTCTGTTTGCGATGCTACAACGAAGATACGGGGAACCTTATCAGGCGAATCTGCGGCACCTCTGCGGGCAAACCCGCGGCAAGCCCTATAGACAACGCCTGCGCAGACGCCCCGTCTACCGCTCAGGGAAGATTAGCGCCCGCTGACTTTGACAGGAAAGCAACCTCTTTTTACAATACGGCATTGCTTGCGCGAATTCTGCTAGCGCAATCATTCTGCTAAGGGCTTTCTGCCCGCATCCGACGCATTCTGCTGAGCGTCGATTTCGCCGCGCTTTGACGCGGCTTGCATTGTTTTCCGTTTCGAATGGCGTTTTGGGCGTGTTCTGCCTTGTCGTCCCCGCGGGCCTGCGGTCCGCGCGTGCGCATACGCGACGGAGGATCGAATGCGAACGATTCATCTTTATATATGGAAAGGGACTTCCTTGGATTTCCTCAACAGCAAAAAGGGCTTGGCCCTGGTCGGCGTGCTGGTCGGCCTTGGAATGGCGCTTCTGGCCTTCTCCGGTAACCCCGCCAACATGGCCATGTGCGCCGCGTGCTTCATCCGCGACATGGCGGGCTCCATGAAGCTGCAGACCACCGAGACGGTGCAGTACTTCCGCCCCGAGATCGTCGGCCTGGTCGTCGGCTCGTTCCTGATCGCCCTGGCCACGCGCGAGTATCGCTCCACGGCGGGCTCTTCCCCCATGACCCGATTCGTCCTGGGCTTCATCATGATGATCGGCGCCCTCATCTTCCTGGGCTGCCCGCTTCGCATGGTGCTGCGCATGGCCGCCGGCGACCTGAACGCCTGGGTCGGCCTCATCGGCTTCGTCCTGGGCGTCGCCACGGGCACGTTCTTCCTGAAGAAGGGCTACTCCCTGGGCCGCGAGCATGACACGAACAAGACGGCCGGCGCCGTTCTGCCCGTGCTGCTGATCATCGGCCTGTGCATCAGCGTCTTCGCCGGCGTCTTCGCCGTCAGCCAGGCCGGCCCGGGTTCCAAGCACGCTCCCGTGCTCATTGCCCTGGTGACCGCCCTTGTCATCGGCGCCCTGGCGCAGAAGGTCCGCATCTGCTTCGCCGGCTCCGTCCGCAACATCTTCCTCATGCGCGACTTCGACCTGATGCTGCCCATCGCCGGCCTGTTTGTGGTCATGGTGGTGTTCAACCTGGCCACTGGCGGCTTCAAGCTCAGCTTCGACGGCCAGCCCATCGCCCACTCCCAGCACCTGTGGAACATCCTGGGCCTGTATGCCGTGGGCTTCGGCGCCACGCTGGCCGGCGGCTGCCCGCTGCGCCAGATGACGCTTGCCGGCCAGGGCTCCTGCGACGCCGCCGTCACCTTCGTCGGCATGCTCATCGGCGCTGCCTTCGCCCACAACTTCGGCCTGGCGGGCGTTGCCGCCTCCGCTGCAACCGCCGAGAAGGCCGCCGTCCTGGGCGGTCCGAGCGTTGCGGGCCAGATCGTGCTCGTGTGTTGCATCGTGGTGCTGTTCATCATCGCCATCGTGAACGTGCGCAAGCAGAAGAACGCCGCGTAGCGTATAAGCTGCAAGCGTATTTCCCCAGTTCATTTACCGAAAGGACTTCCAATGATCGAAGTTGACGCCCGAGGGCTCTCCTGTCCCGAACCGGTCATCCTGACCATGAACGCCATGAAGAAGGGCGGCTCCGAGCCCATCAAGGTGACGGTGAGCAACACCGTGGCGCGCGATAACATCTGCTCGCTGGCGAAGAAGCGCAAGCGCACGGCGACGGCGCAGCGCGTCGGCGACGATTTCGTGATCGAGATCGCCTAACCCATGGCGCGGCGGAAGGTGAAGACGGCGGTGGCGTCGTTCCATACCACCACTGACGCGCTCGCCTTCAAGCAGGCGGCCGCAGGCGAGGGCCTTCGCGGCCGCCTTGCGCCCATTCCGCGGCAGCTTTCCGCGGGTTGCGGCATGGCGTGGCTCGAGCCCGAGGCTGCGGCGGAGCTGCTGGATTCGCTGGCGCAGCGCAGCGGCATCGAGCTCGAGCAGGCCGTCGTACTCGAGCTGTAAGCCTCACGTGCCTATATCTATAACGCGTCGAAGGGGCGTGCTTCCGTGTGTGCGGGAGCACGCCCCTTTTTTGCGTTCGCAGTTTTCGGGCTGGATGCCGGGCTTGCCTTGCGCGGTTGTCGTCTTCCGAGCGCTGTTTTGCGTTTGCCATCTTCGCCTCTATCCGCCCCCTCGCAGCGCCCCTATGGCGCGCCCTTTCCCTTCTCCGCCTTCGTACCAGCCGCCGTGCTCGGCCCGCCGTGTCGCCGCCCGCCGTGGCGCGCCTGCGACCGTTGGCGTACAATCGCTCGAAACGGCGGCAAGCCGCGTTCGCAACCATGAAGAAGGGGGCATCATGCAGATCATCACCGATCAGGTTTACGAATTCTCCAAGGACAACAAGCCTTGCGCCACGGCAAAGCCTGGCGAGGTGCTGCAGTTCAACACGCAGGATTGCTTCAGCAACCGCATTCCCGACGAGAACACCACCATGGCCGACCTGGATTACACCTACGGCTTCGCCAATCCCGCGGCGGGTCCCGTTTACATCGAAGGCGCCGAGCCCGGCGACGTGCTGGTGGTCGACATCTACGAGGTGAAGGTGGCCGACGAGGGCACCATCGCCACCGACGACCATTGCGGCCCGCTGTTCGAGACCACCGGCTACCGCACCAAGAAGATCCCCATCAAGGACGGCATGGCAACGTTCAACCAGGTCGGCTTCCCGATCAACCCCATGATCGGCGTCATCGGCACCGCGCCGTCCGGCCCCGACGTCATCGACGGCTTCGTGGGCAGCCACGGCGGCAACATGGACAACAAGAAGATCACCAAGGGCACGCGCCTGTACTTCCCCGTGCGCGTCCCTGGCGCGCTTCTGCAGATGGGCGACGTGCACGCCACCATGGGCGACGCCGAGCTCTGCGGCACCGGCATCGAGATCCCCGCTGAAATCACCGTGCGCGTGCAGCTGGTGAAAGATTTCGAGCTCAACTGGCCGGTGCTCGAGACCTTCGGCCCCGACGGCAAGTGGTACGTGAACTGCAGCGGCACCCACTATGAGCAGGCCCTCATGAACGGCTCGAAGGAGCTGCAGCGTCTGCTGATGCGCGTCACCGGTTGGGATGCCGTGGAAACCTACATGTACATGTCCGTGCAAAGCGACGTCGAGGTGAGCCAGGGCTGCGAGCCGTGCGAGGTCGACGTGTCGCTGCGCATCGGGACGCCGAAGCTGTCCGAGTTCCCCGTTTTGATCCCGCAGCCGTAAGGTCGTTCAGCCGCAGGTCCCGCAACCGTAGGCGCCGGCTGGTCGGTTTGCGGGCTGCGACGATCGTTTGCGGCGTCGGGGCGCAATCCGGTCAAACGGCAAGGCCTGGCCGGATTGCGCTGCGCAACGAGCGAAACCCAATGCGTTCGCGCAACCGTTTATCGCCGTAAACCTACCGTTCGCCTTAGTTAGCAGACGTGAAAATACACGCCTGTCTCGCTGCTGTTGATTTCGGAATCTCATGCAAAATGCCCGGTTTCCCCAGGAAATCGGGCATTTTTTGCGTCTTGGACACGTATAGGGCCGCCTTTCAACGCCAAAATCATGCACGACGGCGCTAGGAATTGCCATATCCACTCTACTCCTGCGCTTTAACGTGCTAAAGTACGGGCTATTGCGTAGAGCCGGGAATCGCGCTTCTGGCCCTGCGCAATGCTTGTTTTCCCCGCAAGAAAGAGAGGAAAGGGAAATGGCAGAGCAAAAAGCTCCGGCGAAGGGTAACGCCGGGGACAACATCGAGCAGTTCGGCTATAAGCAGGAGCTGCGCCGCGGGATGAGCCTTTGGGACGTGGTGATGTACGGCGTCCTGTTCATGGTTATCATCGCCCCGCAATCCATCTTCGGTTCCATTCAGCTGAACAGCCACGGCATGACGCCGCTGGTCTACATCATCGGCTTCGTGGCCATCATGTTCACCGCCATGAGCTACATGCGCATGTCCGGCCGCTTCCCGATCGCCGGCTCCGTGTACTCCTACGTGCAGCGCGGCATCAACCCGCACGTGGGCTTCATCGCCGGCTGGCTGATCCTGCTGGACTACATCCTGGTTCCGTCCCTGCTCATCGTCATGGTCATGAACTGGGGCACCGCTCTGATCCCCAACAGCCCGGCATGGCTGTGGGCTGTGGTCTTCATCGCCTTCAACACGTTCGTGAACATCCGCGGCATCCAGATGAGCCGCGGCGTTGACTGGGTCATCTTCGTCATCGAGGTCCTGGCCGTCATCGCGTTCATCGCGCTCGGCTGCAACTTCATCATGGGCGGCGGCGGCGCCGGTGCCTTCGTGCTCGACCCGATCTATCAGGAAGGCCAGGTCGACGCCCACTTCATCGCTGCCGGCATCTCGCTGGCCGCGCTTTCCTTCCTGGGCTTCGACGGTATGTCCACCCTGGCTGAGGAAACCCACGAGCCCGAGAAGAACATCGGTCGCGGCATCCTGATCGCCCTGTGCGCCATCATCGTCGTGTTCGTCGCTCAGACCTACATCGCCGCCATCGTGCAGCCCGACTGGGCCAACACCGACCCCGACATGGGCTTCTTCGATTCCGTCATGCTGGTGGGCGGCCCGGTCTTCTACAAGATCATGCTGGTCATCAACATCATCGCCATCGGCATCGCCAACATCATGAACGCCCAGATGGCCTCCTCGCGCCTGCTGTTCTCCATGGGCCGCGACGGCGTTATCCCGAAGGTATTCGGTAAGGTCCACCCGAAGTATCAGACCCCCTGGTTCTCCGCCGTGTTCCTGGGCGTGGTCACCCTGTGCTTGTCCATCCCCATGGGCGACAAGATGACCCAGCTCGCCGGCCTGGTGAACTTCGGCGCCCTGGCCTCGTTCATCCTGCTGAACTTCGCCGTGTTCCTGTTCTTCTTCATCCGCGAGAAGAAGCGCAACACCTTCGGCGACATCGTGAAGTACCTGATCTGCCCCTGGATCGGCATCGGCATCCTGGTGTACGTGTTCACCGGCTTCGAGACGATGACCTACATCGTCGGCGTCGTGTGGCTGATCATCGGCCTGATCGTCGGCGCCGTGAAGTCCAAGGGCTTCAAGGAGGTCCCCGAGGCGTTCAAGCACCTCGAGGTGTAGCCGGCGTCTCCCGCTTGCGCGTAGGGCGGTTGCCCGCCGCGTTCGCGAAACGTTACAACATGGCAACGCCGTTTGCGCGAGCGGCGTTTGCGGAAGCCCTGCGGCGATTGCCGCGGGGCTTCTTGCTATACTGGGGATAAAGCCTGATGGGGAAGGGTCCGTGGCCCTTGCGCGTTGAGCTGCTTCAGCAGCTCGCGGAACACGTGCGACACGCGGGGATGCGGATGCGAGGTTGCCGGGGGTGTGCGGCCGTCGGCGTCGCGTTCGGTGCTCGTCGCAACGCGCTGCGCCGCCTTGCCTTGCCAGGTTCAACCGGTGAAAGAAGGGGGTTGCAATGCTCTACGATGCCGTTATGGTCCCGTTCGATGGGTCCGATTCCGCTTGTGCGGCGCTTGACGAGGCCGTGCGCTTCGCGAAGGAGGACGCCGGGCTTGCACTGCACGTCGTCCAGATCGTCGACCTGGAGCGAACCGCCGTGGCAAAGCTCGAGGCTCGTGGTGTGGATTTGACCGAAAGCGTCGTCCCCATGGGCATGCAAGAAGCCATGGAGGAGGCGACGGAGGAGGCATCCGAGCGCCTGCATGCGCAGGTCGACGGGGTGATCCGCCCGCTCATGAACGAGAAGCGCGTCTGCCTGCTGCCCGAGGTGCACCCGGGCGACCAAATCGTGAAGTACGCGCAGGAGAACGGCTGCGGACTCATCATCATGGGCAGCCGCGGTTTGGGCGCTCTGCGCGGCATGCTGGGCAGCGTGAGCAGCTATGTGCTGCGCGAGGCCCAGGTCCCCGTGCTGGTGGTGAAAGCCCCCGAGGACGAGGAGTAGGCGGCGAAGCTGTGCGCCGGGGCGGTTCCTGGGCGCGATGGTCTCGGCTCTAGGGAGCGCCCTCTGCGGCTCTCGGGTGTGACGGCTGCAGCGGTTGAGCGCGCGCCCATGCGGCCCCTGAGGGCTGCAACGCCATGATGCGAGCCTATGGAGAAACGGCGAATGCCCACTCGTTCGCCCGAAAAGTTGCATTTGCCCCTTGCGAAACGGCAGGCTCTTCGGTATAGTTCATATTCGCGCTTCGCAAGAAGCCGTGTGCCAACGTGGCTCAGCTGGTAGAGCAGCGCTCTCGTAAAGCGCAGGTCACCGGTTCGAATCCGGTCGTTGGCTCCACGAATGTACGCGGGCCGGGCAGAAATGTCCGGCCCGTTTTCTTTTTCTCGAAATCACTCCCAAATAAAAAGCGCGGTGCCGGTCCCATGCGATTTCCTCGCACAGGGCCGGCACCGCGCTTTTGCGCTCGCTCGCAGGTCGGGGCGCTTCGGCGCTCGCTCACGTTCGCCTTCAGCCTGACGGCCTTCGCGTTCGCCAGCGGGCTTAGATGATTTCGCGCCCGCCCGCATCGGCAATCCGCCGCTACTTGGCTCCCAGCTTGTCGCACATGAAGGCGTTCGCGGCCTTCTCCGGTGCATCGTCGAGCGGAGTCAGCTCAACTAGGGGCTGTCCGGTTCGCTTGGCGTTGCGCTCAAGCGCGCGGGCCAACAGCCAGTCCGCGATCTGCGGGTTCTTCGCCAGAAGCGGGCCGTGCAGGTACGTGCCCAGCACGTTCTTGTAGCGCACGCCGTCCTGCTTGGTCTCCTCGTTGTTGCCCAGGCCCGTGTTCGAGACAACGGTGCCGAACGGCTCCACGCCCTCGTCGAGGTAGGTGCGGCCTGCGTGGTTCTCGTAGCCCACCACGGGCTCGTCGGCCAAGGGGCTGCGCAGCGCGATGTTGTTCACCAGTCGGTCGCCCGAGGTGCCGGGGCGTCCCGTGGTCATGCCCACCAGGCCCAGACCGGGCACCTTCTCGCCGTCCACCAGCCACTCGCGGCCCAGCATCTGGTAGCTGCCGCAAATGGCCAGCAGCGGGCCCATGTCCTGCACGTACGCGTCAAGCTGGTCGCGCATGGCCACGATGTCGGCGCTGGCAAGCTTCTGCTCGCGGTCGGGGCTGCCGCCCATCATGATCAGGTCGACGCCGGAAAGGTCGATGGCGTCGCCGTGGTTCACGCGGCGGACCTCCGCGGGGATGCCGCGCCATGCCAGGCGCTGCTGCAGCACGCGCACGTTGCCGCCGTCGCCGTACAGGTTCAGCAGGTCGGGGAACAGGTGCGCGATGACCACGGGGCTTTGACCGTTCGCCGCATCCTCGCCGGCCGGCGCACTGCCGCCTTGGATTCCGAAATCGCGCGGCGCGGGCGCCTCTCCCGCGGCAGGCTCGACTTCGCCGCCTGCGGCCACGGCTGCGTCCAGCGCGGCCTTGCACCCCGGCAGCGACGTGTAGTTCGCGATGATGTACGCGCTCACCTCGCGCGGCTGCTGCGCGATGCGCTGCAGCAGATCGTCGGCGTTGTCAACGGTTTGGGCGTCTATGCCGGCGTACTTCAGGCGCACGGCCATGTCGCGCCCGCGGATGCCTCCGGCGTATGCCGTCAGCGGGCCCGCCTGCGCCAGCTCCTCGAAGTCGATGTCCCACAGCCACGAAACGTCGCGTCCGTCGGCCTCCTTGTCGTTGATGAAGAAGGCCACCACCTTCGGCGCCTGGTCTTGCGCCACGATCTTGAGGTTCTGGTTGAAGCCGGTGGGGTTCTTCGCCAGGTTCAGCAGGACGCGGCGGCCGGCAAGGTCGTAGGTCTGCAGGCGTCCGTTTTGCGGGTCGAACGCATCGACGGCCTTCTGCAGCGCCTCGTTCGTACATCCCAGCAGGCTTGCGGCCACGCTCACCGCGGCCAGGTTGTACACCATATAGGCGCCGCTGAAGCGCGCCGTCACCGAGAACGCCCCTTCGCGCCCGGCATCGCCGGCGCCGGGCTTGGCAAGCGAGAACGCCAGCCCGTCAACTCCCAGCTGCACGTTTTCGGCGGCGAAGTCGAGCACAGGGCGCGCGAAGCCGCAGTTCGGGCAGCGCCATTCTCCCAGCTGGCCGTATTGGCGCCAGTCGTATTCGAACATGGTGGAGCAGTGCTGGCACATGGTGGCGTCGGAAACAGTGTTCTGCGCCAAGCCCATGCTCTCGGCCACGCCGAAGGCGATCGATCGTGTGCCCTCGCGGCCTGGCAGCTGCCCGGCGCGGTCGGCGATGGAGGCGCACAGCGGATCGTCGGCGTTGTATACCAGCACGGTTTCAGGCGAGCTGCCCAGCGCCTTGACGATGCTGTCCTGGATGCGGTCGATCTCGCCGCAGCGGTCAAGCTGGTCGCGGAACAGGTTCAGCAGCACCACGTAGTTCGCGCGCAGCTGCGGCAGGATCTTCGCCAGCCACAGCTCGTCGCACTCGAACACGCCCCAGTCGGCCTTGCCGACGTGCAGCAGCGCCGTTGACACGCCCGAATCCAGGTTCGCGCCCGTGCGGTTGCAGACGACTCGCTGGCCCGACGTCTCAAGCACGTCGGCAAGCAGGTTGGAAACGGTGGTCTTGCCGTTGGTTCCCACCACGCAGACGCTTCCGCGCTCGAGCTTGCCGCGCAGGTGCGCGATAAGCTGCGGGTCCACGTACAGGGCCATTTTGCCCGGGAAGTTCGCGGCGGGGCGGTGGAACACGTTTTTCAAGCCCCAAGTGGAGACGCCGCTGACGGCGCGGGCGGCGGTGAATCTCAATCCCATGGTTTCCTCGCTTATCTTCGGAAATGCATGCGCCCAGTATATCCCGCGCTCGGGCGGTCGCCGCGCACTGCCGCCTTTCAACGTTAAAACACGAGAAACTTTCCCTCCGGATCGGCACGGGGAAATGGGGTTTTGCTATAGTGGATTTTTGCGCGATCGTATAAGGGTTTCGCGCGTTTTGGAGAAAGAAGGACCCGTGGAAAACAACGAAACCAAGGCGGTGGGATATGGATACTAGCCAGATCATATCCGTCGCCATCTTCGTGGTGGCCATGATCGCCATCATGACCGAGAAGGTGCATCGCGCGCTTGTCGCCATCACCGGCGCCATGCTGCTGCTCATCCTGCACATCATGCCGTTCGAAACGGCTATCGGGCACATCGACTTCAACACGCTCGGCGTGCTGTTCGGCATGATGCTGTTCGTGGCCGTGGTGAAGCAATCGGGCGTGTTCGAGTTCCTGGCCATCAAGTGCGCACGCGTGGCGAAGGGCAATCCCTGGACCATCATGGTGCTGTTCGTGCTGCTCACGGCCGTGCTGTCCGCCTTCCTGGACAACGTCACCACCGTGCTGCTCATCGGCCCCATGACCATCACCGTGTGCCGCCTGCTCGACATCGACCCGGTGCCGTTCTTCATGACGCAGATCCTGGCGTCCAACATCGGCGGCACGGCAACGCTCATCGGCGACCCGCCCAACATCATGATCGGCTCGGCCGCGGGCTACACCTTCGCCGACTTCATCGCCTACGACGCCCCGGCGGTCATCATCATCCTGGCGGCCGTCATCGGCCTGTTCTACGTCATGTATGGCCGTAAGATCTCCGCGAATGAGGAGCACCGCAAGGCCATCATGGAGCTCGACGAGAACGACTACATCAAGGACCGCCGCCTGCTGCACATCAGCGTCGCCATGGTCGTCCTCGTGGTCGTCGGTTTCATGACCCACGGCGCGCTGGGCCTTGAGTCCTGCGTCATCGCGCTTGCCGCCGCCGGCCTGATTCTGCTCATCTCCGGTGAAAGCATCGAAGAGGCGCTGCACGGCGTCGAGTGGACCACGCTGTGCTTCTTCGCCGGCCTGTTCATCATCGTCGGCGCCATGTCAGAAACGGGCGTCATCGGCATGCTGGCGCAGGGCCTTATCGACGTCACGGGCGGCAACCTCATGATCACCATGCTGGCGGTGCTGTTCGGCTCGGCCGTCATCTCCAGCTTCCTGGACAACATCCCGTTCGTGGCAACCATGATCCCCATCATCCTGACGCTCGAGGCTGACGGCCTCGACGGCACGGCCCTGTGGTGGGCGCTATCCCTGGGCGCTTGCCTGGGTGGCAACGGCACGCTCATCGGCGCATCCGCCAACGTGGTGCTGTCCGATATCAGCAAGAAGTTCGGGCATGAGATCACCTTCATGCAGTTCTTCAAACGCGGTTTCCCCATCATGCTGTTCACGGTGGCCATTGCGGCCATCTACATGGTCATCCGCTTTCCGGGTGGCTAAATGATTCCGCTGGCCTGTCGGCCGGCGGAACTGCTCGACGCTGCGGGGCCCTGTGGTACTCGGTCTTCGGCTTCGGCGACATGGAGCAAACGCCTATGCCGCCTTGCTTCAGGCGAATTCCGGGCACCACAGGGCCCCTCGCTGACTTTGGCGGAGCCCTGGATTTCTCGCCTCGAAGGCCTGGAACGCGAAATGCGTT
Source organism: uncultured Senegalimassilia sp. (assembly GCF_902464545.1). GTDB lineage: Bacteria > Actinomycetota > Coriobacteriia > Coriobacteriales > Eggerthellaceae > Senegalimassilia. Next base: position 17,992 of record NZ_CABQJR010000016.1, read on the forward strand.
CCAGGCCTTTCTTCTTCCTCGGGCATGCCATCGTTTCCCTGCTTGTACTCATGTGGGCATTTCCCGCAAAGCGTGTGTGGCCGCTTGCATGGGGGACGGGGGCCGTCACAATGGCCGTATGGATAACAAACGCACAGGCTACGGGCGCGACCGTTACGGCGCGGGCCGGGCAAACACGAACCAACCATCCAACGGCAGGCGCGCAACCGCTGCAGATGTGCGCGCCCAAAACCGCTATGCGCGCGATAGCTACGGCGGCGAACGGCCATCCGCTGGTCAAGGCGAGCCGTCGGTGCGCCGCCTTTCGCGCGACGAATACGCTAAAACCCATAAGCATAAAAAGCACGGCAAGCTATTCTATGCCGGCATCGCGGCGCTTGCCGTGGTGGTCATCGCCGTCGGCGCGGCGTTCGCGTATGTGCAGGTGCTTTCCGGCAACCTGCACGCGGGCCTGGGCAACGTGGGGAAGTACCTGGTCAAAACGGACATGACCAAAGAGCCGTTCTACATGCTGCTCATGGGAACCGACGGCTCCGAGGAACGCGACGAGTCGGGCGATTTCGGCGACAGCTACCGTACCGACAGCATCATGCTCGCGCGCATCGACCCCGTGAACAAGAAGGTCACGCTGGTCTCGCTGCATCGCGACACCATGGTCGACATGGGTGAATACGGCGTGAACAAGCTCAACGCGGCGCACGTGTTCGGCGGCCCCGCGCTCTCGGTGCAAACGGTGTCGAAGCTGGCGGGCGTCGATATCTCGCATTACGCCGAGATCAACTTCGACGGCTTCCGGGATATCGTGGACGCGCTCGGCGGTATCGAGGTGGACGTCCCCATGACCATCGACGATGAGGACGCCGGCGGTCACCTGGACGCCGGCCCGCAAACGCTTAACGGCGACCAGGCCCTTATCCTGTGCCGCGCGCGCCATGCCTACGACGAGATCGGCCCGGGCGACGAGTACCGTGCCGCCAACCAGCGCCTGGTCATGTCGGCTATCGCCAAGAAGCTGCTGTCCGCCGATGCGGCGTCCATGGCATCCACCGTGCAGGCGCTGTCGAAGTACGTCACCACCGACCTGGGCGTCACTGACATCATCGGGCTTGCGCAGGCCATGCAGGGCCTCGACCCGTCCACCGACATCTATTCCGCCATGGAGCCCACCACCTCCGAGTACGTTGACGGCGTTTGGTACGAGGTGAACGATACCGCGGAATGGAAGGCCATGATGAAGCGCGTCGATGCGGGCCTGCCGCCCACCGAGGGCGATGTCGTCGACAAGACCTCGGGCACCATCCTGGCCACCACCGGCGACGGCGGTGCCGCAAGCGGCGGCGCGGCGGGCGAGGGCACGGGTGCGGTCAAGCGCGGCGGCAGCGTGGCCATCCGCAACGGCAACGGCCTTGCGGGAGCCGGCCTCGACGCCACCGAGCGCATCCAGAGCCTTGGATACAGCGTGAACACCAGCAATGCCGACAACTTCGATTACCAGGACACCGTGGTGGTGTACAACGATTCTTCCGACAAGGAAGCGGCAGAAGCCATCGTGAAGGCCCTCGGCGTGGGCAAGGCGGTGCAGAACTCGAACACCTACCTGTTCGAGGAGGACTTCCTCATCGTCCTGGGAGCCGACTGGAAATAAGCGTCGCGTCCGTTTTCGGATGCTGGCGAAACAACGAGGGCCGCTGCGATCGCGCAGCGGCCCTCGTTATCTTCCCGGTCCCCGCCGGCTCTTGCGGCCCCGCGCGCTACCCGACCTGCATCGGTCTTCGTGCGATCGCGGCGCACTACCCGATGTGCATCGACCCTCGTGCAGCTCCAAGCATCCTATCCGGTCACGGCGATGTTCCAGTCGCCCAGCAGCAGCCCTTTCGCCAATCCCAGCACGGCGATATGCGCGGGGTAGTACGCGTAGAAGAACCACTTCATGGACCTGCCGCGTCCGCCGTTGTACGCCCATAGCAGCGGGATCGTGGCGCTACAGCCCGCTAGCGGATACAGCGCGAACGCCAGGTTCTGCAGCGTGGGAAGCTCCATCAGCTGCATAAGTGCCGGCAGCCCCCCGGTGGCAATGGGCAGCAGCGCCGAGTACGCCACACGTTGCCTGTGGTCCTTCACCACATGCAGCGTGAGCACCATGCAGGGTGCCAGGATGCCCCAATCGCAAAACGCCGTCAGGGCGGTCACCAGCGCGAACGTCAGCCAAAACAGCCCGCGTCGCCGCATATGGTCGTACGCGTACAGCAGACACAGGCACACGAACAGCGTGAACAGCACGTTCATCTCATGCGCCAGGAACAGCCCGTAGGGAACCTGGGCCACCAGGGCGAATGTCAGCAGCCGCCGGCCATAACGCCGCACGCTCGACGTATGGCGATACCCTTCCACCAGCAGAAACGCCATGATGGGGAATGTCAGGCCGCCAAGCGCGAACAGCGCGCACAGAATCCCGGGCGGTAGATAGTCCCAGTAGATGTAGCAGGCGTGGTTGCATGTCATGCCGGCGATGGCCAGCACTTTCAGGGGAAACGCGGTGAAACCGCGTTGGGGACGCGGCTTTGCCGCGGCGGATGTTCCAGCTTGTTGTATCATGCGCACAGTATACCCTACGTGCCGGCTCGGCGTTTCGCCTCCGGCATGCATCCCCCGCGGGGCGCGCCCCGCGAAACCTACGCTTGCGGCCCTCCCGCAAAGGATAGGAGCAACCATGGCAGCAATCATCAATCCTCGCAAGGTGGCCATCGTCGGCTGCGGGTTCGTGGGCTCGGCCAGCGCCTTCGCCCTCATGCAATCGGGCCTGTTCTCCGAGATGGTGCTCATCGACGTCGATCACGACCGCGCCGAGGGCGAGGCCCTCGACATCGCGCACGGCATGGCGTTCGGCAGCCCCATGAACATCTACGCGGGCGACTACTCCGACATCGACGACGCGGCCATCACCGTGATCACGGCCGGGGCGAACCAGGCGCCCGGCGAGACGCGCCTCGACCTGGTGAACAAGAACGTCGCCATCTTCAAGTCCATCATCCCGCAGATCGCCGAGCGCGATTACCAGGGCATCCTGCTGGTGGTCTCGAACCCTGTGGACATCCTGACCTACGTCGCCCTCAAGCTCTCCGGCATGCCCGCCAACCGCGTGCTCGGCAGCGGCACCACGCTCGACACCGCGCGCTTCAAGTACGCCCTGGGCGAGCATCTGGGCGTCGACCCGCGCAACGTGCACGCCCGCATCATCGGCGAGCACGGCGACAGCGAGATCGCGGCATGGAGCTTGGCGAACATCTCCGGCATCCCGCTCAACGACTTCTGCGAGCTGCGCGGCCACACCGATCATCAGCGCAACATGGACCGCATCGCCGAGGAAGTGAAGAACGCGGCCTACGAGATCATCAAGAAGAAGCGCGCGACCTACTACGGCATCGCCATGACGGTTAAGCGCATCTGCGAGGCCATCACCCGAGATGAGAAGCCTATTCTCCCCGTGTCCAACTACATCGACGGCGAGTACGGCCTGCACGACATCGTGCTGTCCATGCCCGCGGTCGTCGGCGCCAGCGGCATCGAGTACCAGGTGCCCATCAAGATCAACGAGACGGAAACCGAGCAGCTCAAGGCCTCGGCCGCCACGCTGCGATCGGTCATCGACAAGCTGGACCTGTAGCGCCCCGAGCCTGTTCGGCGCCGCCCGCGACCTCGCCCGCCGGCAACACGCGGGCGGGTCGCGCCGCTTTGCGCCCCGGGCGTCCTTTGCGGCGCCCGCCTTCCACGTCCGCCCGGCTCATCGCCGCCGGCGAGCTGGCGCTTCCTCTCCGCCAGCGACTGCCCGGCCCCCTCCAACCGTATAAAGCACGCGCTTTCCGCCCTAAACGCTGACCATCTCGCTTCCCTGTTCACAACTCCACCACACGGAAGCACCTAAACGGGGTACCATCTGCCACGGTTTGCTAGAATGCTGAATACTTACGCAGAAAGAAGGTGCTCATGCTGTCTGGAGATATGGAAAAGCTCTACCCCTCCGCCAAAACCTTGGTGAAGGAATGCGTTGCCAGCCGCCTTCATGCGAAGGATGCAACGCTTTACGGCTTTTCCGACGAAGCGCAGGAATGCGCACAGAATTATATGGGGTGGACGGACCTCGCAACGAATCCGCCGTACCCGCTGCACGAGATTCAGGCATTCGCTGATTCCATCATCGCCCAGGGTTTGAAGTCCGTGGTGCTCATCGGCCAAGGCGGCTCCACCCAGGCGCCCATGACCATAACCAAGTACCACAAGCCGGACTCCTCCCTGGTGCGCTTCCGCACGCTCGATTCCGATTCCCCGGTCCGTGTGCGCGGCATCCTGTCGGAGATCGACCCTCGCACCACGCTGTTCATCGTGTCCTCCAAATCGGGCGGCACCATCGAGCCGCGCCTGGCGCTGCGCGCCGTTCGCGACGCGCTGGCCGACCAGATCTCGGATGAGGAAATGGTGCAGCATCTGGTGGCCATCACCGATCCCGGTTCCAAGCTCGAGCAGCAGGCTCGCGAGGAAGGCTGGGCTGCGGTGTTCTCCGGCGAGCCCACTGTGGGCGGCCGCTTCAGCGCCCTGTCCGTGTTCGGCCTGCTGCCCGCCGCGCTCGTGGGCATCAACCTGCAGGAGTTCATGCAGCACGCCATCGAGGCAGAGCGCGCCTGCAGCGAGGACGCCATCGACAACCCGGCCATCGGCCTGGCCGCTTTCCTGTACGACAACTACGTGCAGGGCCGCAACAAGTTCAGCTTCCTCACGCAGAAGCGCGGCCGCGTGCTCGGCCTGTGGATCGAGCAGCTGGTCGCCGAAAGCGTCGGCAAGAACGGCCAGGGCATCCTGCCCAACATCGAGATCGACACGCTGCTGCTCAAGAAGGACCCGGGCGACCGCAGCGTCATCATGTACCAAACGAAGAACGACCTGTGGGATGAGCGCCACAACTTCGAGATGAGCCTGTCCTATATCGACCCCACCATCCCGCGCGCGGCGTTCAAGATCGAGTCCGTGTACGAGTTGCCCGAGCATTTCATCATGTGGGAGTACGCCATCGCCATGTGCGGCTACCTCATGAAGGTCTGCCCGTTCGACCAGCCCGACGTGGCGTCGGCCAAGGCCGCGGTGCTCGACATCCTGCGCGACGGCCAGCCCGAGCCCGACTACGTGCAGGATTTCATCGATGAGGTGCACATGGGTCAGGTCGAGGTGCGCCAGGCCCCGTGCTTCAAGGACTGCTCCGACGTGCGCGCATCGCTGCGCGCGCTGCTCGCCAGCATCCAACCCGGCGACTTCTTCGCGCTCAACGCCTTCCTCCCGTTCACGGGCGAAGGTCGCCGTGAGGCGCTCGAGACCATCCGCCACGGCGTGGCCGAGAAGCGCCGCGTGGTGTCGTGCTTGGAAGTCGGCCCGCGCTACCTGCACTCCACGGGCCAGCTGCAGAAGGGCGGCCCGAACTGCGGCGTGTTCCTCATCCTGTCGGCAGACGAGCTGAAGGACATCCCGCTGAAGGAAGAGGCCGAAAGCCTGGGCTCCTTGGCGAAGGCGCAGGCCTCGGGCGACTTGGTCACGCTCGCAAGCCGCGGTCGCCGCTGCGTGCATCTGCATCTGCCTGATAACTCGGGCGTCACCTTGCGCGCGCTGGCGGAAGTGGTGTGCGACATTTTGGAAGAGCTGCAGCAGGCATAAAGCCCCTCGGCTCAATGGCTGAAACCCAACGCGCGTCGGCAATCTCGCCGACGCGCGTTTTTTGGAATCGGCCGGCGGAAAAACGTAAACCTTAAATGAAAGGGCGTCGTATGATCGAAGCGCTCGACATACAGGTAAAAGGCATCGTGCAAGGGGTGGGCTTTCGCCCCTTCGTGTATCGTCTGGCGAAGAAATACCAGCTCAACGGCTGGGTGCTCAACGCCGTGGAAGGCGTGTTCATCCACGCCGAGGGCGAGGCGAACCTGCTGGACAAGTTCGTCACCGAGCTGCACATGAACCCCCCGTCCGCCGCAAAGGTCAAGGAGATCGACCTTAAGGAGGTGCCGCTGGAGGGGTTCGGCTCGTTCGACATCCGCTTCTCCGACGATCACGACGCCCAGCAGACCACGCTGGTTTCCCCCGATCTGGCCACCTGCGACGACTGCCTGGACGAGCTGTTCAACCCCGAAGACCGTCGCTACCGCTATCCGTTCATCAACTGCACGAACTGCGGCCCGCGCTTCACCATCATCGGGTCGCTGCCCTATGATCGCCCGGCAACGTCCATGAAGGATTTTCCCATGTGCCCGCGTTGCGCCGCCGAATACGCCGATCCGCTCGATCGCCGCTTCCATGCGCAGCCCGACGCCTGCTGGGATTGCGGCCCGCACATCAGCTGGGTGAACCTTGCGCAAGGCCAGGAAGATCCGCAGTGGGGCAATACCCGCGAGGCGTCCGACGCCATCTTCGCGGAAGCGGTCAAGCTGCTGCTCGACGGCGGCATCGTGGCGGTGAAGGGCCTCGGCGGCTTCCATCTGGTTTGCGACACCTCGAACCCCGATGCGTTGGCGAAGCTGCGTCAGCGCAAGCGCCGTCAGGGCAAAGCGTTCGCCGTCATGGTGGCGGGTACGGCAGACGCGCGCCGTGCGTGCCATGTCGACAAGGCGGAGCAGGGCGCCCTGGAATCCACCAAACGCCCCATCGTGCTGCTGCGCAAGCGGGTCGAGGCGCAGTTCGCCGCCGGTCTGGCCGATAACCTTCCCGAGCTGGGGGTCATGCTGCCCTGCACGCCCGTCCAGCATCTGCTGCTCCACGATTTTGCGGAGGCCCTGCGTGCTCAGCAAGGCGATTCGGCGTTGCCTATGCTGGTCATGACCTCGGGGAACCTGCATAACGAGCCCATCGTCACCGACGACGATCAGGCGCTGTCCAAGTTCGCCGGCATCGCCGATGCCGTCCTGGGCAACAACCGTCGCATCCTGTCGCGCTACGACGACTCGGTGCTGCGCGTGGTGCGCGTAGGCGACGAGCAGGCCATCCAGTTCATCCGCCGCGCCCGCGGCTTCGCCCCGCTGCCCATCGCGCTCGATTGCCCCGAGGCGCAGCCCAAGCAGGAAACCCTGCTGGCCACGGGCTCGGAGCAGAAGGCCACGTTCACCCTGGTGCGCGCCGCCGCGACCGACGACCAGCGCCCCGACGCGTTCGTCTCGCAGCATATCGGCGACGTCGAGAACGCGGAAACCTATGACGCCTGGCTCGAGGCCGAAGAGCGTTATCGCCAGCTGTTCCAGGAAACCCCGCGTCGTCTCGCCTGCGATGCGCATCCCGAGTACCTTGCAAGCAAATGGGCCCGCGAGCAGGCGCAACGCAACAACCTGCCCTTGATCGAGGTGCAGCACCACCATGCCCACATCGCCTCAGTGCTGGGGGAGAACGGCCTGTTCGGGCCTGTGTGCGGTATCGCGTTCGACGGCACGGGCTACGGCGCCGACGGCCGCGTGTGGGGCGGCGAGGTCCTGCTCGCCAACCAGCAGGCCTACGAGCGCTTCGCCAATTTCGCCTACGTTCCCATGCCCGGCGGTGCCGCGGCGGTGCGCAACCCGCTGCGCATGGCCTACGGCGTGCTGTACGAGTTCGACCTGCTGGAGCATCCCGGCGCCGCCGATGCGCTGCTGGCGTTGGGCGACCAGGCCGAGGTGTGCGACCAGATGATCGAGCGCGGCCTGAACACGCCCTACACCTCCTCGGTCGGGCGCCTGTTCGACGCGGCCAGCGCCCTGCTCGGCGTGTGCCGTCAGCCGTCCTACGACGGGCAGCCGGCCATCGAGCTCGAGGCGGCCATGGGCGCGGTTCCCGAGGGGCTGCCGGCCACCGACGCCTACCATATAGATGTCGTGAAGAATACGGCCACCGAAACCAGCACTGCGCTCGATACGTCGGTCCTGCTGTTCGACGCGGCGCCGGCGTTCAAGGCGCTCCTCGACGACATCGCCTCCGGCGTTCCCGTGGCAGCCATCGCGCGCCGCTTCCACGATGCGTTCGTGAACGCCATCGTTATGGCTGCTCAGCTGGTGCAAAGCCTGTACGGCATCACTACGGTGGCGCTGTCGGGCGGCGTGTTTCTCAACCGCTACCTGCTCGAGCACGCCGTGCCGGCGCTGCAGGGCAGCGGCTTCACGGTGGCGCTCAACCGCGACCTGCCGCCCAGCGACGGCTGCATCTCCTACGGACAGGCTGTGGTAGCATGGGCAGCAAGACAAACGGACGAGACGGCGGGGAAGTAGCAGCTCGGAAGGCGCGTAAGCGCCCGGCGGCGCATCCCCAAAAGTCTCATCATGGAAGGAAGAAGGCAGCGAATGTGCCTAGCTATTCCCGCGAAGATCGCGCAGCTTGACGGCGACGGCATGGCCACGGTGGACATCCTCGGCGTCACGCGCAGCGTGTCCATCGACCTCACGCCGCAGGCGGGCGTCGGCGATTTCGTGCTCGTGCACGCCGGCTTCGCCATCGAGGTGGTCGACCCTGATTACGCGCAGGAAACCATCGACCTCATCAAGGAGTTCCCCGACCTGGCGGGCGACGAGCTGCCCGCCGCCACGGCCTAGGCAACGCCTAACCGGCCGACCGCTTGCAGCCTCGCGGCGCGCAGGCGGTCGGCTTTTCGCATTTCACCCCTCGTACCAAGGAATACGATCATGCAACCCGAAAACATACATCGCAGCCGCACGGTCGACGCCGGCACCATGCAAAACGAGCTGGCGGCGTTCAAGGACCCGAAGCTCGCCCGCGGCCTCATCGAGTCCATCGGCAAGCTCGCGCCGGAAGGAGGCGCCACGCTCATGGAGGTGTGCGGCACGCACACGGTGGCCATCGCGCGCAACGGCATCCGCAACCTCATGCCCGACGGCGTGTGCCTCTCGTCCGGCCCGGGCTGCCCCGTATGCGTCACCTCGAACCGCGATATCGACGCCGTCATCGCCCTTGCCCGCATCCCGAACGTGACCATAGCCACGTTCGGCGACATGACGCGCGTGCCCGGCAGCACGTCGAGCCTGCTCAAGGAGCAGGCGGCAGGCCGTGGTGTGCAGATCTGCTACTCGCCGCTCGACGCGCTGGCCCTGGCGAAGGCCAACCCCGATCGCCAGATCGTGTTCGTGGGCGTGGGCTTCGAGACCACCACGCCGCTGGTGGCCATGGCCATCAAGCGCGCCGCGGCCATGGGCCTGAAGAACTTCAGCGTCTTCGCCGCGCATAAGAACATGCCCGGCGCCCTGGAGACGTTGGTGAAGGACCCGGACCTCAAACTGGATGCCCTCATCCTGCCAGGCCACGTGGGCACCATCACAGGCACGAAGCCCTTCGAGTTCCTGGCGAAGGAATACGGCATCCCCGGCGTGGTCACGGGCTTCGAACCCGTCGACGTGCTCCAGGGCATCGCCATGATCATGCGCCAGCTGCACGAGGGCAGGGCGGAGATAGAGATCGCCTACGCGCGCGGCGTCATGCCGCAAGGCAATCCCGTGGCCCTGGCTGCCATCGACGAGGTCTTCGAAACCTGCACCGCCACCTGGCGCGGCCTGGGCGATATCCCCGGCAGCGGATACCGCATCCGCGAGGAGTTCGCGCAGTTCGACGCGCTGAAACGCTTCCAACCCGAAATCGAGCCCACCATCAACCCCAAGGGCTGCCGCTGCGGCGACGTTCTGCGCGCCCGCATGGAGCCGAGCGAGTGCCCCTTGTTCCGCAAGGTATGCACCCCGGAGAACCCGGTCGGGCCCTGCATGGTCAGCAGCGAGGGCAGCTGTGCCGCCTACTATAGGTACTATTAAAAGCGAAGCCAAGCATATCGCCACATCGGAGGGCGGCGCAGCACGCAAGCTGCGCCGCCCTCTTGCGTGAACGGGCAGCCACCGGACTGCGGGCTCGTAGTGTAACTAGCTGCGAGCCCGTCCATATCACGAAACGGGAAGCATGAAAACGGTCAATAACGGCATGAATCCGTGCTTGAGCGAGTGCTCAAGAGAAAAGCCCGGCACCAAGAGCCGAAAGCCGTTAAGTGCTTCAGGAACACCGTTCGCGGCCTCTAGACGGGGATTGCTACGTAGATGCAATAACCGAAAACCGATAGACCGGGGTTATCAGATGCCGTATTTCCCATTGGTTGTGCAAATATGAGCACTCTGGCGAAACATAGACTTGACCATATAAATGCATGCATATTCGATTCGTACCGATAATCATTCGTGCGAATCGGTTCAATCAAGGAAAATATCCAATAATCGGACGAAAAATGCATAAACGATTATTTCGGCCGTGTTACAGATTTTTGTGCACCTGAACAATGAACTTGTGCAAAGTGCCTGAAAATACGTGTAAATGACCTATTGCAGGCGCACAACTCTGGTGTTATAACTATCTCGTCGGCAAAACCGGAACACGAAATGAAACGAACTTACAGGGTTGCCAAGTGATCTTTCCCTCATAGCGAATTTCAAATCAAAAGGCCGGTTGAGCCAAAGGGTACACAATAGGTAGTGTGCATCGTCGAAGGTGTAGGAAGCACCTTCAAAGAAAGGAGACAGTCATGGCGAAGATTGTCAACTCTTGGAACGACTGGGATCCGTTGAAGCGCGTCATCGTTGGCCGCTGCGATAACTCCATGATCCCGCCCGAGGAGCCCGCAACCTCTGAGAAGGTGCCGGTCGACTCCGAGATGCGCGGCATGTGGGGCCTGCGCCCGCTGCGCACCGTCGAGCGTGGCAACGAGTGCCTCGAGAACCTGGTCAAGGCCGTTGAGGAGCGCGGCGTCGTCGTCGACCGCCCGACCCCTCTGCAGTGGAACCAGGCCATCGGTACGCCGGACTTCCGCAACGATTCCATGATGACCTGCATGCCTCCGCGCGACATCCTGCTGACCGTCGGCAACGAGATCATGGCTTCCGCCAACTCCTTCCGCTGCCGCTACTTCGAGTATCTGGCCTACTGGCCGCTCATGAAGCAGTACTTCGATGAGGATCCCGAGTTCCTGTGGACCCAGGCTCCCCGTCCTCGTCTGACCGACGCTTCCTACAAGCACAACTACTACGACGAGAAGATCACCCTGGAAGAGCGCCTCGTCCGTACCGCCAACAAGGACTTCGTGACCACCGAAGTCGAGCCGATGTGGGACGCCGCCGACCTCATGCGCATGGGCAAGGATATCTTCATCCAGCACGGCCTGACCACCAACCGCACCGCCATGGAGTGGTTCCAGCGCTACTATCCCGAGTACCGCATCCATGCCATGAACTTCCCGGGCGACCCGTACCCGATTCACATCGACGCCACCTTCGTGCCGCTGCGTCCGGGCCTGATCATCAACAACCCGCATCGTCATCCTGCCGAGGGCCAGAAGGACATCTTCGAGGCCAACGATTGGCAGATCGTCGACGCCGCTCAGCCTGCTCATGACGAGCCGCCCGCGCTGTGCTACAGCTCCGTGTGGCTGTCCATGAACTGCCTGGTTCTGGATCCCTCCACGGTCATCGTTGAGGCTTCCGAGGTCCACGAGCAGGAGCAGATGGACCAGCTCGGCATGAACGTCATCCCCGTTGACCTGCGCGACGCCTATCCGTTCGGTGGCGGCCTGCACTGCTCCACGGCTGACGTTTACCGCGAGGGCGAGTGCCTCGACTACTTCCCGAACCGCGTCAAGGACTGCACGCTCATCCACCCGGAGATGTGGGAGGACTAGGCTATCGGCCTAAATCAGAATCTACTTCGGTAGAACTCTGAACATGTAATAGAAAGGGGGCCTGGCAAGACAAGTTCAGCCAGGCCCCCTTTTTAGTTCGCCCTCCAATCCAGTCAACAAGGGTTTTCGATTCGACCGGGCAGGATCGAGCTTAGATAGGGGCATCAAAACAAGCACGACCTAGTTTGGTCAGAACCGAAATTGGGTGAATTGGAGGCACCTGTACATGCTACTGGTTTTTTAAGGAGGAACCAATGGCAGACGAAATCAACACTAAGGGCCAGGGGGATGGCTCTCAAGACTATCAGATGAATCGCAAAATCGGCACTATCTTCATGCTGATTTCTGCAACGGGCATGGGTCTGGTGCCGCTGTTCAGCCGCTGGGGTACGCGTACCGACATGTTCGACGCTACTCAGGGTTTGAACGGCTCCGACTCCATCGGCGCAATTATGGCACTTGGTCGCATGTCCATGGGTGTGCTGTTCTTCGTGATTCTCATGGTTGCCACCCATAAGGTAACCACTTTCAAGAAGCTTAAGCTTACTCCTGCAATCGCACTGGGTGGCTTGATGATCGGCATGTCCCTGGCATGCTACGTCACCTCTACGCTGATGACCACCGTCGCGAACGCCGTTATGTTCATCTATACCGGCCCGGTTATCTGCGTGTTGCTGGCTCGTATCTTCCGCAAAGAGCCGATGAGCCCGCTGCAGTGGGTATGCCTCTGCGTCGTGTTCGTTGGTATGCTGTTCGGCGAGAGCCTCCTCGGCTTCGGCGTCGGCGGCAACGTCTTCGGCCTGGACTTCAACCTGGCCCCCTCCACTCCGGAATTCCCGCAGAAGATGGTTGGTGACATCTTCGGCCTGCTGTCCGGCGTGTTCTACGGCGCTTCCATGTTCTTCAACGGCTACCGCAAGGATGCTGACACCACCGCTCGTGGTGTGTACAACTTCATTTTCGCCGTTATCGGTGCAGGTGTTATCGCTATCCTGATGAACGTTGTCGGTATGGCTACGGGCCAGACCAACTGGATCACCGAGATTCACTTCACCGCCTTCAACTGGGTGGGTGCCGTGCTGCTGTGGATCGTTTGCGGTCCTATCGCTCTGGGCTGCCTGCTGGTCGCTGGCCGCAACCTGCCGGCAATGGACTACAGCACCATCGCCTACTGGGAGGTTCCTGTTGCCCTGTTCATCGGCCTGGTTGTGTTCAGCGAGCCCGTTACGCTCAACACTGCAATCGGTATCATCTTGATCGTTGGCGGCGGCGCATTCCCGACCGTCAAGGCTATGATCCAGGGTTCCAAGATGGAGAAGCAGCAGCAAGTTGCTGAGAATCTGTCTGAACGTCTTGCCGAAGAGGCTGCCAAGGAGGAAGAGCGCTAGCATCCGCCAGCGCTAGACGTAGGAGCCTTTGAAAGGAGGCTGCGTCATGAAGGTTACGAATCGCTTAACCCATATCGCAACGAAGGTTAACTTTGAAGCAGCAATGACCGAGGACCAGCTGAAGGCTGCGTTCGAGGCAAAGGGCATCGCCGGGTTCCCCGCAATGCTCGACATCAAAGAGCGTACGGAGGAGCATGTCCAGTTCATCGCGCTTGATGACCTGCTGGCGTTTGCCAAGGCTTCCGGTGTTGCCGCCGTCACGTATGATGTTACGTATTTCCCGCACGCTGATCAGGGCGAAGTTGAGCGCCAGCTCAAGCAGCTCGGTCACGACCTGGAAATCAGCGCTGAAGTCATTAAGGACGTGTGCGCAACCGAGATTCAGGAGTACCTGGATCTTGATGCCAAGCGTGATGTGGCGGTTCCCGTCCATAGCATCGTCGAGTGCTATGTCAACGGTACGGCTTTCGCGTGGTATGGCCTGAACGACTATCCTCGCCTGAAGGGTGTTGTGCTTCAGAAGCTCGCCCGTGGCGGCCAGAAGGCAAAGCATGATTTCATCATGCGCGCCAGCCGTGCTCAGGTTGACCTGACGGACGAGGACGACATGCCTACGGACGTTGTTCTGCGGTAATAGCTAATTATGGTGGACTGTGCTTATATAAGGGAAGGTGCAGTCCACCATTTTTTTGTCGGTAGCGGAACGTAAGTCATGAGGGATAGCGTTTCGCCTGATGAGGGCCTCTATGAAACGGCGAAATCATAGGAGGGGAGCCCTCAAAGAGGAGATTGTGATGGGGATATTCAAATCAATTGGATTGGGTTCGTGTTCGAGCGATCTGAAATGGTTCCAGGGTGATTTCCATGAAAGATAACGCTCGCTTCGACGCGGAAAAGAGCAAGACCGTACGTAAAGTGGCAACGGCGTCCTTTTTCTGCAACTTCATTGAATGGTTCGACTATGCCACGTACTCGTACTTCGCGGTAGTTATCGCGCAAGTGTTCTTTCCGAACGACGATCCTGCGTTAGCATTGATCCAAACGTTTGCAGTGTTCGCTTTGTCGTTCTTGCTTCGTCCTATCGGCGCCATCTTCTGGGGTAACATGGGCGACAAGAAGGGCCGTAAATGGTCGTTGACCGTTTCGGTCTTCATGATGGCCGGTGCCACGTTCTGCATCGGTCTGCTTCCCGGGTATGCTGCCTTGGGCATCTGTGCTCCGGCTTTGCTGCTTCTGCTCCGCATGATCCAGGGCTTTTCCGCTTCTGGCGAGTATGCGGGTGCGGCAACGTTCTTGGCCGAGTATGCGCCTACGGACAAGCGCGGTATGTATTGCTCTATCGTTCCCGCTTCTACGGCGATCGGCTTGTTGGTTGGCAGCGCTTTTGCGACCGTCATGTACACCGTCATGCCGGAAGCCGCGGTGAACGAGTGGGGCTGGCGTATCCCGTTCGTCCTTGCCGGTCCTATGGGTATCGGTGCGTATTTCGTGAACATTCAGCTCGAGGACTCTCCTACGTACCAGGCAATGCAGCGTGCATTGAAAGACGCTGAAGCCTCTGGCGCCGCCGGTGCTCCTGAGCGTCCTATCCACTGCCTGTTCACGAAGCATCTGCGTAAGCTCATCATCTCCATCGGCGCTGCAATGCTGAACGCCGTTGGTTTCTATGTGGTGCTTACCTACCTTCCGGTATACCTGGAAACGGCCGTCATGATGCCGAAGAACGAGGCGTCGTTGATCACCACCATCGCGTTGGTAACCTACGTCGCTTTCATTTTCGCGAGCGGGCATCTGTCTGACAAGTTCGGTCGCAAGAAGATGCTGATCACTGCATGTGTGTGCTTCATCGTCTTCACCATTCCGGCGTTCATCCTGATGAGCACTGCGAATTTCGTGACCGTCCTGGTGGTCGAGCTGATCATGTGCTTGATCCTCACCATTAACGACGGTACCCTTTCCAGCTACTTGAGCGAGACGTTCCCCACTCAGGTGCGTTACTCGGGCTTCGCCCTTAGCTTCAATATGGCTAACGCGCTGTTTGGTGGTACGGCATCGTTCATCTGCACATCGCTGATCACGGCGACGGGCTCCACCCTTGCTCCTGCGTTCTATATGGTTGCGGTTTCCTGCGTTGCGCTGGTGGCCATGATCATGTCGCACGAGCACTCGAACAAGGATTTGTCCGAGATTTAGAGGTTCGAGTAGGCGATTGCGGACTCCTCCTACCGTGATTGCCTGTTCATAGCAGGCAAGTTGTTGGAGAATTTTTATTTGGGAATCGCGTTTTGCCAACGCGTTTACTTGAGACGATTCTTCATCGGGCTACGTTGCTGAAAGGTAACAACTTGCCTGCAAATGGCTAACATTGATAAGTGCACGGTATCATCTTCTTATCCGCCAGTGCATAGGCGGGCCTTTTTGGTCCTGCCTTGAGGGTAAGGAGGTTGAAATGCGAAACAACATCGCTTCAAGGGGAGGCGATGAACTGCCGTGTGCTGCAGTCGGTTTCAGTCTCAAAGCCGCTGCACTGTTCTTAGGGGAAAATCATGAATGCTGACCAACCGAGACCGATTCAAAACGAAGCTGAGCTGACCGAGGCTGAAAAGCATAAAACGCTGAAGAAGGTTGTGTTCTCTTCGTTCTTGGGTAACTTCATCGAGTGGTTCGACTATGCCAGCTACTCCTACCTTGCCACCGTCATCGCTTTGGTGTTCTTCCCGGGCGAAGACAAAATGGTCTCAACCATGATGACGTTCGGCGTGTTCGCGCTGGCGTTCTTGGTCCGTCCTCTTGGTGCCATTTTCTGGGGCAACATGGGTGATAAGAAGGGTCGTAAGTGGGCTCTGTCCATCTCCATCCTCATGATGTCCGGCGCCACCTTCCTTATCGGCTGCTTGCCGGGCTACGCCGTCATCGGCGTTGGCGCTCCGCTGCTGCTCCTGCTTATGCGTATGGTGCAGAGCTTCTCTGCTTCCGGTGAATATGCCGGCGCCGCCACGTTCATCGCCGAGTATTCGCCGAAGAACCATCGCGGTTTCTACTGCTCCATGGTTCCCGCCTCCACGGCCGTTGGCCTGCTGGTGGGCTCCCTGTTCGCTACCTGGATGTTCAACACGTTCGGCGCTGCGTCCGACTTCGTGGTGAACTGGGGCTGGCGTATCCCGTTCTGGCTGGCTGGTCCTCTTGGCTATATCACGCACTACATCCGCGAGCATTTGGAAGACTCCCCGGTGTATGCGAAGATGCAGGCCGAGCTTGCCGAGAAGGGCATGAAGAGCGAAGACAAGCCGATCCGCACCCTGTTCAAGAAGCACTTCCGCGTGCTGGCCATCTCCTTCGGCGCATGCGTGCTGAACGCTGTGGGCTTCTACGCTGTTCTGACCTACCTGCCGAACTACCTTGAGGCTACGCTGAACTACGATCCTGCTCAGGCGTCCATCATCACCACTATCGTGCTGGTCGTCTACATCGGCTTCATCTTCCTTTCCGGCCGCATCTCCGACAAGTTTGGTCGCAAGAAGATGCTCATCACGGCTGCTGCAGGCTTCATGGTCTTCACTATCCCCGCGTTCTGGCTGCTGAACACGCTGGATTTCTTCACCATCCTCGTGGTCGAGCTGGTCATGTGCCTGATGCTCACCATCAACGACGGTACGCTTTCCAGCTACCTGTGCGAGACGTTCCCGACCGACGTGCGTTACTCCGGCTTCGCTCTGAGCTTCAACCTGGCTAACGCTATCTTCGGCGGTTCCGCTTCCTACATCTCCTTCGCCCTGATCAACTTCACGGGCGACCCGATCGCTCCTGCGTACTACATGGTCTTCATCGCCGTTTTGGCCTTGGGCGCCATGATCGCATCGCACGAGCACACCGGCAAGGACCTGTCCGAGGTGTAACGCGTACGCGCATATCGGCAATCCTACGATTTGCCTGATGAATGCCGCTCGAGTGTCTGCACTCGGGCGGCATTTCATTTACAATGGAACCATTGGGTTTTTGCGTAAAGGAGACCGATGTGAGTGAGGCGAATCAAACCCCTAAATCGTTGAAGGCTCAGATTACGCGCACGTCGCTTGTGCTTGCCGCTGCGGCGCTTTTGCGCGAACAGGGCCCGAAGGCAGTCACGTATCGCAAAGTTGCGCAATGGGCGGGGGCCGCTTCATCATCGGTCGGATACTATTTCGAATCCACCAACCAGCTTCTGTATGAAGCGGGTCGTTACAACATCCAGCTTTGGGCCGAGCGTGCTGAAAACGCTGCCGCTACTGCCGAATCCATGGACCAGGCTGACTGTCGCAAGCATCTGATCAACCTGCTCATCAGCGCTAGCCTGCCCGATGATTCCGTGAATCCCGCCGCTCATTACATGCAGTTGCTTGCAGCATCTGAGTCCGAGGACGTTACCGAGGCTTATCGTAACGGTCGCGTGCAGCTCGACCAGGCAGTCGGGCGGATTCTCAAGCATGCGGGCGTGAAGCTGCCTGCACATGTGGTGGGAATCGTCGTCGACGGAGCAGCCGTCGCGGCAATCTCCGAAGGTCGTGAAGTCAGGGAAATCGCAGCCGAGCTCTTGGAGAGCCTTGTAGCGGCGTACGAGGGCTAGGGGCTGTTTGCGCGTTGACTCGCGGGCCTGTCCTGTCGTGTGTGGTCTGGATACATGCAAAACATTGCGATGCTTGCTCGGTCTGGTCCGCAATAAGAGCATCGTTCCAGTGTGCAAGGGTTAGAGAAGTGCTATTTGCGCTGACTCGCAGGTCTGCTTAAGCGCTTGCTAAGCTTCGGTCCTGGTGCGACGAAACAATGAGTGCCTATGCGTTCTCGTTTCGCAACGTGAATAGCTGCGATCCGTATCGGGACGCTATCCAGGGTTTCTTCGACAAGTGCTTCCGAGCTCTTGTTCCGCAATGCTTGTAGCTTAGTTAAGCGGCTATCTGGTATCGACGTGTTCTGAAATACGCTGAAACATGAAAAAGGCTCGGACCATATGGTCCGAGCCTTTCTGCATCTTGCGAAGGAGGGGGGATTTCGCCTAGATGCCGATCACACCCATGCCGACGAGGGCCAGGGCTGCGACGCCAAGTGCGCTCACAACGCCCATGCCGACTTTCTCGCCCTTCGTCAGAGCGTAGCCGCGGTCCTTGCGAGCCTTGGCGTACACGAAGAAGCCGGGGATGTAGCCAACGCAGGTGAGCAGCAGGAACGACCAGCCGTTGTACAGCACGCCGACCACCTGGAAGGCCAGGGCGATGACGCCGATAGCGATCTGAGCTGCGTTCTTGTCCTCCTTGGCGGAGAACTTAATCTGGTACAGCGCGATGAACGCCCAGGTGATCACGATGGAGACGGTGCACATGCTGAAGGCGAAGTTGTACGCATCCTCGCTGAACATTAGCACGATCAGGAACACCTGGATGCAAGCGCCTACGAGCAGCAGGCTCATCTGCGGTGCGCCCTTGCTGTTCAGCTTGCCCCAGGACTCGGGGAGCAGGTGACGCTCGGCCATTTCGGAGGTGGTCTCAGCGGGCAGCATGGTGAAGGACAGCCAGGCGCCTGCAACACCGACGATGATGGCAATGCTGATGAACGCGCCGCCCCAGCCGGGAGCCATGGAATCGAACACGTAGAGCATCGCGGGGTAATCGAGCTGAGCGATTTCGGTGTAGCTCATGTAGCCGTAGGGGAGCACGGAGCAGCCGATGTAGATGAGCAGCAGGCAGATCAGGCCGATGACGGTAGCCTTGCCCACCTCATGCTTGTTGCGGGCGCGGGAGCTCATGACCGCAGCGCCCTCGATGCCGATGAACACCCACATCATGATGATCATGCAGTTCATGACCTGCTCGAACAGGCCGCCCATGCTGGCGGCGTCAGCGCCCATCTCGCCAGCGGCGACGGCGTTGTTGTACACGTTACCCCAGAAGTCGGCGGTGAAGATGCCGGCGTTGAACATGAAGATGGCGAAGATCAGGAAGATGCCCAGGGAGGCAACCTTCGCCACCATGACGATAGCGTTCAGGAAGGAGGCGCTCTCAACGCCGCGGATGACCAGGAAGGTCAGCGCCCACATGAACAGCGAGGCGACGATCACACACGGCAGGGTGTTGCCGGGGAGGAAGGTGGGGAAGAAGTAGCCGAGCGTGGACATCATCATCGTGGCGAACGCGATGTTGCCCAGCCATGCGGACAGCCAGTAACCCCAGCCGGAAACGAAGCCGGCAAGCGGGCCGAAGCCCTCCTCGGCGTACTGGAAGATGCCCTTGAGCTCGGGCTTCTTGGCGCCCAGGTTGTTCAGCGACAGGGCAAGGGCGGCGAAGCCGATACCGACGACTGCCCAGGCCACCAGCACGGCGCCGGGGCTGGCGACGCCCGCAAGCTGCCCGGTGATGGCGAACACGCCGGAACCGATGCAGGAACTGACGACCATGCCGATCAGCCCGAACAGGCCGATACCTTTAGCTTTCTCGCTCATGATTTCCCTCCTTAGTAGAAATCAATCGTTTGGTTTCGCCCCTGGACTCCGCTTGTTTAGCCGGACATACCGAACCTGCCTACGGTGGCGAATCCCGTTTACAGGCTCAAACGGAACGCAGAGGCGAAACCGATGGAAACAGCGGGCAGCGCGTCGTTTCGCAAGCTGCCCAAAAGGGAGGCCGATCGATCCGGCGGCCTCCCTTTATGAAAACGATTAGTCCTCGCGCACGACCGGCATGCTCATGCAGCGCGGGCCGCCACGGCCGCGGGACAGCTCGGCCGAGGGGATCTCGATGACGTCGATGTTGTTCTTGCGCAGCACGGCGTTCGTGACGTCGTTGCGCTCGTAAACAACCACGCGACCAGGAGCGATGCACAGCGTGTTGGAGCCGTCGTTCCACTGCTCGCGCTCTGCGGCGATACGGTCGCCACCGCCGCAGGGGATCAGCGTCACCGGCATGCCGATGTACTTCTCCAGGATCTGCTCGAGCGGGGCGTTGATCTCATGAACCTTGATGCCGTCGCCTTCGGGCGTGATCTCGAACACGGACAGCGGGCCCATGATGCCGGGATGGATGGTGAACTTGTCAACGTCGATCTGGGTGAACACGGTGTCCAGGTGCATCATGGCGCGGTTGTTCGGGATGTTGAACGCCAGGATGGTGTCGACCGGGGAGGTGGGGTCGTTGAAGATGTTGTGGGCGATGCCGTCGATGGCGTCGGGCTCGGTGCGCTGGGAGATGCCGATGGCCAGCACGTGCTCGTTGATGTTGAGGATGTCGCCGCCCTCGATGTGGAAGGTGTTGTAGCGGCTGTAGTACTGCGGGGTGCCCTGGAAGTCCGGGTGATAGTTGAAGATGTACTCGCCGTAGATGGTCTCACGGTTGCGGGTGACGGAGTACATGCGGTTGATGGAGACGCCGTTGCCGATCATCGCGAAGGGGTCGCGGGTGAAGTACAGGTTCGGCATCGGGGCGACGACCATCTTGGAGGCCTCGGACACCAGGTCGACCAGCGAGTTGGACTTGTCGGTGTGCAGCTCGGTGAGGTTGATGCCCTCCATGGTCTTCAGGACGAAGTCCTTGGCGTCAGGGTAGTTCTCCTGCATGTAATCGAAGATGATCTTGCGATAACGCTCGGTCTTGATGCCGGCTTCGTCGATCCACTGCAGCAGGAACTTCTCGCGCAGCTCGGGGTCGGCGGCCAGAACCTCGGCCGTCAGGTCCTCCAGGTACACGACTTCGACGCCGTTGTCGCGCAGGGCCTGTGCGAAGGCGTCATGCTCTTCCTGAGCAACCTTCAAGAACGGGATGTCGTCGAACAGCAGCTCCTCGAGCGTGTTCGGGGTGAGGTTCAGCAGCTCCTTGCCGGGACGGTGCAGCAGCACCTTCTTCAGCGGCTTGATCTCGCTTTTGACGTTCACGCCAGCCATTGCAAACCTTCTTTCGTCTCGTGGGATGAAGACTATCTTCGCCGTGCAAGCCTTCCAGCGCTTCTTGGCCTAACGCTTTGGGCTTGCGAGTGGGGCGTTTTCGGTGCCCCGTTCCGTTGACTCCACTTTGCAACCTCCACGTAAAATCCGGAAGGTCTAACGCGGATTTAACGACCCTCGTTTAGAGGTGGAACCAAGGACTATCGCAAAGCGAAACTTCCTAAACCCGCGATAAACCCCTGATGGAGAGCTTGTGGTATGGTGTTAAGGAAAGCTGGTAAACAGAGTCGGCCCTCATCGGTTTAGCTGACTTCGGCGCTCATCGTTTCTGTAAACAGGGTGGCGAATCGGGGTTGAGGATAAAATAGGTACGGGGAAGTAGTTACAATACCGAGGATTGCCTTGGCCGGCTGCGGGAGGCTGGCGGCAAAGCGTTCTACGGAGGGGCCTGTGGAGCTTGCACTGTTCTATTACACGCTGCTGATGCTGCTCGTTTCCATTTTGGTGGCGGCGGTATGCTTGTCCTCGTACCTGGTGTCGCGCAAGAAGACCATGCTGTTCCTTTCGGTCGCCTTCGCGTTCTACTTTTTCGACATTTCCTTGGTGTTTCAAGACGAGTTCATCGTCCGCTCAAGCGGAGATACGCTCACCTCCGGATATCTCCTAGTCCGTTCGCTTGCTTCGGTGCTGACCGGGGGCGGGTTCGTCACGGCGTTCTGGGTCTTGCTTTGCGACTATCTGAACGAAACGCGCCGCAGCATGTTCGCGGTACCGCCGGCGGTTTTCGCGATCGCCGGCATTGCCACGCTGGTGGTTCTTCCCGATGGTGATGTGCAGCGCTTCTGGTTCTGGTCCATACGCCAGTTCTATATGTATTGGATCCTGTTGTATGCGGGATATAGCTTCTTGCGTCAGAAAGACGACGCCGAGCGCGCCCGCATGTGGCGGCATCGGGGCTTGTATGCGGTGGCGTGGGTACTGGGCCTGATCGTGTTGGCCGAGGATGCCGCTTCCTTCCTGGTGCTGGACTTGCCGTCGGTTAACCTGGGCTCGATTATCTTCAGCGCCGAGCGCAGCTATGCGGAGAATCTGCTGATGCTGGTCATCGGCGTTGCCGCGGTGCGCAACGGGGTTCGTATGCTTTCGCTTCGTTTCGAGCGTCCTCCTGCGCAGGGTGGTAGCAAGCAGCAGGAGCAGCAGATCGTCGAGAACCTGAACGTGTTCGCCACGCGTCATAAGCTCTCCCAGCGCGAGCGCGAGGTGCTTTACCTTATCCTGCTGGGCAAGGATAACCAGAACATCGCATCCGAGATGTCGCTGGCGCTTTCCACGGTGAAGGTGCACGTGCACAACATCTTGAAGAAAACGGGCGATGCCAGCCGACAGGAATTGATCCAAAACTTCTGGAAGATGTCGTAAGGCTTGCTACGCTCGGCGTGCTTCAGCCGCCTGTCCCCGAAAACCTACTCTCCGCCGCCGTTGGCCGACACGCTGTGTTACGGGCGTGTATCGAAACGGCCGCACAATCGCTTTCGCGTGCTAAAGTATCCCCCATATACCACAAGGAGGGGCGGGGATGCCCCAGTAGGAAAGGAGGGAACGATGGCAAGCTCGATTACCGAGAAGCTGAAGAACATCGGCCCCGGTGCTTTGGTCGCAGCTGGTTTCGTCGGTCCCGGCACGGTCACCACGTGCACGGTCTCTGGTGCAAGCTATGGCTACACCATGTTGTGGGCGCTGCTGTTCGCCACCGTCGCAACCATTATCTTCCAGGAGATGGCGGCCCGTGTGGGCATCGTCACGCAGGAGGGCCTGGGTGAGAACATCCGCGATCGCATTTCGCATCCGGTGCTGAAGTGGATTGCAATCGTGATTGTTATCATCGCCATCTTCATCGGCAACACCGCATACGAGACGGGCAACATCACGGGCGGCATCCTGGGTATCCAGGCGGTAGTCAACGCTCCCATGATCCCCATCGTCATCGTGTTGGGCATTTTGGCTTTCGCCGCTATGTGGGTGGGTTCTTACAAGCTGGTCGAGAAGATCCTCACGGGCATCGTCATCTTCATGGGCCTGGTGTTCCTGATCACCGCGTTCGCCTCTCCCGTTGATTGGGGTGCGGTCGTGGCCGGCCTGTTCACGCCTACCCTGCCCGAGGGTCAGGCTGGCGCTAAGGGCATCCTGACTGCCGTGGGCCTGATCGGCACCACCATCGTGCCGTACAACCTGTTCCTGCATGCTTCCGGCGCATCCGAGCGCTTCAAGGATCCCGAGCAGATCGCCGACGCACGTTTCGACTGCGTTCTGTCCATCGGCCTGGGCGGCATCATCTCCATGGCCATCCTCGTCTGCGCTGCGGCTAACATGCACGCTGCCGGCATCACCGTCACCAACGGCAAGGACATGGCCGTCGCCCTGCAGCCGCTGCTGGGCAACTGGGCTACGGTGCTCATCGGCATCGGTCTGCTGGCTGCTGGTTTCTCCAGCGCCATCACCGCTCCGCTTTCCGCTGCTTACGCCGTCAACGGCGTGCTCGGCTGGGGCAAGACGCTGAAGGACCTCAAGTTCAAGGTCGTGTGGATCATCGTGCTGGTGGCTGGCTGCTTGATGGCCGTGCTGCTGGGCAAGAGCCCCACGGAGCTGATTCTGGTGGCTCAGGCGGCCAACGCCATTCTGCTGCCCATCATGGCGTTCTTCGTGATGTACGTTGCCAACGGCAAGAGCCTGGGCAAATGGCGCAACCATGCGTTCTCCAACATCTGCGGCGTCATCTTCATCTGCATCACGCTGTTCATGTGCTGGCGTAACATGTCCAGCTTCCTGACCACGCTGCAAACGCTTATCGGCGCATAGCGGCTTCGGATACGGGAAACATGCGCAAAGGCCTGTCGGGCGAAAGTCCGGCAGGCCTTTTTGGCTTTAGGCTGACTTTTGCGCCCTTGGCGTGAGAGGTGGTAAACCGCCTGCTATGCGGGTAGTCCTGATTCGCTGTCTGGATACGCTCGGGCGATGCTGCAATCGGGCAGTGGGATTGTTTGCCTTGGTTGACCAGATTGCCTGGCATGTCGGTTGGGCTGCATGTGCGCGAGATGTTCGGGTATGTGCCCCGAGGTGGGGAGGTGCGCTATCGGCGGGGAAGCTCCTTTCGGTTGGATAGCCCGTTTGGTGCCTCCTCGTGCTGGTTTGTCGAAGCCTGTTCGGTTTTACCCAACAATTACCTTCGGGTCGCCCCGGGTGTCTCATATGCCGAATATACTAGTAGGGCAGAAGCGGAATGGCTTTCGCGCGCTTGCGTCAACTTCGCAAGTAAGCCGAGCTTGGTTGTGAAGATGGCGAAGTCCGTGCTAGCCCGCGCTGGAAGGCGGCCGCGGATTCGGCTGATGAAGCCGACAGAGGCGCATCGATCGGATAGAGGCGATGCGCCGCCGAAGTAAGGAGCGCCCGATGAACATCCTGGCAATCAACGGAAGCCCTAAGGGTACACGAAGCAACACTTGGCGCTTGACCAGCGCTTTTCTTGATGGAATTGTCGCTCAAGAGGAGAACGGTCGCAAGCAGGCGCCGGAGATCGAAACCCTTAGCGTCAGCGCGCTCGATATCAAGCCTTGCCTGGGCTGCTTTTCCTGTTGGAGCAAGACGCCGGGCGAATGTTGCATCCATGACGACATGCAGGCGGTCATCGAGAAGATCTTATGGGCCGACATCGTCGTCTGGAGCTTTCCCTTGTATTACTTTGGGCTGCCCGGCCAGCTGAAGAACCTGATCGACCGCCAGCTTCCCATGTCGCTGCCCTTTATGAGCGCGGAAACGGAAAGCGGCGGGCATCCTTCCCGCTACGATATGAGCGGCAAGCGCACGGTGGTCATCTCGACCTGCGGTTTCTACACGGCAAAGGGCAACTATGATTGCGTGACCAGCTTGTTCGATCGGCTTTGCGGGAAGGACGGCTACGCGGCGATCTTCTGCGGGCAGGGCGAACTGTTCAGGGTGAAGGAGCTGGCGGATCGCACTGACGAGTACCTTTCCTGGGTTCGGAAGGCCGGGGAGGAGTTCGCTTCCGGCAAGGTTTCGAGGGAAACCCGCCGCAAGCTTGAGCAAAACCTGTTCCCGCGCGATATCTTCGAGGCGATGGCTGATGCCAGCTGGGGAGTGGGCGAATCGGGCGAGAAAGAGGACCCCAGCCTGGTGTTTACTCGGCAGATGGCGGCCTTGTATCGCAAGCAGGCATGGCCGGGGCGGGATATCGCGCTCGACATGAACTATACCGATATCGACAAGACCTATCGCATCGTCCTCGGGGAAGGTGGAAGCCGTGTCGAAACGGAACCCGCCGAAGGCTTCTCTGCGGATTTCACCACGCGCATCAACACGCCTTTGGCCGTTTGGCGCTCGATTGCTAGCGGGGAGATCGCCGGCGACGAGGCGCTCATGAAGCACCTGTACTCGGTTGAAGGCGACTTCGACCTGATGATCCATTGGGATGATTATTTCGGCGCAGCGAACGTTGCGGATGCCGGCGAAATGGATGCTGGCGAATCGGGCGCCGTTGCGGGTGAAAGCCTTACTGCGGGTGCGAACGCAAGCGAGCCGAAAACCAACATGTTGTTGCTTTTGATTCCCTGGATCGTGTTTTGGGTTGCGGCTGCGATCGATGGCTTCTGGGGAAGTCTGATCAGCATAGCGGTATCCGTCTTGCTGCCTGTCCTGATGCAGCGGACGAAGGCGACCGTGTACGACCAGATCTCGGCACTGGCGGTCGGCGTTTGCTCCATCGCGTTGCTAGCGGGAGCGTCTTCTACCCTGATCATTTCAGCGTCGTATTTCCTGTTCGGGGCGTTGTGGACGGCTACTTGCTTCTTCAAAGTGCCGCTGACCGCGCACTACTCGAAGAACAGCTACAACGGGGAAGCGGCGTTGCGCAATCCGATCTTCATGAGGACGAACCGCATCCTGACCGCGGCATGGGGCGTGCTGTACTTGATTACGCCCATCTGGACGTACTTCATCATGCAAACGGATGCAGCCAGCTTCGTCGGCGCGATTAACTCCATTCTTCCGGCGCTGATGGGCGTGTTCACCGCCTGGTTCCAAAAGTGGTATCCCCGGCACATCGCGCGTGGGTAGCCGAGATTTGGGAGTCGGGGAGCCATGGCAGCGCCCTTGAGACTACCTTGCCCGTGCGTGTACCTGCGCTTTCGTCTGAGAGCGCAGGGCGCTTCTCGGTCTATTGATAACAGTTGCGGGTAGTTTCGAGCGGATTCTCCCCGGCGCATCCGCTTTGCCGGGAAATGAGGCCTCTCAGGAAATGAAAAGGCCATCGGCTTGAGCCGATGGCCTGGTGCTTCATGGTGCCCCAGATACGATTCGAACGTACGACACCCGCTTTAGGAGAGCGGTGCTCTATCCCCTGAGCTACTGAGGCGCGCACATCATTGTAGCATTAAACCTTTTGGCTCGATGCTCGCACATGCCAATATCACGGGTTAAGCTTCGCGGCTGCTACGCCCTCGCGAACTCAAGCAGCTGCGTAGGGTCGGAGATGATCGCGCCCGCCTGGGCCCCAACCAGGGTGCTCGCCGGGTTGTAGCCCCAGTCGACGCCGATCGCGTATGTTCCGGCATTGTGGGCAACGCGCATGTCGCCGGCCGAGTCGCCCACATAGGCGGTGCGCTCGGGAGCGCTGCCCAACTCGCGGATGGTTCGCAGCAAGCCGGTGGGGTCGGGCTTGCGGGGAATGCCTTCGCATTCTCCATGTAGCACCTCGAAAAGGTCGGGGAGGAATCGCGGGATGACATCCTTCACGCCGCCCTCGTATTTGTTCGAGAGCACCGCAAGCTTGCATCCTCGCGCTTTCAGCTCGGCCAGCGTCTCAGGCATATGCGCGTAATGGCGTGTGCGAGCATGCCCGGTTTGGGGGTACAGTGCCTTCCAATATTCAAGCGCCTCGGCGCACACGGCGTCAGGGGTTCCTTCGGGAAGGGCGCGATAGATCAGGCGTTGCGCGCCGTCGCCCACGAAGCTGTGGATAGCAGCGTCGGTGTGGGTGGGGTAGCCGAAATGAGCGAGCGTTTCATTGGTGACGTGGATGAGGTCGGGCATAGTGTCCAGGATCGTTCCGTCCAGGTCGAAGATGAACGTGTCGAATACCGGATGCGATTCGGTCATCGTTGCCTCCTGAAAATGAAAACGACGGCTCTCGGCCGTCGTTGATGATCGATGGAGCGGGTGACGGGACTCGAACCCGCGAATGCGAGCTTGGGAAGCTCGTGCCTTACCACTTGGCGACACCCGCATACTTGGCAGGCGCTCCTTGCCATACCGTGTGGGCATTATAGCCTAAAACGCGCGAATGAGGATAGGGAATGGTAAACGCATGCGAAATTCCCCACACCTAGGCATTGGCAACGCGATTGCACCGAATCATGAATGCGGATCGAACTGCCAATCAGGGGCTTTGCGCGGGATGGCGATGCTTGTCGGATCGAACCGCTCGAACAGCAGCTTCTCCGGCGTGGTCTCAAGCGCATCCGCAAGCTCTTCGACCATCGAAAGGCGGACATTCGCCGTGCCTTTCTCGATCTTGTTGAGCTGCGGCCTGCCGATGCCGACCATGGCGGCGAAGCAGGTCTTGTTGATCCGGCCCCGTTCACGAAGGCGCTTCACGTTGCGGCCGAGCGTGACGGCCATCTTCGGCTCGTCGCTCGGCGTATTCGCCAGCTCATCGATATGTGGGGCGGAAGTCTGCATGCATCGAGCGTAACGGCAGGGTTACGCAACGCTGTAACCTGGCGGTTACGTTCCAGGAGATTTTTTCAAGAAAAGGAAGCGTTGCGACCTATATATAGGAGCGGGATAGCGCGAGCTCCCGTGAACACCCTGTTTCGGCCGCATGCCATTTTTATGGTTGTCAATCTGGGATGATACAATGCACGATGATTAATTGGGGCTTGGTGTGCGATTGTGAGTCGTTCGTCAAGCCGCTGAAGGAAAGTTGAAATCGGGTAGCGTAGGCACCATGCCGGTGGGGAGCCGCATGGAATCTGTGCGGTGCGGAAGAAGGTAACGCAGGCCCGAACGGACTGCTGTGAGGAGATCTTGCATGGCATTCAAAAAGAACCGCCGTCCCCAAGCGAACGATCCGCTAGCTTCCCAGGTGCCCGCCGGCTACCGTCCGGCGTTCACTCCCGGCTCCCAAGGTCCTGGCGCAAACAACGCGTTTCGCAATCAGGCGGGCGCGTCGCAGTATTCGCGTTCGAACCCGCAGTATTCGGCGCAGCGTTCGCGCAAGTCTGCCAAGGGCAAGAAGATCGCCCTTGGCGTGTGCTGCGCGCTGATCGTCGCTCTTATCGGATGCGGAACCGCGTTCGCCGTTTGGTACAACAACGTGAACAGCCAGCTGAATACGGGCGGTAAAACGTCCGAGGAGTTGGAGAGCATCAACGAGCAGTTGGTTAACTCCAGCTTCAACGAGCCGTTCTACATGATGCTGATCGGCTCGGATAAGCGCGAGGGCGATGACGAAGGCGGCGCACGTTCCGACACGAACATCGTCGTGCGCGTCGACCCGACTTCCAACCAGGCAACGCTCGTGTCCATTCCCCGTGACACCATGATCGATATCGACGGCTACGGCACCAACAAGTTCAACGCTGCGTACAATTACGGCGGCGCTGCGGCGACCATCCGCGAGGCAACCCAGCTCACCGGCGCCAGCATCTCGCATTATGCCGAAGTCAACTTCGAGGAGCTGGTCAGCCTGGTCGACGCCGTCGGAGGCGTCGACGTCATGGTCGACGAGCGCATCGACGATACCGACGCCGACAACACCACCGATCACCCCGAGAACCCGCGCGTCATCATCGAGGCCGGCGAGCAGCACCTTAACGGCGAGCAGGCCCTGGTGTTCGCGCGCAGCCGTGCCTATGTCGACGGCGACTTCACGCGCACGGCCAACCAGCGAAAGCTCATCCAGGCTCTGGTGGACAAGGTGCTGGCCCTGCCCGTCACCGAGCTGCCCGGCGTTATCCAGGCTGCGGCCAAGTGCGTCACCACCGACTTGAAGGTCAATGACATCATCTCGCTGGCGCAGCAGTTCAAAGACGATGGCGATCTGGTCATGTATTCCGCCATGCTGCCTTCCGTCACCGGCTACGTCGACGGCGTTTCCTATGTGTTCGCCGATGAGGACAAGGTCACCGAGATGATGAAGGTCGTCGACCAGGGCGGCGATCCTAGCGGCATCACCGGCTCCACCAGCAAGCTTGCGCAGAAATATGGCGCCGGCTCCTCTGCTGGCGGCTCTTCCACGGGCGGCACCGCTACGAGCAGCGGGATGTATGCCGGCAATGACTACGATACGGGCGGCGCATCTGCTTATAGCGGCGGTTCCTCCGCAAGCGGAACCGGCTTTTCGTCCTACTATGGCGGTGCAACGGGTGGTGCCACGGGCGGCTATGCTGATACGTCGTCCAGCGTATCCGGTGCCGGGACGGGCTACTCCGGAGCGGCATCCACCAGCGGTTCTGCTGGCTCGTATGGCGCGGGCGGCTACGCATCAGGTGCGGGAACCGGCGGCTATGCAGCGGGCACCGGCGTAGGTTCTGCCTACTAGCGCTTTCCTTGATCTTCAAAGGGATGCAGTTCAAAGCTGCGTCCCTTTTTGTTTCCCAATGAAAAGGCCCCGCAATCCGAATGAGATTGCGGGGCCTCGTGCGTTTGGCGATGGATAACGAGTTACTGCTCGGTGGCGTATCCATCGGGGTTCATGGACTGCCAACGCCAGCTGTCGGCGCACATGCGGTCAAGGTCGTACTCGGCGACCCAGCCCAGCTCGGTGCGCGCCTTGTCGCAAGCGGCGTAGTTGGTGGCAACGTCGCCGGCGCGGCGCGGCTTGATCTGGTAAGGGATCTCGTGGCCGCAGGCCTTCTCGAACGCGTGCACGACATCGAGCACGCTCGAGCCCTTGCCGGTGCCAAGGTTGAAGATGCCTACGCCGCGACGGCTGCCGTCGGCGGCCGCTTCGCCTTCCAGCGACCCCAGGCCCAGCGCCTTGCCGGTGCCCACTTTACCGCCCATCCATTCGAGCGCAGCCACATGGCCGCGGGCCAGGTCGACCACGTGGATGTAGTCGCGCACGCCCGTGCCGTCCGGAGTATCGTAGTCGTCGCCGAACACGCCGACGCACTCCAGCTTGCCCACGGCAACCTGGGCGACGTAGGGCAGCAGGTTGTTCGGGATGCCCTTCGGATCCTCGCCGATCAGGCCGCTCTCATGCGCGCCGATGGGGTTGAAGTAACGCAGCAGCACGACGTTCCACTCGTTGTCGCCCACGTACAGGTCGGTGAGCACCTGCTCGAGCATGCTCTTGGTCCACCCGTAGGGGTTGGTGCAGTCATGCTTGGGGCACTCCTCGGTGATCGGGATGAACTCGGGCTCGCCGTACACCGTTGCGCTGCTGGAGAACACGATGTTCTTCACGCCATGGTTGCGCGCCACATCGCACAGCACCAGCGTGCCGGCGATGTTGTTCCAGTAGTACTCCAGCGGCTTCTGCACGCTTTCGCCTACTGCCTTGAAGCCGGCGAAGTGGATGATGGCGTCAACGTCGTTTTCGGCGAAGATAGCGTCAAGCGCTTCTCGGTCCAAGATGTTCTGCTTGTAGAAACGCAGCTGGGTATCGTCGGCACCGATTCCGCAGATCTTGCGGATGCGGTCGACGGCGATCTGGCTGGAATTGCTCAGGTCGTCCACGATGACCACGCTGTAGCCTCGCTGGATCAGTTCGACGCAGGTATGGCTGCCGATGAATCCGGCACCGCCCGTGACCAGGATGCTCAGGTCCTTCTGGTCTTTCGCCAGTCCTTTGTTTGCCATGAAAGCTCCTTATCCTTTGAGCAGGTCTTCCCTGTACGCGCAAGCGCGTTCTCATGGGCTTCATGGTAGCAGTCCGCCGGTCTCTTACAGGTAAAGAGTTTGAAAGCAACACGTGCGCATGAGCGCATCGAAGACGCCGGCAGCGTTCGTAGCTGATAAGCCGCCGTTCAGAACGAGTTCAAAGAATATTCTTGACCTAGAATAAACATGCCGCTATTCTATTCTCAGTTGGAGATAACAATTCTCGATATCTCCCTCCCCCTCGTTTCTCTCGTCTGACGCAAAGGCCGCCTCCCCCGCGGCCTTTCGTCATTTTTGGGGATATCGAAGCGGGGGTGCCTGCTGCGTTCCGAGGCTCCGATGAAGTAAATGCTAGGCGACCATTGATTTGCGGTTTGCGCAATCACCTGGCGCAATCATCCCCGCTTGTCCCCGAATTTCGGCAGCTTTTTCAGCAAAGCCCAGGCGATTTGCTTATCCTGGGGCGTTTGTAAAAGGGACCCGAAGTCAAGAAACGATATTGCGGTGCGGCCAAGCAGGCGGGTTGCCTTCCCGGAGGGAACGGCAAGGTGATACGCCTGCCCGAGGAGCGCGGCGCTTTTGCCGTCCGCGGCTACGATGCAGATCGGGTCCAAGCCCTCGATCAGAACGAACAGGGCCTGCTGGTCAAGATCGCCGGGCACGACGTATGTGCACGCATCATGCCCGTACCCCAAAGCCGCCAATGAACTGTTCAGCGCTTTTTCGGCAGCCTCCGAAAGCGGTTCGGAGCTGATGACGCAGCACAGCCCAGCGCGGGTGCCGCTCATGTACTGACCGAACAGCTCCCAGGTTTCGTCCAATGCGACCTCGTATTTGTTACCGCTCATGGTTTTTTTCACACCCGCTCTTGCCCTCGAAACGCGTTCGCCGTATAACCGAATCATACCAAGAACGCAAATAGCCGCGAACGGCGTGGAGCCATCGTCGCGGAAACAAAGGAGGACGTTATGTGCACTAACGGCATCAACACCGGTCAGTTCGAGATGATGATCGAGCAGATCGACGACCATTTGAAGCTCGAGCGCCGTTGGGCCCACACGCTGGGTCACAAGGCGGGCGACGCCGGCTATGAGAACGTTTCCAAGAAGCTGCACGAGGCGCAGGCGCTCATCGACGATGTGCGCGCGCTGCTCGACGAGGCGAAGGATGCGCTGGAAGACGATGCGGAGGCCGCCGGCGGCGTTACGGTCGAGCTGGTGTAGCCCGGTATGGCGAACGACCTGATGCGGTTCTCGGTCGCCATGCCTGAGGACCTGCTGGTAAGCTTCGATCGCCTGGTATCGCGACGGGGGCTGGCGAAGAACCGCAGCGAAGTGGTGCGCGACCTGGTCCGCGATGCGCTGGTCGAGGACGAGTGCGCGATGCCCGGCGTCGAGGTTGCGGGGTCGTTGACCATCGTGTTCGACCACCACGCAAACGACCTGCAGGAAAAGCTGCATGCCATCCAGCACGAGTACTTCGGCAACATCGTGTCGTCCATGCATGTGCACCTCGATGAGCACATGTGCTTGGAGGTCATCGTGCTGCGCGGATATACGGAGCTGGTTCAGAGCATTGCGAACTTGATCCTCGGAACCAAGGGCGTGCAAAACGGCAAGCTCGTGCTCACCGTCGCCGAACATCACCACGAACACCATTAAGCGATCGTCGGCCGTGCGGATCGAACGCCGTGCGGCCGTTCATATATATAAGGAGCAATGCAATGGATACTACGGTCATGCTCGGCCATGGCAGCGGCGGCACCATGATGAAGCGCATCATTGACGAGGTGTTCTTCGCCGCCTATGCAGGCGAAGAGCTTTTGCGCGGCGATGACGCGGCGGTGCTGCCCGCGCCGGCGCAAGGCGAGCGCCTGGCGTTTTCCACGGATAGCTTCGTGGTCACACCGCACTTCTTCCCGGGTGGCGATATCGGCCGTTTGGCCGTGTGCGGCACGGTGAACGACGTCGCCACCAGCGGCGCCACCCCGCGCTACCTGAGCTGCGGCTTCGTGTTGGAAGAGGGCTTCCCCATCGAGGACCTCAAGCGCATTTGCACCAGCATGGCCGAAGTGGCGAAGGAGGCTGGCGTGCACCTGGTCACGGGCGACACCAAGGTGGTCAACCGCGGTCACGGCGACGGCGTGTACATCAACACTGCGGGCATCGGCACGCTGCGCGAGGGCGTGAACCTGGGCGGCGCGCAGTGCAAGCCGGGTGACAAGGTGCTGGTCAGCGGCACGTTGGGCGACCACGGCATCACCATCATGAGCTGCCGCGAGTCGCTGTCGTTTAAAGCGGATCTGCAAAGCGATGCTGCGCCCCTGAACCACCTCATCGCCGAGGTGCTGGCGGCGGCGCCAGGCACGCGTTGCTTCCGCGACCCCACGCGTGGCGGCCTGGCTTCCACGCTCAACGAGCTGGCGTCGCAGTCCGGCACCGACATCACGGTGGAGGAGGACGCCGTCCCCGTGAAGCCCGCCGTGCAAGGCGCGTGCGATATGCTCGGCTACGATGTGCTGCAGGTGGCCAACGAGGGCAAGATGGTGTGCGTTGTCGCCCCTGAGGACGCCGACGCGGCGCTTGCGGCCATGCGCGCGAACAAGTACGGCGCCGATGCCGCAATCATCGGCGAAGTGTCCGAGGCGCAGCCCGAGCGCGGGTCGAAGGTCTTCCTGCGCACGGCCTTCGGCGGCACGCGCATCCTGGATATGCTGGTGGGCGAGCAGCTGCCGCGCATCTGCTAGACGCGTTTAGGCGACAACGGTTCGATCGGCCCCGCTTCTCCTCGAGAAGCGGGGCTTTTTGCGTGTTCGGCTGGAGCATTCGGTGACAAAACGGTCACGACGTGGGTGAAACGCCGTTGCGAAAGCGTCGTCGTAACCGCTCCCCGGGTATTTTCCTGATTCGTATTGCAATCATCGGCAGTAGTGGTATTGTGCCTGCATTGCTTAATTGGGGTATGACCCGGTAGCATTTCGCCGGGGCTTATAGACGAGAAGGAGTTACCATGGCACATCCGGTTATTGTGGCTGACGAGTGCATCGGCTGCGGCATTTGCGTTGACGCCTGCCCGCAGGAGGTCCTGGAGGTCAACGGTGGCGTTGTCGAGGCTGTGAACGAGGAGAACTGCATCGCTTGCGGTGACTGCGTCGAGGAGTGCCCCATGGGCGCCATTCCCGAGGTTGTCGAAGAGTAACCTCTGTCGTTGATCGCATTGAACGAGGCCCTTGCCTATATATAGGCAAGGGCCTCGTTGCGTATGAGGGTTCGATACGGGGGTCGGGCCGAGCTGCGAGGCGGGCTCGACCTTCTGCGTGCAACGGCCGAAACGTGCGCTGCGAAGACGGAAGGTCGTCTCCGGTGCCGGCGTTTGAGTGGGCGCGGGGTCTTGCGCCAAACGTCCTTTGAGGATCTATTGCATAGCGACTGAGATCCTGCAAGTTGCATCACATTCGCGATTAAGCCGCGATTCGGTGCCAGTATGGGTGTCGTTCTTCGGAGAAGAACATTATTTTCCCAGCTCAAAAGCTTGATAGAGAAATTTCAACCTATCTGACATTTTGGTGTTGACAAAACGTAACATTATATTTCTCAAATAACTTGACATGCCCAGACTTAGATTTTATAGTACGAATCGTTGGAAAAAGGCTAAGCCCTTAGAGCCTAGCCGCAGTACCTGATTTCGGTTACATAACTCCAAGTGAGAGGAAGCAATCATATGAGCAAGATTCTGGGTATCGACCTTGGCACCACCAACTCCGCCATGGCCGTCATGGAAGGATCCGAGCCCGAGATCCTCGTGAACGCCGAGGGCGACCGCACCACTCCGTCCGTCGAGGGCTTCCGCAAGGATGGCGAGCGCGTGGTCGGCAAGGCCGCTAAGAACCAGGCCGTCACCAACCCTGAGAATACCGTCTCCTCCGTCAAGCGCTTCATCGGCCGCTCCTTCGCCGAAACCCAGGCAGAGCAGGCGAAGGTCAGCTACAAGGTGCAGGCAGGCAAGGACGGCCGCACCGTCGTCGACATCGACGGTAAGGACTACACGCCCGAGGAAATCTCCGCAATGGTCCTGCAGAAGCTGAAGAACGATGCTGAGAAGCAGGTCGGCTCGCCCATCACGCAGGCCGTCATCACCGTCCCGGCATACTTCAACGACGCTCAGCGTCAGGCCACCAAGGACGCCGGTAAGATCGCCGGCCTCGAGGTCCTGCGCATCATCAACGAGCCTACGGCAGCTGCTCTGGCATACGGCCTCGACAAGACGAACAAGGACGAGAAGATCCTCGTGTTCGACCTGGGCGGCGGCACGTTCGACGTGTCCATCCTGGAGCTCGGCGACGGCGTCTTCGAGGTTGCCGCTACTGCAGGCGACAACCAGCTGGGTGGCGATGACTGGGATCATCGCGTCATCGATTGGCTGGCCGACAAGTTCGCAAAGGACAACGGCGGCATCGATCTGCGCAAGGACAAGATGGCCCTGCAGCGCCTGAAGGAAGCTGCCGAGAAGGCCAAGATGGAGCTGTCCAGCACCACGCAGGCCAATATCAACCTGCCGTTCATCACCGCTGACGCCACCGGCCCGAAGCACCTGGACTACACGCTTACCCGCGCTGAGTTCGAGTCCATCACCAAGGACCTTCTGGACCGTTGCCGCAAGCCTGTCGAGCAGGCGCTGCGCGATGCCGGCATGTCCCAGGGCGACATCGACGAGGTCATCCTCGTCGGCGGCTCCACCCGTATGCCCGCCGTGCAGGAGCTGGTGAAGCGCATGACCGGCAAGCAGCCGAACATGTCCGTGAACCCCGATGAGGTCGTGGCCATGGGCGCTGCCGTTCAGGGCGGCGTGCTCGCCGGCGACGTCGAGGGCATCCTGCTGCTGGACGTTACGCCCCTGTCCCTGGGCGTGGAGACCATGGGCGGCATCATGACGAAGATGATCGACCGCAACACCACCATCCCCACCCGCAAGACCGAGGTGTACTCCACCGCAGCTGACAACCAGACCTCCGTTGAGATTCACGTGCTGCAGGGCGAGCGCCAGATGGCCAAGGATAACAAGACGCTGGGCAAGTTCCAGCTGACCGGCATCCCGGCTGCCCGCCGCGGCGTGCCGCAGATCGAGGTCACGTTCGACATCGATGCCAACGGCATCGTGAACGTTTCCGCTAAGGATCTGGGC
>NZ_CABQJR010000017.1 GCF_902464545.1 uncultured Senegalimassilia sp.
GCCTTGTGCCCGGCCAAGCCCCGAAGGCCGCCTAGTAGAACATGAAGACGGACAGGCCCACGTTGTAGAAGACGACGCGCAGGCAGACCGCGCCGACAAGGGCCGCGACCACGGCCACGCCGCCGAACAGCTTCCAGCTGGCGGCGTCGCCCTTCTTGCGGGCGAGCACGCAGACGACCAGCGGCACGACCGCGCCCACGACCACGGCGCCGAGCCACAGCAGCGGGGCCTGGGCGCCCACGGTCGCGGCGGCGTCTGCCACGGCCTTGGTGGGGTGCGTCGGGTCGAAGTAGTAGCCCACCTGGGAGAACGCGCCGGCGCTCATCTGAATGAACGCGGCGTAGGCGGCGGTGCACACGGCGCCGATCGCGGAACCGGCCACGGCCGGCAGGCCGCAGGCGCCGGCATCCTCGCCCTTGGCGGCGAGCACCACCGCGCAGGTGGCCGGGCCGAGCAGGCAGGCGGCGCCCACGATGGAGAGCACCTCGAGCACGGAATCCCACGCCGGGCGCGCCGGCATCATGTAGGAGTGCGCGCACACCGCGGCCAACACGACCGAGATGGCGATGGCGACCCACGCCATCCACTTGGGCAGCGCGCCGCCGTCGTCGGACTTGCGGGCCATGACGAAGTACGCCACGGCGATCACCACGAACACCACGATCGCGATGAGCTCCTGCGTGATGCCGGAGGTGATGTGGCCGAAGCCGTTGAAGATGCGCTCCCAATGCTGCAGGTGGAAGAACACGGCGATGCCGCCGAGCGCCAGCAACACGCAGGAGACGATCGCCAGCAGCTGCT
The DNA here is from genome assembly GCF_902464545.1 of uncultured Senegalimassilia sp. Classification (GTDB taxonomy): domain Bacteria; phylum Actinomycetota; class Coriobacteriia; order Coriobacteriales; family Eggerthellaceae; genus Senegalimassilia. The sequence goes on from NZ_CABQJR010000017.1 coordinate 802, forward strand.
GGGACTTCTTCCCGGCGCCCTTGAGCGCCAGCGCGCCGGCTCCGCCGAGCACGCCGCAGCCCCACGCGGTAAGGGTGGTGAACAAAATCAGAGGCCATTGCAGTTCCATGATCTACTCCTCCCCTTGCCAATCGCGGTCGCGCAGGATGTACACGAAGCCGGGGCCGTTGCCCACGTCCGGCAGATGATGCACGTCGGACTGCTTGTATTCCTGCACGCATTCCTTCAGCGTGATGCGCGTATGCTCGGTCTTGTCGTAGCTCGGATCGCCCTCGGTCACGTCGACCACCCACGGCGCCTCGAACGAATCGATGCCCTTGTCCAGGTCGCCGAAGAAGCGCGCACGGCCGCCGCATTGAGCCACGCAAGCAGGCAGCTCGCCTTGCGCGATACGCTGTTCGCACAAGGTGCACTTCTCAACCACGCGCTCCTCGGTATTGAGGTAGCGCACGCCATAGGGGCAGCTCATGGCGCAGAACTGGCAGCCGATGCATTTCGACTTGTCGATCTGCACGGTGCCGTCCTCGGCGATGTGGCTGGCCCCGGTCGGGCACACCTTCACGCACTCCGGGTCCTTGCAGTGCTGGCACTGCACGGTCAGGAAGTACATCTCCACATCAGGCCACGTGCCGCAACCGTCGGCCTTCGGGTTCGGGCCGACGCGCAGCGTCTTGTTCCAGTAATCGCCCACCGGCACGTTGTTCATGGCCTTGCACGCCACGCTGCATGCCAGGCAGCCCACGCAACGGTTCAGGTCCGTTGCAATCGCATAATGGGTCATCTTCGCGCACCTCCTTTACGCTTCATCGCGAACGTCGTAGTTCGGCAGCCATTCCTTCAGACGCGGGTCGGAGGCGTCGTGGATGATCTCGTTGCCGTTGTGATCGCACGGCACGGGATTGCCGAACGGCGAGTTCTCCGCCGTTGCCTTGTAGATGTTCACGGGGTACGCGCGCAAGTAGCTGGTGCCGGAAATGCGGTCCTGATAGCCTTTGCCCGTGGTGACCAGGCAGTTGCAACCGCACAGGTCATAGCCCTTGTCGGCCTGGTCAAGCTCGGGGAACCACCACTGGTGCTCCAGGTTCACCGTGCCGGGCGCGATGCCGTGGTACAAGTCGGCCACCTGACGGATCTTGCCGTTGTCGTTCTCGATCCACACCCAGTCGCCCTGCTCGATGCCCAAGCGCGCGGCATCCTGCGGGTTGATCTCGATGCGCGGCGCCGGCCACATCTCGCGGCACCACGGCAGCTGCCTGTGCTCGGAGTGGAAGTACACCGGGATGCGGCGGCCGGTCGTGGCGGTGAACGGATACTTCTCGTTCATCTCCGGGTCGGAGATCGGGCTCAGCGGCGGCTCCTTGTACGTGGGAAGGAAGTCTTCCTCGTCCTCGGGCATGAACGTCTCGATGAGCGTGTTCCAGATCTCCATCTTGCGGGTCGGCGTGCCGAAGCCAGGCTTGGCGAACTCCTCGAGCGCGTTCTTATCGCCGTATGCCTTCAGCGGCATCATGCCCGTCTCGTAGCGGCGATACGTGCCCCACGTGTCGGGAGCAGCCACCTTGGCGTCCTTCCAGCCGTTCTTCTGGAAGTCCTCCTTGTACTCCTCCCACGTGATGGGATCGCCCTGGCGGCCGGTGTTTAGCATGATGTCAAGGTTCTCGATGCGGTCGGGCCACTTGTTCTCGTCCGGACCCCACTGCTTGCCCATGTACTTGTAGATCATCGTGGCGATCTCGATGTCATGCAGCGTATCGGCAGGGGGCTCGATGGCGCGGCACGTTGCGCCCTGGCCGCCCGACGGGCCCTGAGAAAGACGCGGGCAGTCGGTCTCAAGCCAGTGCTGCGCGGGCAGCAGGATGTCGGCCATGCCGGCGGTCGGCGTCTTCCACAGGTCCTCGCACACGAAGAAGTCCAGGTTGGGGAACGCCTTCCACTTCTGCAGGGAGTTCGACATGCACATGAAGTCGCCCGTGGAGCACCAGCCGGCCTTCACCGGGTACGGGTCGCCCGTCTCGATGGCCTTCCACACGCTGGCGTCGTCCGCCCAGCCCTGCCACCAGCCCAAAAGCGGGTAATCCTCGATGCCGAGCGTCTTGTTGAACTCCTCTGCCGAGATGTTCGGGATGCCGGGGGCCACGGCGCCAAGGCCGGCCTTGAACACGAACTCGCCCTGGGTGCCGCCGCGATGGCCTGCAGGAACGTCCCAGTTGCCCGACAGGCCGATATAGGTGTCCATGGCGCGGCACATGGCGATGGCGTTGCAGCTGTGCTCGATGGCCAGCTGATATTGCACGCCGCCGTTGCCGTAGCCGGTGGACGGGTCGATGCGCGTGGCGTGGATCTTCGCAGCGCGCTCGATGGATTCGGCCGGCACGCCGGTGATCTCGGAGACCTTCTCGGGCGTGTACTCGGCCACGCGTGCGGTGAAGTACTCCCACACGGGCTTGACCTTGGATTTGCGGCCGTCCTTCAGCTCCACCTCGAACTCACCGTACAGCGCCGGATCGATGGCCGGGTCGAACGGGGTCGGATCGGGAACCCAACCTTGGCTCACGCCGGGCACCAGATGCTCCTGCATGCCTTCGTGGCCGGCCGTGGGCTTGCTCCACGTCTCGCCTTCCCACAGGCCGCTATCGGCGTCGAAGTAGGTCATGCGGTTGTTCAGGTTGTCCCACACCATGAACTTGTGCGGGTCGCCGTCTTCCTTCAGATCGCTTTCCTTGAGCAAGCGCGTCTTGATCTGGCACTTGCCGCTGGTGAAGCGGTAGACCTCATAGCCGGAGGGCTCCACGTCGTTACAAACCAGGAACGGCGCGTCGGTCCACTTCTTGGCAAACAGATCGTCGTACAGGTCGTTGTCGATCAGCACGTTCAACCAGCCCATGGCCATGGCGCCGTCGGTGCCGGGACGCAGGTTCAGCCAGATGTCGGCCTCCTTGCCCAGGTTGGTCATGCGCGGGTCGACCACGATGTGCGTGTCGGCCTTCTCGGCGACGTCGACCACGGTACGGCAGGCGTCGTCGTAGTTCGAAAGCTCCGGACCGGTGCCCCAAGACGTGTAAACCTTCGGGCGGCCGACCGTCTCCATCCACGATGCCTGCATCATGGAGTTCAGCGCGGTGGCGAAGAAGCGCGGGCCCTTGCACACCTGCCACGGGATGCACATGTTCGGGCTGCCGACCAGCTGGCCGAGCGCGCCGTACGCGAACATGCCCCAGATACGGCTGGTGCCCGACATGCCGAAGATGGACTCCCCGCCGTAGCGGTCCATCGTCTCCTGCAGCTTCTCGGCGATGGTGCTCATCGCCTCGTCCCAGGTGATGCGCACCCAACCGGGATCGTCCTCGCCGCGGGCGTTCGTGCGCTTCATGGGGTGGTACAGACGGTCGGGGTGGTACGCCGCCTGCAGCGACGCCTGGCCCTTGCTGCAATGGTTGCCCATGGAATGGAACGCGCTCTCGTCGCCTTCCGTGCGGATAGCGCGGCCGTTCTCGACGATGACCCACACGCCGCATTCCATCTTGCCGCAGCCGCGGCAGCAGGAACGCACGCGCTTGGTCTCGCCAGCCTTGCTTTGGGTAGCGCTGCTCGACTCGGCCAGCGCGGCACCCGCAGGCGCAACCACGGCAGCGGCAGCCGCGGTGGCGGCGGCCAGCTTCGTGAACGCGCGGCGCGTCATATTCAGCTTGCCCATGCTCTCCTCCTTCTCTCGTCCTCTCGCTCCCGCGAACACGCTGCAGCAGCATCGCGTCGCGGGGAGGAAAACGCTCCCTCGGGCGCTTCCCCGAGCATCAAGCGACTTCGCCTGCATTGCCGCCGACGTGTTGCGCTCAGCCCTTGCGTTTTCACAACGCATCCGAAGATAGCGGGTGCTATAGGGCTTCGAAATCAGGCACGAGGGTCGATTTCGCAATATCGTGCGATATATATGAGACGTTTGACCTGGGGTTTTGCGAACTATAGAAATCAAGGTTCCGGCAAACGCCTCCTAAGCCCTCGAGCATTCGTATAATGAAAGCAAGTTGATATGGGGTTACCGGGGGAGCAGGTTTTGGGGAACTTGAAGACGAGCAAGGATGACAAAGGGGCGCGGCGTCAAGCCGCAGGGCTCATCACGCCCGCCATCGTCGGCATCGGCGTGGCCCTGGGGTGCACGCTGGCTTGGCCGCTTATGGCGTTTCAGAGCATGAATCTCTACGTGGGGCTTGCGCACTGCGAATGGATTCTCGATCGGGCCTACTTGCTGTCCATCGTGGCAACCACCGTCACGTTGGCGCTCTGCGGCATCTTCCACAAGCAGTTCGACCGGCTGCTGGGCTCGGTGCCGGCGCGCTACCTGTTCCCCATCGGCATGGCCGTATGCACGCTGCTGGTGCTGGGCGCAGGCAACGAGGGGACGGTCGGCACGGCGCTCGTCACCGCGTACGGCATAGGCACCGGCGTGTTCTCCGCGCTGTTCCTCATGAACTTCGGCGCGGTGCTGGGCGTGCTGTCGCTCAAGCAATCGGCCGCGGCCATCGCCATCGGGTACCTGGCATCCACCGTGCTGTTCTTCGCCTTCCTGTTCTTCGGGCGCTTCGAGTCCGTGCTGTTCTGCGCCAGCATGGGCCCGGTGGCCGCGGCGTTTCTGTTCTACGGGGTTTCCAGCTTGCAGATCGACAAGAAGCAGGCCAACGCATTGCCGCGCCAAGCCGATCCGGAAGACCCTGCCGAGCATCGCCAGCTGCTCCGCTTGATTTGCGCGTTCGGCCTGACGATGCTCGTGTGCGGCGTATCCTACGAGCTGTCGCGAACGCTGTACGTGCAGATGGGGCAGTTCGCCAGCAGCGATGTGGCGCCTTACGCCGTCGCACAGGCCTGCATCACCACGCTGACCGCCATCGGATCCATCGGCGTGGCGCTCGTGCTCATCACCTCGAAGGGCGTCCGCGGCCCCGAGGCGTGCTACCGCCTCATCACCACGTTTTTGCTTGCCGGTGCGTTGCTTCTGCCTGCACCGATGCTGTTTCCCGACGTACCCGCCTACCTGCCGTTGGCCATCGACGTCGCCGCGTTCCAATGTCTGGGCATGGGCATGTGGATTCTCGTCGCCGGTCTATGCCGCCGCTATCAGACCTCGTGCCTGTTCGCGTTCGGGCTTATCCGGGCCGCATGGTCGGCGGGCCCGCTCGTGGGTATGCTGATCGGACGATGGCTGTGGTATGGCGTCGGGCTCGATGTCGCCGGCGCGTTCACCGCAGCATGCACATGCGTGCTGCTTACCGCGCTTGTGAACAACTTCGTGTTCACCGAGAACACGCTCGCCCGGGCGCTCAGCATCATGCCGACCGATCGCAAGCAGCGATTCCAAGACCGCTGCCGCGCCGTCATCGAGCGCTACGGCCTGACCGAACGCGAAGGCGAGATCATGATCATGTTCGCGAAAGGCCGCAACCTGCCCTACGTGCAAGAGGAGCTTTGCCTGTCGAAGAGCACCGTGAGCACCCACCGCCAGCACATCTACCAAAAGCTCGGCGTGCACTCTGCCCAAGAGATGATCGACCTGATCCAAAAGGAGAACGGGTAGAGAGCGGCTGGGACATCCGCGATGCGATATGCTGTTGGGCAAAACACGGAAGGAGGCCTTATGCGGGCTTTGGTGCAGCGTGTGACGCATGCGCAGGTGGATATCGATGGCGAAACGGTTGGCTCGTGCGAGCGCGGGTACCTGATTCTGCTGGGCGTGGGCGCGGACGACGGCCCCGACCAGATCGAGCGGCTGTGGAGCAAGATCTTCAAGCTGCGCATCTTCGAGGACGAGAGCGGCAAGACGAACCGCTCGCTTGCCGACGTGGACGGACAGGCGCTCATCGTTTCGCAGTTCACCCTATACGCCAACTGCAAGAAGGGCAACCGACCCTCGTTCACCGGCGCCGGCGCACCCGACCAGGCCGAACGGCTTTACGAACAGTTCGTCGAACGCGCCCGCCAAGACGTGCCGCATGTGGAAACCGGCCGCTTCGGCGCCATGATGCAGGTCAGCCTGGTCAACGACGGCCCCTTCACCATCTGGCTTGACACCGATCAGCTGTAAGGCTTGCAGGGCGGCTGTGCGGCACGCGCATGGCGATTCCGGACACCCCAGAGGCATACCCAAGCGCGAGCCACAGCAAATAAGACAAGCAGGGGCGAGCAGCCCGGATTCACCCCCTTCAACCTAAAACGCAAAAAGGAAGCCGCCCGTGGGCGGCTTCCTTCGCATTCCGGTTGAATCCCGTTTGCTAGCAGTAGAACAGGATGTCGTTGTACGTGGGGACGGGCCACAGGTCGTGCGCAACCACGATCTCCATGGCGTCCACGCCCGCACGCAGGCGCTCCATCATCGGGACGATCTCGTGCGCGTACTTGTTCGCCTTCTCCTGCTCGTCGGCCAGGTCGCGAATGGCCAGGTGCGCGGCATGCAGCTCGTTCAAAGCGTCATTGATCTCCTTGATGCCGTCGACAACCGTGTTGAGCAGCTGATCCTGCACCGAGGTGTCGATACCGGCGCAAGCGGCCTTCATCTCGTTAATCTCGTTGGCAACGAGCGTGGCGTACTTGTTGATGGCCGGCAGGAACGTACGGCGCGTCATGCGCTTCATCGTACGGACCTCGATGTTCATGAGCTTCGTGTACTTCTCCAGCTTCACCTCGTAGCGGCTGCGAGCCTCCACCTCGGTGAGCACGTTGAACTCCTCGAACAGCTTGATGCTCTTCTCCGCAACATAGGCCGGCAGCGCGTCGGCGGTGGTGCGATTGTTGGCCAGGCCGCGGCGCTCGGCCTCGGCAGGCCACTCGTCCGAGTAACCGTTGCCGTTGAAGATGATGCGCTGATGCTTCTTCAGCGTATCCTTGATGTAGGCGATGGCGGCGGACTCGAACTCGTCGCCGGACTTGCCCTCCATGGCGTCGGCGAAGTCCTTCAGCGACTTGGCCATGGCGGTGTTGAGCACCATGTTGCAGTCGGCCAGGTTCACCGCAGAGCCCGGCATGCGGAACTCGAACTTATTGCCGGTGAAGGCGAAGGGGCTGGTGCGGTTACGGTCGGTGTTGTCCTTGAGGAAGTTCGGCAGAACCGAAACGCCCAGGTCGACGGCAACCTTTTCCGCAGAGGTGTACTCATGATCGTCCACCAGCGCGTCCACGATGGCGCCCAGCTCGTCGCCCAGGAAGATGGACACGATAGCCGGCGGGGCCTCGTTGGCGCCCAGACGGTGGTCGTTGCCGCAGGAGGCCACGGTCATGCGCAGCAGTTCCTGGTAGTCGTCGACAGCCTGGATGACGCCGGTGAGGAACACCAGGAATCGCAGGTTATCCATGGGGGTCTCGCCGGGATCCAGGAAGTTGGTCTTGCCGGCGGAAATGGACCAGTTGTTATGCTTGCCGGAGCCGTTGATGCCCTCGAACGGCTTCTCGTGCTGCAGGCACACCAGGCCGTAATGGCTTGCCAGCAGGCGCATCTTCTCCATGGTCAGGAGGTTCTCGTCGATGGCGCGGTTGCCGTTGGTGTAGAGCGGCGCCAGCTCGTGCTGCGCGGGAGCGACCTCGTTGTGCTTAGTCTTCGCCGACACGCCCAGCTTCCACAGCTCGTTGTCGAGCTCCTTCATGAACTCGTTGACCGTGGGGCGGATGGCGCCGAAGTAATGCTCCTCGAGCTCCTGGCCCTTCAGCGGAGAGTAGCCGAACAGCGTGCGGCCCGTCATGATGAGGTCGGAGCGCTTTGCATAGTCTTTCTCGCTGATCAGGAAGTACTCCTGCTCGGCGCCGACGGTGGTGATCACGCGGTCGACATGTTCGCCGAACAGCGCCAGCACGCGCTTAGCCTGCTCGTCGATGGCGCTCATGGAGCGCAACAGCGGGGTTTTCTTGTCAAGCGCCTCGCCGGTGTAGCTGCAGAAGGCGGTGGGGATGCACAGCACCTCGTCCTTGATGAACGCGTAGCTGGTGGGGTCCCACGCCGTGTAGCCGCGGGCCTCGAAGGTTGCGCGCAGGCCGCCGGACGGGAAGCTGGAGGCGTCGGGCTCGCCCTGGATAAGCTCCTTGCCGGAGAAGCTCATGATGGCGCGGCCGTCGCCGGTGGGATCGAGGAAGCTGTCGTGCTTCTCGGAGGTGATGCCGGAAAGGGGCTGGAACCAATGCGTATAGTGCGTGGCTCCCTTTTCAATGGCCCATTCCTTCATGGCATGGGCGACGACGTTGGCGACCTCAAGGTTCAAAGGCTCGCCCTTCTTGATGGTCTTCATCAAGTCTTTGTACGTTGCAGATGGCAGTCGCTCCTGCATCGTGTGCTCGTTGAACACCATCGAGCCGTAGATCTCAGGAATTTTCGACATAGGCGTGAGCTCCTTCATAGTTACCTTTCAGACGCGCGTTTCCCTTGCCACTGCAAGCTATAGGCTAGCGAACTAGTCAACTCTCGTAGCTTAGCATCTTGCACCAGCAAGCAGCACGTCAACTTGCTGTAACTTACGGTACCGGCGCTATGTTTCCGGCAGTTTTCAGCACTTGGAACGTTTCGTTACGGAAAGGGCGAACGCACCGGCTGCTTTTGCGCCCTAACAACGCGGAAAGCCCGCCCCGCTTTCGCGGAACGGGCTTTCCAGGCTTGCACGACCACGCATAGCGCAGCCAAAGGAAACAAACCTTAGCGCTTGCTGAACTGCGGGCGCTTGCGGGCCTTCTTCAGACCGTACTTCTTGCGCTCGACCATACGAGCGTCGCGCGTCAGGAAGCCAGCCTTCTTCAGCTCGGCGCGGTAGTCGCCAGCTGCCAGCAGGGCACGGGAGATGCCGTGACGCAGAGCGCCGGCCTGACCCGAGATGCCGCCGCCGTCGATGCGGGCGAGCACGTCGAAGTGATCCTGGGTATCCGTGACCTTGAACGGGGTCTTGGCATAGTCGAGCAGAGCCTCGCGGCCGAAGTACTCCTTGCCATCGCGACCGTTGACGGTCACCTTGCCGGTGCCGGGAACGAGGCGCACGCGAGCGACAGCGTTCTTACGACGACCGGTGCCGTAGTACAATGCTTCATTCGCCATGGTTTAGCCCTCCATCTTGATCTCGGTCGGCTTCTGAGCCATATGCGGGTGCTCGGCACCAGCGTAAACCTTCAGCTTCAAGCCCTGCTTGCGGCCCAGCGTGTTCTTCGGCAGCATGCCCTTGACGGCATGCTCGATGACGCGCTCGGGGTGCTTGGCCATGGCCTCAGCGAAGGTCTCGGACTTCAGTCCGCCCGGATGACCGGTGTGATGGTAGTAGACCTTGTTCAGCTCCTTCGTGCCGGTCACGCGAACCTTGTCCGCGTTGATGATGATCACGAAGTCGCCGGTGTCCACGTGCGGCGTGTACTGCGGCTTGTGCTTGCCCTTCAGAAGGGTAGCGGCCTTGGTGGCAACACGGCCGAGGACCTGATCCTCAGCGTCGATGATGTACCATTTGCGCTCAACTTCATGAGGCTTAGCGTGATACGTCTTCACTGTTTTTCCTCCATGTCCTTCCTGTTACGCTGTGCGACCACAGCGCACAGGGTGTCGTTTTTCAAAAGTGCAAGTCTGTATGCTGCCGGTTTCCTACGCCGGCGCGCTTCGTCGGGTCTGGACTTCCCTTCTTGGCGCTGCCTCCACCTTGCGTTTACGGGGCTTTTGAAAGCGAACTTTTATAGTCTACGGTTTCAGCTGCTTTGAAGTCAATGGGGCATGTGTGCCCATCTGGGGTTACTCCGCGATTTTCACACGGACTGCACGAATGCGGCGCCGCCCCGCACGCAACCGCGCTGACAAAACCGTCGCCGACCGACGTTCGCACCAGACCGACCCGCCCCGCCGAGCCGGCAATGCCAGGCGGCAAGCCCCGCCGCCAGTGCCGACCAGCGCCCCGGGCCGCTGCGCCACCAACCCATTACACCGGGCCGCCGCGCTGCGCCGACGATACCACCGATAGGCGGTTCGCCTGTTTCGCCATCGCCGAACGCAAACCTGCCGCGCAGCCGGGCCCACCACCTCTGCCGGCTGCTAAGCCCATATCATCCGACCCCCAGCATCACCCGACCTGCCCTGAACGCTGCCACCCCACCCGCCCCACCGACCCGACTCCTAGCGTTTTGGGCGGATGTCCGCCATATCCAACCACCCCTTTCTCCGCCTCGGGCCCTTTCGCGTTCGCCGTTCTTCACACCTCCCCCGAGTCCTGGATGGTTTTGCAGTTTTTGGCCCCCGTTTTTGACACCCGTCTGGAGTTCTGGGCGGTATTTCCTTCGCATCGTCTGGAAAAATGTTTGCGAACACAAACTATCAAGTCTCTGACCTGGGGTTTTCCGATACCTTCAACAACTGCACTCGCAATCATGGTTTCAAAACCGCCCAGAAGATTCTGAACACCCCACCGAAGCCCAATTCGGCGCCCACCGCAGCCCGCATCGCCGCTTCGCCGCAGCCCGTTTTGGCGCCTACCGCTGCCCACGTCGATGCCCACCACAGCCCGCACGATTCACACGAGACGAGATTTCGCATCCATCAGCAACCGAAGGCGAAACTTAGCCGTCCATGCAATCCGCAGCCCGGCAATCCCCCGGCAAACCTCCGCTGCGCTGCCGCCAAGCCGACGCTATCCCTGCAAGGCTCGCGGCCTCTTCTTGCAAGACCTCGCCAAGGGTTTCGCAAGACGACGGCGTCAAACTGCTAGCATGCCCGCGCATATTCCCGATGCGCTTGCCCACCGATGACACGAGGTCGCCAATGATCGCCTTATCCCACACTTCTGCCCTCCGATATCTGCGCAGCCAGTCCGAAATCAATAGGTTGCCGCCATCGAAAACGCCTTCCGCTTTCGGAATCTCGCGATACGACGCCCCGCGCCTAACGCAGCGGTTCGCCGCAATCGGCGATGGGACCGTTCACGTGCTCGCGACCGAACAGCGAAGGCGACGGTCCATCAGTTCCATAACATGCCACCTTGCCGAGAAGGTTCCGCCGAACGGCGTTGTCCATGTTGAGGGCGATATCTTCTGCAGCACGCCCGAGCTGTGCTTTCTGCAGATGGCGCGCGTACTACCTCTTCTTCAGCTGATCAAGCTCGGGTTCGAGCTGTGCGGATGCTATTCCCTCGCACCCGATGGACGCGCAATCGAGCAGCCGGCGCTCACCTCCAAGGACAGAATCGGCGACTTTCTCGGAAGCGCAAAAGGCGCACGCGGCATTGCGCGAGCCCGCCAGGCGCTGACGCATATAGCGGAGGGGTCGGCCTCCCCGAGGGAGACCGCGTTGGCCATGTTGCTTTGCACGCCGCCATGCTGGGGAGGCTATGGCTTTTCGAAGCCGCAGATGAACTATCCCGTTTGCGCCCCGGACCTGCGAAGGGCGCATGGCGTGCGGCAGTTTTATTGCGACCTGTTCTGGCCGAACTGGAACCTTGCGGTCGAATACGACAGCAAGGCGCACCACAGCGATGAGCGCAAGATCGTCGAAGACCAAACGCGAGCCACCATTTTGACGTCGCTTGGAATCAGCGTCATCTCGCTCCGTACGCAGCAGGTCGATGACCCGGTCCGCTTCGAACACGCCGCTGCCGCCATTGCCGCGCATCGCAAGCGGAAACGGCCCCTGCCCAAGCCCGATGCGATTCAGCAAGGCATCTTGCGCGAGTTCGCGCTGAACAGCGCATTCGATATTCACTAAGGATGCGCCGGCGCGGTCGGCACCACGGTCCGAGCGGGCGAAGTCGGGAGAAGGACGGGGTTCGGATAAAAGAAGCCAGCTCGACAGGCGGCAGGCTCGGGCAGACGAAGCTGCGCAAGGGATGGGAATTCGGAAGAGGAGAGCAACGCGACGGGCGGGGCCAAGACGGAAGGAGCTGAGCACCAGGCAGCAAACTCGAGCGGAAAGGGCCGACACGACAGGCGGAGTTCGGGCTAGAGAAGCCAGCTCGACGGACGGGCCGGGTGAACCAACCAGGGCATCGAGCGACAAACCTAGACGAAGACAACAACACGACAAACAGCGGATTCGAACGGATATAGCTGTGCAAGGAATAGCGAGGCCGAGCGGAAGAAGCCAGCGCGAGGGACTCTGGCGGAAGGAACTGCGCGAGTGCCGACCGGGCGAAACGAAGCGAACGCGCCCTTGCCCGCGACGAGGGCTTGCGCGGAAGCGGTCGCGAAGCAAGCAGGAGGGTTAGGCGACCGCAATGGGGTTGCCTAAACTTCTGGGCGGTTTTGCAGGCGAAAACGGCGAGGAGCGCCCTCTGACGCATGCGTTTCCCCAGGTCAGAAATATTCGGCACGAAATCGTCCCCCGAAAACCGCCCAGAAGTTCAGGGAAGATGTCAAATTTGGGGCCCATTTTCTGCAAAAGGGCCCAGAAGATGGGGAGCACGGCAAGTGCGTCTCCGAGACGGTTCCGGGCGCCAAAAGACAACGCCGAGAAAAGCACGAGTACAGCTCGAAACAATGTCGATGTCTTGCACTGTCGGTGTTGCGCATTGCCGATGGATTATATAAGCCGGTGGCAATACTTGACTGCATCGGCCTGCCGCCATATCAGCCCGTACACTCGGCCGGCACCGCGAAACCGCCAAACGCCGGGCGTACACCGCGCTGACATCTCGATCAGGTCGACGACCTCCAGTTGCACCCGGGATGTCCGTCACCCAGAGCCGCTTCGCCAACCCGCTGCCCCCGCTGGTCCGCCGCATCGCCTGGCCGACGCGCCGACCTGCACGCTTTGCCGGCATTGCAAGCCCACCTGTCACCGATTCTCCGCACCACGCTGCTCGCATCGCCACCCGCAGCCCGCCTGCTCGCCTGCTGCGTTTGCTTGCGGCGATAACTTGCTTTCTGGTTTACCAATAACCCGGTATTCTGAGCCTTTGATATTATGGTGCAGGCGGTAAGTTTCAGCAGGTGAACGGCGCCAACTCCGCCGCACAACCGCACATACCCGTCCCGCCCGCGCGCGGGACGCTCAATCCGGAAAGGACCGATCCATGCCAATCAGGATCCCCGACCAGCTGCCCGCGACCGAGCAGCTGGAAAGCGAGAACATCTTCGTCATGACCGAGCATCGAGCCATGCATCAGGACATCCGCCCGCTGCGCGTGCTGCTGCTCAACCTCATGCCGAAGAAGATCGAGACCGAAACGCAGATCATGCGCAAGCTGTCCAACACCCCGCTGCAGATCGAGGTGGAGCTGCTGCACACCATCTCGCATGAGTCGCGCAACGTCTCCCAAGAGCACCTGAAGACGTTCTATCGCTCGTTCGACCAGGTCAAAGACAACCGCTACGACGGCATGATCATCACCGGCGCGCCCGTCGAGCTGCACGAGTTCGAGGACGTCGACTACTGGGACGAGCTGTGCCGCATCATGAAGTGGTCCACCACCAACGTGCACTCCACGCTGCACATCTGCTGGGGCGCGCAGGCCGGCATCTTCTACCACTACGGCATCCAGAAGCACGAGCTGCCGAAGAAGCTCTCCGGCGTGTTCAACCATGACGTGCTCAAACCCTCCAGCCCGCTGGTGCGCGGGTTCGACGACCGCTTCTGGGCGCCGCATTCCCGCCACACCACCGTGTACGCCGAGGACATCGAGGCGGACCCGCGCCTGGAGATCGTCGCGCAGTCCGATGAGGCCGGCGTTTACATCGCCAAGAGCACCGACAGCCGCCACTTCTTCGTGTTCGGCCACCCCGAGTACGATACCGGCACGCTGCGCGCCGAGTACGAGCGCGACGTGAACAAGGGCATGGACGTCCCCGTTCCGGCCCACTACTTCCCCAACGACGACCCCACGCAGGAGCCGGTCAGCACGTGGCGCGCGCACGCGCAGCTGCTGTACACGAACTGGCTGAACTACTACGTGTACCAGACCACGCCTTACGACCTGAGCGACTTGGGCGCCGGCGAATAGGGAAACGCCATGCCGAAGCACTACACCATCAAACCGCAGGTCACTCCTTTGCCCGGCAAAGCCGGCAAGAGGCCGTCGACTGGAGCGGGGCGACAGTCGGCGAAGGAGGGCGCAGTGCCCGGATCCGCATCGGAGCAGCCCGCGAACGACCCCTTCATCCGCGCCGAGAACGAGGACGACGACGGCTACGATCCCTACTCGGACCGCCCGCCCACACCCGAGCCCCTGTTCCAGGAAAACCCCTGGGATTAGGGGGCGCTTCGAGGGAATCTGCCCCGCGAAAAACTCGAGCCCGCCATGGCTTCGCAGAGTTGGGAATCGGAAGGCCGCCCTCAGGGAAATCAAACCGACCAACAAACCGCGATGGGCCCGGAACGAGTAATCGTTCCGGGCCCATCGATTTTGATCAGAGAATCGGGGAACGCCTCCCGGCCCCTACTTGTTCGCCGTGCCGACGAAGAGCGGCTGCTCGTTCCAGGTGAGGAATTCCTCGACCGTGAGGTCCTCGAAGCTGCGGATCGCGTGCTCCACCGAAGCCTGCAGGGCATCCCATGTGCCGGCGTCATCGCTGTCGTATATGGCGAGCGTGCGGTAGCCGGCACCGCCGAGTGTACCGATAGCGTATGCGGAATCCTCAACGCCCCAGGTCAGCTCCTTGGACGTACCCATAATCTCACGAGCGCGGTCCCATACGTCGGGCTCGCGCTTCGTGGAACGCACGTCCTCGACCGACAGCACGCGCTCGAGATACGGGGCGAACCCGCAACGCTCGATACCGGCCATCAGGTAGGGCTTGGGGCTCGAAGAAGCCACCGTCAGATGCGCGCCCGCCTGAGCAAGCCCCTGAACGAACTCGAGCGCGCCGGGACGCGCCTCGGCGCGATGGCGGTAGAAGTCAAGCATGTACTCGTCGATCATGCCGACCACCTCGTGGTCGCTTTCGCCCAAGCCGAACTTCTCGTGGAAGAACGCGCCGCACTCGGGAATGCTCATGGGCGCCAGCGCCGCCACGTCATCGGCGGTCAGCGTGCCTCCTGCACGCTCGGCCAGCTCGTTTTGCAGCCCGTGCCACACGCCCATCGAATCGAGCAGCGTGCCATCGCAGTCGAACACCACGCCGATCTTGCTTGCGTCCATGACTCATCCTTCCCTTGCGTTTGCCTTTTCCCAAGCCTAGCAGGAAGCGCGCCCGCCCGCCAGAACTGCAGACCAACACCCGAAAACAGCAGCGGCGCCGAACGACCCATGGCCGTTCGGCGCCGCTAGGCTTCGTTATTCGATTTATCCGAAGCGATCGGGCGTGCGTTGCCTATTCCTTGACGCCGTACTGCTCGTAGTACTCGTCGATGGCGGCCTTGATGTCGTCGTTGATGACGACCTCGCCCTCGACCTCCTTGTTGTACAGGCACTCGACGACCTCGGCCATGCTGACGATGGACGCCACGGGGAAGCCGTACTTCTCCTGCACCTCTTTCTGAGCGGTGACCACACCGCCCTTGCCGACCTCCATGCGGTTCAGACTGACGATCAGGCCCTTTACCTCCACGTCGGCAGCGCCCTTGAGGATGGGATACGTCTCGTCGATGGACTTGCCGGAGGTGGTGACGTCCTCGACCATGATGACGCGATCGCCGTCGTGCAGGTCGGCGCCCAGCAGGTTGCCCTTGTCGGCACCGTGGTCCTTGACCTCCTTGCGGTTGCAGCAGTAGCGCACTTCCTTGCCGTAGAGCTCCTGCAACGCGATGGCGGTGACCACGGCCAGCGGAATGCCCTTATAGGCCGGGCCGAACACCACGTCGAAGTCCAGGCCGAAGTTGTCGTGGATGGCCTGGGCGTAGTACTTGCCCAGACGATGCAGCTGCTCGCCCGTGACGTACGCGCCGGCGTTCATGAAGAACGGGGACTGACGGCCGCTCTTCAGCGTGAAGCTGCCGAACTTCAAAACGTGGCTCTCCACCATGAAGTGGATGAACTCTTCCTTATACTGCTCCATGAAATCCCCTTTCGCAAAGAAACGGGGCGGGGAAACAATCCCTTTGCCCCGTTAAACCGGCTCCAGATAAAGTAGCAAATTCTCTTCGATTATGCCAACAAACGCGCTAGTCCTCAACGCGGATGACGCTGGGCTCGGCGCGCAGGACGTCCTCAAGCCCGCCGATCTCCTCGAGCACGCGGCGCACGCTCGCCTCGCTAGCGGTGTGCGTGACGTAGCTGAGGTTCACCGTCTCATGCTGGGCGCTGCCGCGCTGCACCACGCTGCGCACGCTAACGCCGTGCTTGGCGAACACGCCGGCCATGGCGGCCAACACGCCGGAGCGGTCGGCAACGGAGAAGCGGATGTAGTACTTCGTGCTCAGCTGCTCCATGGGAACGATGGGCAGGTTGTCGGTGCAGGTGCAGCCGACCACCGGCGGGATGCCGAGCGTCATATGGCGCGCAACCTCCAGCACGTCGCCCATGACCGCCGCGGCGGCAGGGCCCGCGCCGGCGCCCTCGCCGAAGAACATGGTCTCGCCCACGGCGTCGCCCGTGACGTAGATTGCGTTGAACACGCCGTTGACCTGGGCCATCTGATGAGCCTTCGGCAGCATGGTGGGATGCACGCGCACATCGATGCCCTCGGACGTGCGATGCGCCAGCGCCAGCAGCTTGATGACGTAGCCCATGTCGTCAGCAGTGTCCATGTCGAGCTGCGTGATGTTGCGAATGCCCTCGGTGTAGACGTCGTTGAGCTTCACGCGGCTGTTGAAGGCGATAGATGCCAGGATGGCGATCTTCGCGGCGGCATCGAAGCCGTCGACGTCGGCGGTGGGGTCTGCCTCGGCGAAGCCCTTCGCCTGAGCCTCGGCCAGCGCATCCTCGTAGGACAGGCCGTCGTCGACCATGCGCGTGAGCATGTAGTTGGTGGTGCCGTTCACGATGCCCATGACGGAGGTGATCTCGTTGCTGATGAGCGAATGCTTCAGCGGCTGGATGATGGGGATGCCGCCGCCGACGCTGGCCTCGAAGCCCACTTCCAGATTCTTCTCTCGGGCAAGGTCCATAACCTCGTCGCCGAAGGTGGCCATGAGCGCCTTGTTGGCGGTGACCACGTTCTTGCCGGCACGCAGGGCGCCGAGCACCACGTCGCGCGCGGCGGTGGTGCCGCCGATCAGCTCGATGACGATATCGATCTCGGGGTCGTTGATGATGTCGTTGAAGTCCTCGGTGAACAGGTGCAGCACGCCGCGCGCCTCGGCCTGCTCGGGATTGCGCGAGCACACGCGCACCACTTCCATGTCGACGCCCAGATGGCGCTTGAAATCCTCGCGATGGTTGCGCAGGATGTCCAGGCAGCCGCCGCCGACGGTGCCCGTTCCCACGAGTCCAAGTTTGATGGTCATATCTCCCCCTTCGAAAGGTTGAAAAGCTGTGCCCGAAGCGCCGGGCGGGTTTGGGATGGCTATGTTGCAAACCAGAGGATACCGCAGGAACGCCGGCGCCGCGCGCCGATGCCGCCCACAGGCCCCCTGGAGCCGGCGAGACGACCGCCAAGCCCGCAAAACCCGCGAAAGCGCGAAATATGCGGCGGGCGGCGGGGCTGGCGGCTGCCGGGTGGGCCCCAGCGCCGAACGAGCCCGACCGCCCCAACGCGTTTAGATATCGCGATGATACAGGTCGGCGTAGGTTTCGCGACGGGTGACCACGCGAGCCTGGCCGTCCTTCACGAACACGATGCCGGGGCGCGGCTGGCCGTTATAGTTGCTGGCCATGGTGTAGCAGTACGCGCCGGTGCCGAACACCGCGATGACGTCGCCCAGGTCGGGCGTCTGCAGCGGCATGTCGATGACCACCGCGTCGCCGCTTTCGCAGTGCTTGCCGCACAGCGTGACGATCTCGGTGCGGGGCTGGCCGGCCTTGTTGGCGATGGTGGGCTCGTAATCGGCGTGGTAGAGCGCCGTGCGGATGTTGTCGGACATGCCGCCGTCGATGGCCACGTACTTGCGGATGCCGGGCAGCGTCTTCAGAATGCCGACGGTGTACAGCGTGAGGCCCGGGGTTGCCACCAGGCTGCGGCCGGGCTCAACGGCCAGACGCGGCAGCTTAACGCCCAGACGTTCGCAGTTCTCGCGAACCGCGTTGACCGTGCATTCGGCGAACTCGTCGATAGTGGAAGGCTTGTCATCGGCCTTGTAGGCGATGCCCAGGCCACCGCCCATGTCAAGCTCCTCGACCTCGTAGCCGTAGGTCTCCTTCACGCGGGCGATGAACTCGACCATGACCTGCACGGCCTCGGCAAACGAATGCAGCGCGAAGATCTGCGAGCCGATGTGGCAGTGGAAGCCGGCCAGGCGCACGTTCGGGGCCTCAAGCGCGTCCTTGACGCACTTGAAGGCGAAGTCGTTGAGCATGGTGAAGCCGAACTTGCTGTCCTCGCAGCCCGTGCGGATGTACTCGTGCGTGTCGGCCTCGACGCCGGGGGTGACGCGCATGTAGATGTCCTGCGTGACACCCAGCTCGCCGGCGATCTTGCTGATGCGGCCCAGCTCGATGCGGCTATCCACCACGATGCGGCCCACGCCCGCCGAAATGGCCTCGCGCAGCTCCTGCGGCGTCTTGTTGTTGCCGTGCACGAACACGCGCTCCATGGGGAAGCCCGCCTGCTGCGCGCACCACAGCTCGCCGCCGCCGGACACGTCGAGGCACAGGCCCTCCTGCGCGACGATGCGCGCGGTTTCCTTATTTAGGAACGCCTTGGAGGCGAAGATGACGTCGGAGTTCTCATAGCGGCTGCGGAACGCCTTGAGGTAGGTTTCCATGCGGTTGCGCATGTCGGCCTCGTCCATGACGTAGAGCGCGGTGCCTTCCTTATGGGCAAGCTCCACCATATCGACGCCGCCGACGAACAGGTAGTCGTCACGCACCTCGGCGGTCATGGGCAGCACGGCGCCCAATTCCATGGTAGTGCGGTTATCAGGTTGCTTGGTGTGATCCGATGGTGCCAAAGACATAGGCGCGCTCGCTTTCTCGCAGTTCCCGGTGTCAAGTTGCAATTGGCAAACTGACGCTGTTCTCAATCCGTTCCATAGTATCAGGCTCGAACGCGCACCACTGTGTCAACCTGGTAAATTCGAGTGCAAATAGCAACGGCTCGGCAACCCCTACCGGCCGTTCCCTGGCACGAAAAAAGCCCCCGCGTTCGCGAGGGCTTTGCGTATGAGGTTACGTTTGCCGCGCAGGTGCGTTTAGTTGCGGGCAGCCATGTAAGCCAGGCCGGCGGCGGCGGCGAACAGCACCACGAATTCGCCCAAGAGCGGCGCCACGGTGCTACCGAACCACGCAAGGCTGATGGCCGGGGTCTGAGCTGCCACCAGGGTGAAACCCGTCAGCGATGCCACGGCAGAGGAAGCGATGGCGCACACCGCGATCGCGATTGCCAGCAGGGCGACGAACCCGACGAGCATGGTAATCGGGGTATGGTTTCCTTGGATCTGCTTTACGTTCGTTGCTGCGTTCATTTTAACCCGTCATCCTTTCTCGCTCGCCTGAATCCGTTTCAGGCTTCGGTCTACTTCACCGTTTGGCAACGTTGAAAATCTGTTCCTTGACAACTTCGTTGCGTTCGGTGCGATTGCCAATCTATCAGGGCTGCGCTAGAAGTGAAGATGTCCGTCGATTTCTTCACTATTCGGACACTTTTCGCCAACATTTTGTGCACTTGCACAAAAATACGGTCAATAGAAATACTCTTAACCGATAGGCTATGTGAATATATGTTTCACCAGGTTATCGATAGAAAATCGATTTTTGCCCTGGCGAATCGGCCACTAAAATACTGGCCGATTGATCTACGCCTCATAAGAAAATTGTTCAAGACTATCTGTTTGCTTTTACGTTTTAAAGAGCTTTTTGCAGTGTTCACAGAAGCCCCACCAGGCCTTTACGCGTGCGGTACAATTTGAGCCGCGAAAACATGCTATCGCGGCGAATCCCGCCCGATCGGCACGGCAACAACCGTCAACGTCACTTAAGGAGGCAAAAATGGCGAAACCCGAACCGTCCATGGATGAATGGCTCAAAGAAGCGAAGCAGGACCCGAAGGCCGCGCAATGCGGCATGTTCCTCACGCACAACGGCGTGGTGCGCATCACGCCCAAGGCGCAGGTGCGCGAGGGCGTCGAGGGGCTTGGCGATGTGGCGCAGGTCGACTTCAGCTACGACGCCGAAGGCCTTGAGCAGGCCGTCAAGGAGGCGCTCACGTGGCCGGGCGTCTATTATGTGCGCGTATGGCTCAACGAGGGAGTGCTGAACGTGGGTGATTCGCTCATGTACGTGCTCATCGGCGCCGACATCCGCCCGCGCTGCATCGACGCGCTGCAGCAGCTGGTCGGCAAGATCAAGAACGAGCTGGTGGTCGAGAAGGAGATCTACGCGTAGGCGAGACAGCCGGGCTTAAACAAAAATGGGGCGGCGGGTTCCAACGAACCCGCCGCCCCATTCATTGATGAGCGAAACGGTTAATGCGACGCCGTACTACTCGCGAGAGCGCCTGCGATAGGCAACCACCGCTGCGACAACCGCCGCCAAAAAGAAGCCCGTCGGCACAGGCCGACGGGCTTCTCTCGTTACTATGAAGGTAAGGAAACGCCGCGCTTAGCGCTTGCTACGCCTCTTTGCCACGACGGCGATTCCCAGTGCGGAAGCACCCAAGGCCAAGGCCACAAGGGCGCTCGGGGTCTGATCGCTGGTCTCGGCCAACTCATCATTGGAAGCTACTTGCTGCTCCTCGGGCTTGTTGCCGGAATCGTCCTTAGACCTATCGTCGGACTTAGACCTATCGTCGGACTTATCCTCGGATTCGCCGGCAGAATCCGCCTTAACCTCGTACTTGTTCGTGATGACACCCTCGTTGCCGACAGTAGCGTTATCGGTAGTATAGCCACTGACGTCTGCCTGGGTAATCTTATAGTCAACGTCATGACGCTCGCCGTTGTCGTCATAGGCGTACTGGCGAACGCCGGTGTACGTGACGGTATACGTGTCGTCGCCATTGTCCACAACAGCGGGCAGCATATCAGAAGCGACGCCATCAGCGGTCAGCGAGAGAAGTTTGGCGTAGTCCTCGGCGCTCGGGCGCAGACCGTCCTTGTTAGAGGAGTCTTTCCAGGCGATCGTAGCGCTGACATCGGTATAAGCGGGGACGATGGTGAGCGTGGCAGGGACGATGCGGATGTAGTTATAGCCGCAGATGTCGTCGCCGACCACCATCTTGTAGGTATAGCCATCGCTCATGACGACATCACCAAGGCCCGTGCGGGTTTTTGCGCTGTTGCTCGTGTAAGCTTCCGGAATCTGCTCCGGATCGGTCGTATAGGTAATCGCGTACTCGCCAGGCTGCTCGCCCGCCTTGCGGCTCAAACTAAAAGCCGAGAGGTCAAGCGGAGTCGTGGGATCGCCGACGATCAGGCTCAAAGTGGCTCCCAAGGTCGGGTCGGCTTCGCCCTCGACCTTCGTGGCATCCTGTTCCATGAACTCATACAGCGTCAGGATGTTGTGCCGCACAAAGTGAGAGCCGTTTCCCGCGTAATTGCCGATAAAGTCGATCCGCTCCCAAACGAAACCCGAGCTTACCATGCTGTCGTCGGTTGCAAGCCAGGTATCGCCGGCGCCCGTGTCACCACGGTCGCTTTTAAAGCAGAAGGATCGGTTGAAATCCGTTCCCTCCACAAGGTCTTTACCACCGTCCTTGACCGTAGACCTGAAGTGATGGGACTGACCGTCATACCACGCACTCTGAGGACCGGAAACCTCCGGCGTTCCGTAGCTTTCCGTCTCGTCAGCCCATGCGCTTACCGGCATCGCAAGGGTAAGCGAGACTATTAGCGCCAACGCTACAATGCCCAGTGTTTTTCTGAATCCTTTCATTGTTTAACCTCCTTGACAGATTCAGCTATCCGGATCGCTATTTCGCGATCCCCCAACCTATGCTTTGCCCGGTACCGGTGCATACCGACGCAAATCGCCTGTTCCATAAGCCGCCGCTATCAGTTCATCTACTGCGTTACCAGCGGCTGTAACAGTTGGTTGACCTGGTCCGTTGTTAGCTCGGCGGATTCAGCCTTCTCTGCTGGAGGCCTCAGTCTGGGCTTCTCTTCCCTTTCCCGTTATCGCCTTGCGTTGCTCGTTTTTCGTCTGGTTCGCAATCACGAAAGGACCGGGTCGTAAGAACCCCGATCAGCTATTTACAACGCTATATGCGTTCGAAAGCTGCCCCCCGTTTTCGGAGTGGCATGGCTCGACTTTGATAAGCCCTTCTCGGCTCATGCGCGTGATGGCGCGGTCGATGGTCTTGACGCTGCAGCCCATCAGCTGAGACAACTCCTTTTTCGTTGCCTGCGCCGCACCTGATATGGTCGTTTGCGCGGCGATATAGCCGAGCAGACGCTCCTGCGTGGGAGTTAGCGATATATCACTCTCATGTATCTTGCGCATATCTGCCTTTCCGCGCATACGTTGTATATACGGGCGTAAGCAAATGCAGACGTTTGCTTACAGCCCCCTCGGCCTGATAAAGCGTTACTCGTTTCGGAGTGCAAAACGCTTTATCAGGCCGTTTCTTTTCACTCAGTCAGTGAAATTAATATAGCCGACCACTCAAGTAATGTCTAGATTATTTGCCAACATCAAAAATCGGTATTGGCAAACGATGCGATTCTTGCTATAAACGCAGCTATTTGTGTGGGGTTGTGACGTCCGCTGGCCGCTGCTTCACCCACTTCAAGAACGTTGTATGCGAAACCCCCAGCGATTCCGCTGCCTGCCGGCTGTTCAAACAGCCGTCTTCCCACTTGCGGTGCACCGCATCGAACTCCTCGGGCACGGCCAGCGCCGGGCGCCCCAGCTTGACGCCGCGCGCACGCGCCGCCGCAATCCCCTCCGCCTGGCGCTGACGGATGTTGTCGCGCTCCACGTGCGCCACGTAGCTGAGCAATTCCAGCACGATGTCGGCGATCAGCTTTCCCGTCACCCCGTGGCCGGACGTCGAGCGCGTGTCGAGCAACGGCATGTCCAGCACCACGATGTCGACGCTTCTCTGTTTGGTGAGCAACCGCCACTGGCCGAGTATCTCGTCGTAGTTACGGCCAAGGCGGTCGATGCTCTTCACCACGAGCACGTCGCCAGTTTGCAGACGTTCGAGCAGCGATTGATACCCGGGACGATCGAAGTTACGCCCGCTCAGATAATCGACGAACACGGATTCCTCTGAAACGCCAATGGCGGACAGGGCATCGAGCTGCCTGTTCAGGTTTTGATCCTTGCTTGATACCCTTGCGTATCCATACATGGTCATGACTCGCTCCTTTCTGCGCCCGAAAGCGCACCAAGAACGGTCGGCATCGGCCAGTCTACCTATATAGCGTTCGAGCACAAGCGGATCTCGCGTGCGTTTCGGAACGGTTTACGATTCGAACCCCAATCGTGACGCCAGGACCAACCTAGCCACCGCAACTGCACATATCGCTTCGAGTGTACCGGGTCCCTTGCTTCGTTAAGAAACGTCCCACCTTCGCCCATGCCGCCTACGCACCTACGCGACGGTAAAAGGAGCCGAAGGCGCCTGCAACCCAAAACGCCCTGCCGGCAAAAGCCGACAGGGCGCTATCGATTCTCAAACGTTGCGCCGGCGGAATGGCCGGCGCATTCGCATTCTAGTCCGTGAAGTACTTCACGCCGCTTTCGAACAGGGGCATGAACTTGTTGCCCGGAACGTTCTTGTACAGACCGTCGCCGCGGCGCTCCACGTGGCCCATCTTGCCGAGCACGCGACCGTCGGGGCTGGTGATGCCCTCGATGGCCATGACGGAGCCGTTGGGGTTCACGTCCCAATCCATGCTGGGCTGGCCGGCCTCGTCAACGTACTGCGTGGCGATGCGGCCCGTGGCCTCGAGCTGGTGCTGCAGCTCAGGGCTGCACACGAAGCGGCCCTCGCCGTGGCTGATGGCCACGGTGTGGATATCGCCGGGCTCGCACTGGGACAGCCAGGGGCTCAGGTTGCTGGCCACGCGCGTGCGCACCAGGCGGCTCTGATGGCGGCCGATGGTGTTGAACGTGAGCGTGGGGCACTCGTCGTCCATGGGGCGGATGTCGCCGTACGGCACCAGGCCCAGCTTCACGAGCGCCTGGAAGCCGTTGCAGATGCCCAGCATCAGGCCATCGCGGTTGAACAGCAGGTCGCGCACGGCCTCGGTGACCTCGGGGGCGCGGAAGAAGGCCGTGATGAACTTCGCCGAACCGTCGGGCTCATCGCCGCCGGAGAAGCCGCCGGGCAGCATGATGATCTGGCTGTTCTTGATGGCCTCCACCAGCGCCTTCGTGCTCTCGGCAACGGCCGAGGGCGTGAGGTTGTTGATGACCAGCGTGTCGGCCACGGCGCCCGCCTGCTCGAACGCGCGAGCGGAATCGTACTCGCAGTTCGTGCCCGGGAACACGGGGATGATCACACGCGGGCGCGCGATGGTGCCGTTGTACGTGAGCGGCAGGCGGTTGTCCACCGTCACCTGCT
The DNA here is from genome assembly GCF_902464545.1 of uncultured Senegalimassilia sp. Classification (GTDB taxonomy): domain Bacteria; phylum Actinomycetota; class Coriobacteriia; order Coriobacteriales; family Eggerthellaceae; genus Senegalimassilia. Next base: position 25,267 of record NZ_CABQJR010000017.1, read on the forward strand.
TCACGGCCTCGCCCTCCTGGCGGTACGGGTACACGCTCTCGATGGCGCCCTCCCATGCCTCCTGCAGCGCGGCCATGTCGAGCTCCTCGCCCGCGGCGATGAAGCAGTAGTCCTCGGTAGTGGTGCCCAGCACGACCACGTCCAGGTTGTCGGTTGCGGCGGGCAGCTGTGCGTTATCTGCCAGCTCCACCAGGAAGCTGCCGTACGCGGGCGCGAACAGCGCGTCGACGTCGACGTCGTCGAGCTTCACGCCCAGGCCGTTGCCCACGCACATCTTGAACAGCGACTCGGCCATGCAGCCGTAACCCGGCGTGCAAACCGCCAGCGCAGCACCGTTGCCGATGAGCTCCTGCACGGCGTCCATGGCCGCCAGCGCATCCTCTGCCGCAGGCGCGATGCCCTCGGCGTCGTAGCAGCGCGGGGCGACCAGCGCCACGCGATGGCCGGCACCCTTGAACTCGGGGGACGTCACGCGACCGACCTTGCCCACCGCCGTGGCGAACGACACGAGCGTGGGCGGCACGTCGAGCTGCTCGAAGCTGCCGGACATGGAGTCCTTGCCGCCGATGGAGCCGATGCCCAGATCGACCTGCGCCATGAGCGCGCCCAGGACGGCAGCCGTGGGCTTGCCCCAGCGCTTCGCGTCGCCGCGCAGGCTTTCGAAGTACTCCTGGAACGTCAGGTACATATCCTGGCGCTTGAAACCGGCAGCCACCAGGCGCGCGACCGATTCGACCACGGCAACGTACGAGCCGGTGAACTGGTCGGCCTCGGTGAGGTAGGGGTTGAAGCCCCAGGCCATGCCGCTGCACGTGGTGGTCTCGCCGCCCACGGGCAGCTTGGCGACCATGGCCTGCGCCGGCGTCAGCTGGTTCTTGCCGCCGAAGGGCATGAGCACCGTGGCCGCGCCGATGGTGGAGTCGAAGCGCTCGGACAGGCCCTTGTTCGAGCACACGTTCAGGTCGGTGACCAGGGAATTCATACGCTGCGCAAGGGTATCGCCTTCCCACGTGCGCTCGTAGGCGCCCGCCTGGCCCACATGCACGGCCTGCTGCTTCGGCGCGCCGTTGCTCGCCAGGAACTCGCGGCTGAGGTCGATGATGGCGCTGTCGTTCCACATGACGCGCACGCGCGCATCGTCGGTGACCTCGGCGACCACGGTGGCCTCGAGGTTCTCCTCGCGCGCATAGCGCAGGAACTCGTCCACGTCGGAAGCGGCGATAGCACAGGCCATGCGCTCCTGGGACTCGGAGATGGCCAGCTCGGTGCCGTCCAGACCCTCGTACTTCTTCGGCACCTTGTTCAGGTTGATGCGCAGGCCGTCGGCCAGCTCGCCGATGGCGACGGACACGCCGCCCGCACCGAAGTCGTTGCAGCGCTTGATGAGGCGCGTGGCCTCGCCGCGGCGGAACAGGCGCTGGATCTTGCGCTCCTCGGGCGGATTGCCCTTCTGCACCTCGGCGCCGCAATGCTCCAGCGACTCCAGGTTGTGCTCCTTGGAGCTGCCCGTGGCGCCACCGATGCCGTCACGGCCGGTGCGGCCGCCCAGCAGCACCACCACGTCGCCCGCCTCGGGCGTCTCGCGGCGCACATGGTCGGCAGGCGTTGCGGCAACAACGGCGCCGATCTCCATGCGCTTGGCCACGTAACCGGGGTGATACAGCTCGTTGACCTGGCCGGTTGCCAGACCGATCTGGTTGCCGTAGCTGGAATAGCCAGCAGCGGCCGTGGTGACCAGCTTGCGCTGCGGCAGCTTGCCGGGCAGCGTCTCGGACACGGGCGCCAGCGGGTTGGCGGCACCGGTGACGCGCATGGCCTGGTACACGTAGCTGCGGCCCGACAAGGGGTCGCGGATGGCGCCGCCCAGGCACGTTGCCGCGCCGCCGAACGGCTCGATCTCCGTGGGATGGTTGTGCGTCTCGTTCTTGAACAGGTACAGCCAGTCCTGCTCCTCGCCGTCGACGTCCACCTTGCACTTCACCGTGCAGGCGTTGATCTCCTCGGACTCGTCCAGGCCCGTGAGCACGCCCTTGGACTTGAGCCACTTCGCGCCGATGGTGCCCATGTCCATCAGGCAGACGGGCTTGGCCTGGCGACCCAGCTCGTTGCGCATGTCCATATACTGGTCGAAGGCGGCCTGCACGCGCGGGTCGTCGATGGCAACGTCGGTCATCTCGGTGCCGAACGTGGTGTGGCGGCAGTGATCGGACCAGTAGGTGTCAATCATCTTGATCTCGGTGATGGTCGGGCAGCGGCCCTCGCTCTGGAAGTACTGCTGGCAAAACGCCAGGTCGGCCTCGTCCATAGCCAGCTCGCGGTCGGCGATGAACTGCGCCAGGCCCGCGGCGTCAAGGTCGAGGAAGCCCTCGAGCACCTCGACCGGCTCGGGCTGGGGCTGCGCCATGGCCAGCGTGTCGCGCTGCTCAAGCGTTGCCTCGCGCGCCTCGATGGGGTTGATGACGTAATGCTTGATGGCCTGGACGTCCTGATCGGACAGCGGGCCGGACAGCAGGTACACCTTCGCGCTGCGGACCTCGGGGCGCTCGCCCTGGCTGATCAGCTGGATGCACTCGCTTGCCGAAGCCGCGCGCTGGTCGAACTGGCCGGGCAGGAACTCCACGGCGAACACCTGCGCGCCGTCGGCCTGGGGCAGCTCGGTCGAGGCGACATCGACCTGGGGCTCGCTGAACACGGTGGGAACGCACTGATCGAACAGCTCCTGCGAGATGCCCTCCACGTCGTAGCGGTTCACCAGGCGCAAACCCTCGAGCGAGGTGATGCCCAGGATGCTGCGCAGCTCGTGCGCCAGCTGCTGGGCCTCAACGTCGAAGCCGGGCTTCTTCTCCACATAGATGCGGGAAACCATGGACGTCCTTCCTAGTCGTATGTGCAGATGGCGAGCCATCCGCGATCGTGCGGGACAAGGGCGACGGCCCTGCCCCGCTTCCTTCCTAAAATGCAAGCGGGCACCGCGCGGGCACCCGTTTGTTTTCCGTCTTGCTGGGCCGAGACGGGCTGGCGGCCTGTTTGGCCGTGCCTACTCGTCCTTCTTCTTTTTGCCGAAGCCGAACAGGCCCTTCTTCTGGGGCTCGGACTCGGCGGGCTGCTCGGCCGCCTGCTTCTCGGCGGCGCGCTGCTGCGCCTTGGCCTTCTTCTCGGCGGCGCGCATCTCCTTGGTGGGGTGGTTGAGCACCTCGTCGGCGTACTTCTGGCGCGCCTTGCGGCACTTGCCCATGTCGATGTAGAGGGCGGCGATGATGAACACGTAGGCCAGCGCCAGGGTGACGTACATGATGGGCGCGGGCATGCCGAGGTTGTTGCCGGCGAAGCTGACCACGGTCAGGACGATGGCCAGGATCAGGCACACCCACCAGATCTTGCGCAGGCGCTTGTACTCGGCGGTAGGCGGGTTGTAGAACTGGCGATCGCGCTCGGCGTCCTTGGCGCGCTGCTGCTTGCGCTCGGCCTTCTTCTGCTGGGGCGTCTTCTTCGTGGACTGGATGCGCACCGAGGATGCGGCCTTCGAGACCGGCTTCGCGGAAGCGGCCGACTTGCGCGTGGCGCCCTTGCGGTCCTCGGATTGGTAGCGCTCGTTCATGGGGTTGCGTTGTGTCATTCTCACTCCTTCGCCCGCCTGCCGGCAGGCGAACCTTCTTCTGCTGCGGTCGCGTGCGGCGCCCCGCATCTCCTTCGGCGCGCGGCCCGGCTTGACGCCGGCGCCGCTTGCCTGGGGCCGATCCGGGACGCCGCATGCGCCCTTGCGAACCTGTACTGCTTATGCGGCCCTGCCGGGCCTGGGGCTAGAACTCGAACTTCTTGCCGGAGATCTTCTCGTAAGCCGCGATGTACTTCTGGCTGGTGCGTTCGATGACCTCCTGGGGCAGATGCGGGGGGTTGCCCTGACGGTCCCAGTTGGCGTTGAGCCAGTCGCGCACGTACTGCTTGTCGAAGCTGGCCTGGTCGCGGCCCGGCTCGTAGGCATCGCCCGGCCAGAAGCGGCTGGAGTCGGGCGTGAGCACCTCGTCGGCCAGGATAATCTGGCCGTCGATGACGCCGAACTCGAACTTCGTGTCGGCGATGATGATGCCGTTCTCGGCAGCGTGGTCGCGGGCGACGGAGTACACCTTGATGGCCAGGTCGCGCAGCTGCGTGGCGGCGTCCTCGCCGAGGATCTCCGCGCAGCGCTCGAAGCTGATGTTCTCATCGTGGTCGCCGATCTCGGCCTTCGTGGAGGGCGTGAAGATGGGCTCGGGGAGCTTGGAGGAGTTCACCAGGCCCTCGGGCAGCTGGATGCCGCACACGGTGCCCTGCTTCTGGTACTCCTTCAGGCCGCTGCCGGCAAGATAGCCGCGCACGATGCACTCGACGGGGAACATCTCGGCCTTCTTCACCAGCATGAAGCGGCCGCGCAGGTAGTCGGCGTAGGGCTTGAACTGCTCGGGCAGGTCGGCCACGTCGGCGCTGATCAGATGATTGCCGATGACGTCCTTGAGCTGGTCGAGCCAGAACAGCGAGATCTGCGTGAGCACCGCGCCCTTATGCGGGATCTCGTCCTCCAGGATGTAATCGAACGCCGAGATGCGGTCGGTGGCCACCATCAGCAGCTTGTCGCCCAGGTCGTAGATGTCGCGCACCTTGCCCTGTGCGTCCGGCTTGATATCGATTCCGCTCATGCCTGCTTATCCTTTCCCCATGAGAGTTGCGCCGGGCGCGGGCGGCGCCCAGCCGGCATTTGCGCGCCGTTTGCGGCGTGACTGTAACGTTGCCATTATCGTCTATTTTCCGTCGTCGTGCGACCGCCCGAACGGTATCCCCGTTTTCTGCGCATGTTGCTGCGCGCGTTGCTGCTCCTTCTGCTGCCGTTGCGCCTCGCGCTGCTGCTGGCGCTGTTGCAGCTGCTGCTCGCGCTGCTGCTGTTGCTGCTGGCGCTGCTGTTGACGCTGCTCGCGCTGCTCGTCGCCCTCGTAGTACAGCGGCAGGTTGATGGTGAAGCAGGCGCCCACGCCCTTCTCGCCCTCGACGTCCACGTAGCCGTTGTGGCGGTCGACGATCTCCTTCACCACGGAAAGGCCGATGCCCAGGCCGCCGCTTTCGCGCGTGCGGCCGGCGTCCGCGCGCCAGAAGCGGGAGAACACCATCTTCGCCTCGTCGGGCGAAAGGCCGATGCCCGTGTCGCGCACGGCGATAGCGCACATGCCCTCGTGGCTGGACACGCTGACGGTGATGGTGCCGCCTTCGGGCGTGTAGCGCACCGCGTTGGAGATGAGGTTGGCTGTGGCTTGACGGATCATGTCCGCATCGCCGCGCACGCGCACGCCGCGCTCCACCTCGTAGATGAGCTTGAGGCCCGAGTCGGACACGTAGGCCTCGTGCGTGGCGATGATGCCGCTGATGAGGTCGCCCACCTCGAGCACTTCCTTCTTCATGGGCGTGCTGCGATTCTCCAGGCGCGAAAGCTTCAGGATGGCGTCGACCAAACGGCTTAGACGTTTGACCTCGCCGTTCACCGTTTCAAGGCGCTCCTCGTCGGCATCGAACACGCCGTCGACCATGGCCTCGACCGTTGCCTGGATGGCCATGAGCGGCGTGCGCAGCTCATGCGCGACGTCGGTGGTCAGGCGGCGTTCGAGCTTGCGGTCGCGCTCGATGGAGTCGGCCATCTCGTCGAAGGTCATGCCCAGGCGCGCGATCTCGTCCTCGCCGCGGATGCCCGTGCGCGCCGACAGGTCGCCTTCCTTGATGGCGCGGGCGGTCTGCGCCATGGTGTTGACGGGGCGCACCAGGGTGCGCGCGAACAGGAAGCCGATGCACGACGCCAGCACGATGGCCAGCACCGTTGCGAACACCATTGCCTGGTAGGAGTTGTTGGAGAACTGCTCGTCGGCCTGCGTGAGCAGGGTTTCGCTTCCGTACACCCAGATGCGCACGGACCCTACGGCCGCACCGCCATACTCGATGGGCGCGCTGGCGAACTGCTGGCTGGCGCTGACCGGCGGCGCCAAGGTGCGCCCGCTGTCCGAGTTCGGCGACATGCCCGCGCCCGATTCGCTTCGGGACGACCCCGTGCCGTCGTCGATGGTGACCGCCGAGGAATCGTACACGGCCTTGCCCGTGGTGTTGTCGATAACGGCCACGCCCACGCCGCTGTTCAGGCTTTCGGCGTACTTCGCCACGGCCTCGACCTGCGGGTCGTGCAGGGTGTGGGAGGTGTTGTACACCTCCTCGATGCGCGTTGCCGTGCTTTCGGCGAGCGACTCCATGTTCTCCTGCGTGTAGGTATGGAAATGTTGCTGCCACACGAACGACAGCACGCCGATGGCCACCATGGCGGTCATGGCGGCGATCAGGGCGAACGCCATGGTCATGCGCGTGGTGTACGTCAGGCTGTTCCACCAGTTCACCACGCCCTGGTACGGCTTGCGCCTTTTCTTTTCCTCGGAGGGGCGCTCAACCACGACCGGCCCCGTGGTGGCGGAGCCGGTCGAAGGAGCGTCTTGCGTTGTGTTGGTATCGGTATCCACGTGGGCTCGCGGCCTTTCTTCTGGGAAGGGAGGCGCGGCCGAGCGCTGGCGGCCGCGCGGCGGCTAGCTTACTGACCCTGCTTGGTGGGGTCTTCGAAGCGGTAGCCCACGCCGTGCACGGTGTGCAGCCACTTGGGGTTGCGCGGGTTGTCGCCGATCTTGGCGCGCAGGTTCTTCACGTGGGAGTCGATGGTGCGCTCGTAGCCCTCGAAGTCATAGCCGAGCACCTTCTCGACCAGCTCCATACGAGAGTACACGCGGCCCGGGTAGCGGGACAGCGTGGTGAGCAGCTTGAACTCGCTGGCCGTGAGGTCGATCTCCTTGCCGGAGACCATGACCTTGTGGCCGGACACGTCGATGGTGAGCTCGCCGAACTCGAGCACCTCGCGCTGGGGCTCGGAATCGGCGTGCACGCGGCGCAGCAGCGCGCGGGCGCGGGCGACCAGCTCGCGCGGGCTGAACGGCTTGACCAGATAGTCGTCGGCGCCCAGCTCCAGGCCGATGATGCGATCCTCGACCTCGCCCTTGGCGGTGAGCATGATGATGGGCACGTCGGAGTTGTCGCGGATGGCGCGGCAGACGCGCTCGCCGGGAACGCGCGGGAGCATGAGGTCGAGGATGACCAGGTCGAAGTGGTGCTTGGAGAATTCCTCCAGCGCCTCCTGGCCGTCGCCGACGGCGGTTACCCAATAACTCTCGCGCTCAAGATATGCGGTTACGGCATCGCGGATGGCCTTCTCGTCCTCCACCAGCAGGATGCGCCTGGTTTCGTTGCTCATGGTTCACTCCTTAGGAAGCTGCTTTCCATGCTTTCATCACCTCGCACGCACGTCCCCTTTGCGCGGCCGTGCGGGTGAAGGGTGTTTGGGTTTATTGTAACAAGTCAAGTCAAACCCCCTCGCGCCTGTAGGCGAAATGACATAATTACCGCCATGGCAACCCAAAGGACACCACAGGGCGGCGCAGGCCGCCAACCCTCCCGAGCAACCCGCACGAGCAGACGAGCCGCGCAGCCGGCCCGCCCCTTGCGCGGCGCCTCCGCACGCCCGCGTACCGCCGGTCGCGGCGTTTCCGCACATGGGAAGGTGAAAAGCACGGCCCCGCGCGCCGCTTCCGCACCCCGGGCGGCGGCTAAGGCGAGCGCCCCTGCGGCACGCACCGCGCAGCGCACGCAGGTGCGCGCCCAGCGCGCCGCAGCCGGTCGCGCACGTCGCGATACCGGCACCTACGTAGGCGCCGCCACCCCCACCCCGCTCTCCGGCACGCCGGGTCTGGGCGGCATCGGGATCTCCGGCGGCTCCCCCACCGGCCGCGGCACCCCGCGGCCTGCCGTCGGCGACGGCGGGCAGACGCTCATCACGCGCCGCGGCCTGCTGTTGGGCGCGCTCGGCGTGGGCGTGCTGGCCGCTGCGGGCGCCGGCGTCGCCGCGGTCGCAGGCGGCAAGGGTTCTTCCACGCCCGACATCCAAACGCTGAAGGTGCCCACCGACGCCGTCTTCTCCATCTCCGACCTGTCGCAGGTGGAGAACACCGACGATTGCGCAGAGCAGCAGGGCTCCTACGACCTGCCCTACGGCTCCCTGGTCTGGTGCAACGATTCGAAGTTCGCCTGCTGCCTGATTCCCACGGAGAAGGCAAAGCCGCTGGCGCAGGTGGCCACGCTGGCCCTGTCGTCGGGCACGTCGGCCGTGGTGCTGGACAAGGCACGCGGGCAGGACGAGGGTTTCGAGATCTACGACGCGCGCTGCACCTCTCAGGGCGTGGTGTGGACCGAGGCGAACATCATGGACGGCACCTGGCGGATCTTCGCCGGGAAGCTGAACTCAAACGGCGACGCGCTCTCCAACATCCAGCAGCTCGACGAGGGTTCCTCCGATCAGTTCGAGACCCCCACCATCGCCGCCGTGGGCGGGCACGCGTTCTGGCAGGTCATGCCGCAAGCCGACAGCACCGTCACCGCGGCGTCGCTGATTGCGCAGCTCAAGAGCGCCTCCATGGGCAGCTCGGACGCCAGCGTGGTGTACGAGTCCGCCGGCCGCATGGCAACCGCCCCGTATGCCGCGGGCGACGGTGTGGTCATCACGCCGCGCGTCACCGGCGCTTCGTCGTATTACCAGCTCACGCGCGTGAGCGAGAACGGCAACGTCACCGATACCCTGACGCTTCCCGCGTCCATGAAGCCGCTCGAGGCAGGCTACGGCAAGACCGGTTTCACGTTCGCGTTCGACGCCACGTACAGCTACGGCGACGGCATCGCCAACTTGGGCACATACGCCCCCGCCGAGTCACCGGGCAGCGGCGGCTACAGCGCGCAGAAGTGGCTGCGCTTCGACCGCACGCCCACCACCGCGCCGGCGTGGTGCGGCAACTGGCTGATGGTGAAGTCCACGAGCGCCGTGTGCGGCGTCGACCCGCAGGGCAAGCGATATTTCGCGCTGTCCGCGGAGAACGGAGCCGACGACTACGGCGAGTGGCTGGCTTCCAGCGGCCAGAACGACACGGTGGTCACATACTCCAACATCGACTACACGCCCATCGGCGGCGAAGCCGTGAACTGCTGCCGGGTGAAAGTTTGGAAAACGAAATAACCGCAGATTGAAGGCCCCGCGTTCGCGGGGCCTTTTGCGTGGGCGGGGCCTGCGGGCACAACGACTTGCTGGTTTGCGGGTCGCGAAAAGATTGCGAGCGAGGGGCTTTTGCGGATGCGGGATTGCGAGCTGGCGGATTGCGGGCGCGAAGGAGTTGCCGACTGGCGGGCCTTGCGAGTGCGCAGGGCTCTGCGGGCGCAAGGGGGCACTCGCGACACGCAGCCGGACCCACCTGCCCGAGCGGGCTGAAAGCAAGCCGCGACCGCCTCTTCGCGGCTTTCCCGCGGGAGCGAAGCTGAAAGCTATATAGGGGAACTATGTTTTGTATGGCAAACATAGTTAGCTTTGGGTTATCCTTTTGACTTAGTTAACCTGCGCGTACATTATCGCCATTCACAGATTCGCCGGTACGGGGGCTTTTGCCCGTGACTCCGCATCGGTGAACCTCCAGATGATATGGGCGCAGGGAAGCGCACCCGCATAAACAATCGAAGAAAGGAAACGGGATGATCGAACGCAATGCGATTCGACGCGTCCTGGCCTCAGCGGGAGGCAATGCCTCCAAAGGCGTGATGGCCATGGCGCTTACGTTATCGCTGACCCCGGCGACGGCACTCGCCCAAACCGACGGCAGCGAAATAGAAGGGGCAGCCGGCTCCGATGCTACCAACACTGAAACGGCTGCCCCTCTAGCGAGCGAAGACGCGGAAACGTCTTCCAGCTCAATCGAGGATTATACCTTGTCGGGGGGCGAAAGCGCCGTCTCCGCGCAAGAAGCATCCTATGATTTGACGAAGATCGCAGACGGCGAATACCAGGGCAAGGCCGTAGCCGACTCCAACGATTCCCTGAACAAGGGCGATGAGTGGAACGCGGAGAGCTACACCGTCTCGGTTACGGTAACCGTTGCGGGTTCGAAGATCTCGAAGGTGAAAGTCGCCGACTATAGCTCTCTTGGTGATGACGACTGGGATCGCATGGACAGGGCCGTGAACGGCTACGATAAAAGAGGAACATCTTACGAGGGCGTTGTCAGCCAGATCGAGAACGCCGGCAATACCAACAGTATCGACGCTGTCACTACGGCGACAATCTCTTCGAACGCTATCAAGGCCGCGGTCGACAACGCCCTCCAGGCGGCTTACGACGAGCAGAATGCAAAGCCGGCAGAGGATGAATACACCTATGGTTACGCTGGTTTGACCTGGGCCGAGTATTGGGCAGCCGAGGGAGTCCAAGCTGCAGGATCCGCAGCAAGCTCCAGCGACCTGGACTCTCGCAACGAAGCCGATAAGGGCGCGTTCGACGCGGTCACCCGCGCCACCGCCAATCACGGCCTGCATCGCGGCAGCTATCAGTGCATGGCCACCATCTACACCAACGAGGGCGCAACCTTCGAGCTGGCGACCTGGGCCACCGACGGTAAGTCGTTTACCACCACCGACGGCAAGACCGTAACGTGGAACCGCGGCGCCATGACCTGCGATGGCGCTAGCTACACCCTGAAGGACTACGAGGTCACGGGCTTGAAGTACGTGCCGGTTAAGGTGAAGACCTCTGACCTGGACGCTTTCAAAGCAACGCATAGGTTCGTGGCGAACGGCGACACGCTCGCCGGCGGCTATGGCGAGGGGCAGCTTTCATCGTATTCCGGCCTGGTAGCCGATGTCGATGCCGACACCAACGGCCTGAAGACCGTTACGGTTTCCGATGGTTCCTGCAGCTTCTCCGCTGCGGCGACCGGCACGGATTCCGGCATCAAGGACCAGGCGCTCAAGACGGCTGACTTGGCCAGCATGGGCGCAACCGTCAAGGATGCCTCCGGTTCTTACGGCGAATTCCTTCGCGTTGACTTCACGCAAGGCTTCGGCGATCTTGGCGCCAACATGCAGGCGGTGACCTGGACGTACTACGGCAACGACGCAACGCGCACCAACGCGCTGGCTACGTTCGGCACGAAGTTCGCCGCCGATAACTGGATGCACAAGGCCATGGGCATCCAGCTTGGCCTGACCGATTCGCTGCGCTGCCAGCTGCCGGACGGCACCAACGGCACCGGCTACTGGACGGTAACGGTACATGCGCTCGGCTATGCCGACGCTTCTTGGGATTTTCAGGCGACCGATGACAACATCGTCGGCGCCAAGGAGCCTGTGACCGAGGCAACGAAGGCGCAGCTGCAGAGCCTGTACGACAAGGCCGCCGCACTTGATAAGTCCAAGTACACCGAGGACTCGTGGACCGCTTCTTCCATCGAGACGGAAACCGCCGAGACCAAGGAGCTGCTTGAGAAAGCCGACCTGAGCGAATCGGAAGCTGCCGAGCAGGTCAAACACCTTCAGGGCGCGCTCGATGTGCTGGTCAGCCTGTATCCCGAGGTTGGCTCATATGTGCTCATGAACATCCCGTACAGCGATTTCTACGCTGCGGAGCAGAACAACTCCGGTACGGATGTGGTGACTTCCGCCACGAAGCAGAAGACGCTGGCCGGTTCGTTGGTCAGCGGTTCCTACCACGTGAACGCGGACGGCAGCGACATCACGGGTGCCACGTTCGCCGTTAAGGTCAGCTCCGACGATATCGATTGGTCGAAGTTCAAGCGCGTGACGGATTCCGATTCCGTTGATATCACCACCTCCATCAAGGGCAAGACCTCTACGACGACCTATTCCGGTCGCGACGCCCTGTTCCAGGCACCTAGCTATTCGTACTACGTGCTGCCCGAGAACGAAACGCCGGCAAACTACAAGGAAGCCACGGTCGACGAGTCCGGCAACATGAAGTTCGGCGCGGTCGAAGGCAAGGACGCCGTCGCCCTGTCCGATGTTGCTGCCGAGTTCACCACCAACAGCAAATACGGCGATTACGAGATCGACTTCGGCAATCTGCGCGAGCAGATGGTCGACGCCGACGGCAACCAGGCGGTCGTGTACGGCGCCGTGGTGAACGCCGCCGATGAGGCCGGCAAGGTCGAGGGCTACGGCATGCGCGCCCTGGAGAACATCTGGAAGGGCAAGGAACTTGCTTGGAGCTGTGGCTTCGTGACCGAAGCACACGGCAGCCCGCTGAGCTCGACCTATTACAAATCGATGATGGGCAAGACCATCAAGTCGGTGGTGTTCTACACGTCCACCGGTACCTACACCGTGGCCATGGATCAGTATGTTCCGGTAAAGGTTTCCGCAGATGAAGGCGCCATTTCTATTCAGGAAAGCGCATCGCTCGACGATACTTCCCTCATTGGTATGAATCCGACGCTGCCTGAAGGCTTCGACGCCGAATACAGCATCGAAGGCTGGAGCGGCAATGTCGAAGTATCGAACGCCTCTTCCGGCCCTTACAGCTCCGTCGTGAAGATCCCGGCCGGCACGCAGCCTGGCAGCTACACGCTCGTTGCCGCCGACAAGAGCGGCAAGTACGCGCCCTTGAGCGCAACGTTCACGTTGACAACGGCGAAGAATGCTGCCGCGTTCGATGCCTCCAGTCTGAAGCTGACGGCCGCCGACGGTGCCACCGAGAGCGACCTTGCAAACTATCTGGGCAACATCTCCCAGGTTACGGTGAACAACGTGGTGTACAACGCCCAGGGCAAGGGCGCCGTGAAGATCATCAACGAAGACGGTTCCCTGAACCTTGCCGCCGCGAACAAGGACGGCTCCCTGGTGTTCGCCGCGAACGGCGCATATGAGATCGAGGTCGCAGCTACGGGCTACAGCAGCAATCTGCAGTTCACGTATGCCAAGGTTGCCGACAAGGCCGCGCTTGAGAGCGCCATCCAATCCGCCTTGCAACTCGACAACGGCGAGCACGCATACACGGCAAGCAGCTGGACCGCTTTCCAGGCAGCGCTCAATGCCGCCCGGGGCGTGAACGAATCCGTTTCCGCCACCGATGAAGAGGTTGCCAGCGCGCTTTCCGCCCTGCAGAGCGCCCAAGCCGCGCTCGCCGCAACCCCCACGGCCGATCAGCTTGCCGATTTGCGCGCGGAGATCGAAGCCGGTTCCAATCTGAAGGAATCCGATTACACGTCCGAAAGCTGGGCAGCGTATCAGCAAGCTGTGAAGGCAGCCGAGGAGCTCTTCGACAATGAGGACGCATCCACTGCCGACGTCGAATCCGCAACGGCCGCCGTGAAGCAGGCCCGCGAGCAGCTGGCGAAACCGACCGTCGAGAATCCGCCTGCCGGCGGCACCGGGACGGACGGATCGGGTAGTGGCTCCGATACCGGCAACGGCGACGGGACGGACGGCAGCGGAACCGACAGCGGCAACGGCAATGGCACCGACAGCGGGACCGACAGCGGCGCGGCAGCGAGCGCAACCGGCACGGGCGCCGCTTCCGGCCTTGCCACTACAGGCGACGTCGCCCCGGTGGCGGCGACGGGCGCAGCCGCCATTGGCGCGGCAGCACTGGCCGCGGTCGCGCGCTTCATGCGCCGCCGCATGCGGGAATAGATTCCGCACAACATAAAAGCGCAGGCGGCGAAGATGCGTTCGCCGCCTGCGCCAAAGCGATGCAGTGCAGCCTTATGGCGGAGCCCAGGCTCCGCCATAAGGCCGTTTGAAGGAGAAGCGAAGACCGTGACGGACCGAAAGACCGAAGAGCGCGCCGAGGCGGAGATGCACGACGCAACGCAAGGAATCGAAGAAAAGGGGGCGGGCAAGCACGCAGCGTTGCCGCAGAAGGCGGCTACAGCGGGTTTGTTGATGCCATCGGTGCTGACGGGCGTGGCCATTGCGCTGGTCGTGGCGCAGTACCAGCCGCTCGTGTTCAATCCCGACGCATACGCATCGACCGAGCAGGCTACGACGGAAATCAAACCCGTCGAGGTAACCGCAGAACGCCAGGATGCGCAACCCGCCACCGATGCGAACTACAGCGCGGCGGACTACGGAATCGACGCCTCCAACCTGAAGGACGGCACCTACACCGGCTCCGGCCAGGGGTTCAAAAGCACCATCACGGTGGCGGTGACCATCAGCGACGGCAAGATCATCGCAATCGAAATAGTGTCCGCGGGCGACGATGAGCCGTATTTCAGCAATGCGAAGAGGCTGATAAGCTCGGTCATCGCTGCGCAATCGACGTCGGTGGACACCATTTCAGGAGCAACCTACTCTTCAAAGGGTATACTCGTCGCCATCAAGAACGCTCTTGAAAAGGCCGCAGGCGGGACGGGATCGGACACGGGGGCCTCATCTGCCCCGGCATCCGCCGCTTCGGGCAAAAGCCACGCAACGTTGAACCCGACCCAAGTGCCGACGAGCGGCTACGCCGACGGCACTTACTGCGGCGAAGGCGAGGGCTACAAAAGCACCATTCGCGTGGCCGTGACCATCGCAGGAGGGAAGATCTCCAAGATAGACATCCTTTCCCAAGGCGACGATGCGGCATATTTCAACCGCGCGAAATCGCTGATCGCAACCGTCGTCGACAAGCAAACGACGGCGGTCGACACGGTGTCGGGCGCAACGTTTTCCTCGGAAGGCATCTTGGCCGCTGTCGAAGACGCCCTACGCCAAGCGGCAGTCAAGACCGGCAACGGCACCGCGGCAGATAAACCCTCGGACGATTCCGGCAACACGGGAAGCGGCGACTCGCCGAGCAAGCCCGACGTCGACGAGCCTTCGCAAGGTGGGCAAACCGAGACCCGCTACCTTGACGGAGATTACACCGTATACGTGAAGTGCGAGAACACCGAGGACCCCGACGCGTTCGAACCGTATTACCTGGCCATGACCGTTACGGTTGAAAACGGCAAGGCATCCGCGATCAAGGACGTGCACGGAACGAACAAGGCGACCGACGAGGACGCGGTGCTCGAGGAATACGACGAATCGAACGATGCGTATCTTGAATGGGCGGCGTTCGGACGCGTCGTTCGCGGCAAGGAGTACGTCGGCGTCGTCAAGCAGCTGATCGATCTGCACGCGGCCCCGAGCAACGTGGACGTCGTATCCCGCTCCACCTATTCCTCGAAGGCCATCGTGAAGGCATACGAGAAGGCGCTCGAGCTGGCCAACGAAGCCTACAAGAAGGCGAACCCGTCGGACGACGCCGCAACGGGCGATGCCGGCGGCTCGGACGCTGCGTCCGGGAAGGGCGAAACGGGCAGCACCTCGAACGGCGGAGGCGAGGCCGACCGTGCTTAACCTTCTCGTACGCAAGCGAAACCTCATAGCGAAAACCGTGAACGTTGCGGTTATCGGAGCGTTGGCGGTCGGCTTCAGCCTATGGGCCGCCGATGCCAACACCGCCGATGCCATGGTTCAAAAGCAGATTCAAGAGGCCGAGCGCGCGGCAACCCGCGGGCCGTATGCCGTCGACGGCGTGTTCACGGGCACCGCCCAAGGATACGGCGGGCCGGTGACCACGCAGGTCACCGTGAAGGATGGCTACATCGACGCCGTTCAGGTCGTGGACGCCCCCAACGAGGACGGCCCCTACCTGGAACAGGCCGTCAAGCTCATCGACGACATGATTGCCAAGCAAACGCCGAACGTGGACACGGTATCGGGCGCCACGTTCTCGTCGGCCGGCATCATCAACGGCGCGGTTCAAGCGCTTGAAGCAAGCAACTCCGGTCAGGCAGACGCCGCAACATCGGCAGAGGATGGCGAATAGCATGGCGAAGATCAAGACGAAGGCTCTGGCGCGCCATCGCCGCCTCATCCTGAATCGCGGAGTGCGCTGGGCGGTGCAGATCGCGTTCTTCATAGCGTTCCCCGCCGTGTTCAGCGCAGCGTTCAACGGCGTGAAATACGCATTTACCCAGATCGGAGCCATGCAGCCGATCGAGCTGAGCGCTTTTATCGTCACGTTGACGGCGGTGCTGGCGTTCACCGTGGTGTTCGGCCGCTTCTTTTGCGGCTATGCCTGCGCGTTCGGAACGCTGGGCGATGCCCTGTTCGCCTTGTTCTCCCCCGTGCGCAAGAAGCTGGGCATCGGAGCAAGGAAACCGCTTTTGCTCCCGAAGCTGCAACGCGCGCTGCAGCTGCTGAAATACCTGGTGCTGGTCGTCATTTGCGGGCTGTGCCTCACGGGCACGTGGTCGAGCATCTCGGGCTACAGCCCTTGGACAGCGTTCGCGGGCATCATCGCCGGCAACATCGACGGCATTGCGGCGGGCGCGTTCGTCATCCTCGGCGCCATCGCGCTTGGCATGCTGTTCGTGGAGCGTTTCTTCTGCCAGTTCCTCTGCCCGCTCGGCGCGGTGTTCAGCCTGCTGCCGGTGCTCCCCTTCTCCGCTTTCCGCCGCGATACCGCGCGCTGCGCGAAGAGGTGCGGGCTGTGCAAGCGCTCGTGCCCGGTGTCGGTGCACCCCGATCCCGATGCGCTTACCGCAGGCGAGTGCATCTCGTGCGGTCGATGCGCCGACGGATGCCCCCTGGAGAACGTGGCGATGCTGCGCGTGCCCAACCCGAACGCTGCGGCGGCGTCGAGACTCGCGGAAGCGCCCGGCGCTAAGAAGGCCCAGGTCAGGGAATATCTTGTACGTCTACGCGGCACCGAGGTCCCCTTGGTGCTGATCAAGGCGGCAGCGCTTTTCGCGCTGTTCTGGTTGTTCGCATAGGAAACGAAAAGGATTTAGTTGATGGAGAACGGAACGATCTCACGCCGAAGGTTCCTCATGCTTGCGGCTGGCTCGGTTTGCGCAATGGCCATGCCCGCATGGCTGGCAGGCTGCTCGGCGGCGCAAAACGACGAAGGAGGTGGCGCGACGGCGGATGACGGCGCCGATAGCGCAGCTTACGAGGTCCAATCCCTCACGCTGTTTTTGTTCGACACCGTCATCCAAATCAGCGCGTTATGCGCGCCCGAGCTGATGGACCGCATCTCCGAGCGCTGCCGATTCTTCGAGGACCGCTTCTCGCGCACGAAGGAAGGCAGCGATATCTGGAACATCAACCAAGCGCACGGCGCACCGGTGGAGGTTTCCGAGGAGACGGCGCGGTGCATCGAGGCATCGCTTGCGTATTCCGAGGCTTCGGGCGGCCTGTTCGACATCAGCATCGGCGCCGTTTCCAGCCTTTGGGATTTCGTCGAGGGCATCAAGCCAGACGACGATGCGATCAAGGAGGCGGTCAAGCACGTCGACTACCGAACGATCTCAGTCGATGGCACCACGGTAACGCTGACCGACCCCGATGCGATGCTCGACCTTGGCGGAATCGCAAAGGGGTTCATCACCGACGACCTGGTCTCCATGTTGCGGGAAGCGGGATGCAAAAGCGCCATGCTCTCCCTGGGAGGCAACGTCTACGTGCTGGGGGAAAGCTTCCGCGGCGACGATTGGAACGTTGGCGTGCAGGACCCCAATGGCGCGGCGAACGACGTGATCGCAAGCATCCCGGCACGCAACAAATCCCTGGTCACAAGCGGGCTGTACGAACGCAGCTTCACTGTCGAGGACGTGTTGTACCACCACATCCTCGACCCGCGCACGGGATATCCGGCGAAGACGGACCTGGCAAGCGCCTCGATCGTGTCCGACAGCTCCACCGATGGCGATGCGTATTCCACCACGCTGTTCCTGATGGGGCACGACAAAGCCATGGACCTGCTGAACTCCGACGAGCGCTTCAGCGGCTTGCTGGTTGACATGAACGACACAGCCACGGCGTCGAACGGTTCCAGGTTCACGCTCCTGAGCGAATAGAAGGAGGTAGGTGCAGCATGACGGTTGCTCAAAAGAGGGCATACAGGCGAATGAGGGTCAACGTTATTGCGGTGCTGGTCATCACGGCGCTTGCATTGGCTGCCGCCGCGGCAGCCAACGTGCTTGGCAACGCGGTCGACGCCCGGACCGCCGTCATCCAAGATGCAGACGGCAACACGTTCGCGATGCCCCTTTCCAAAGACGACGTCCTTACGGTGGCCTCGAGCGCAGGCACGAACGTGGTCGAGGTGCAATCAGGCAAAGTACGCGTGAGCGAGGCCGACTGCCCCAACCAAGACTGCGTCGATCAAGGTTGGATCTCGAATGCAGGGCAGCAGATCGTATGCCTTCCGCATAAGCTTGTGGTGAACATAACGGATGAGGACGCCGCATCTGCCTACGATGTTGTCGGGCAATAGCGGGCCGAGCGCTTCATTATGGCCGTAAATCCCCGAATCATCGCCACGCAGCGCCTTGCGCGCATTTCCCTTTTGAGCGCGCTTGCGCTTGTACTGAGCTATATCGAAGCGATGATCCCGCTTCCCGTGGCATTGCCGGGCGTGAAGCTCGGCTTGGCGAACGTAGCGGTGGTGGTAGCGCTCCTCGGGCTCGACATGCGCGCCGCCGCCGCGGTTGCAGTGGTGAAAGTGATGGCATCGGGTTTCCTGTTCGGGTCGCCGACGATGCTCATGTACAGCCTAGGCGGCACGGCGCTCGCGTTCGCAGGGAGCGCGGCGGTGTCCCTGATCCCCGGCCTAGGCGCAGTGGCGACGTGCATGGTGGCGGCGATCTTGCATAACACGGGCCAGATCGCGGTCGCCGCCCTGTTGCTGGGAACGCCATCGGTGCTGCTGAGCCTGCCGCCGCTCGCTGTGGCGGCTTGCGCGACGGGTTTCGCCACGGGCGCCGTTGCGGCAGGCGTGCTGGCGGCGCAGCCCGACAACGTGCATGCGGGCGAAGGCTTCGAAATCCCGCAACCCCGCGCGAAAAGACAAGCGCCGTCGGGTGGAAGAGGCTTCGCACCGCTTGCCGCCGACGTTGCAACGTTCGGCGCATATCGCCCCGGAGCGACGATCGCCCATAGGCTGGATCCGCGCGTGAAGATCGTCTTCGCAACGCTGTTCATCGCGGCGGCGTTCGTCGCACAGGGCGCTGCGGCGCTGCTCATCCTGCTTGCATCTGCGGTGGGCGTGCAAGCAGCATCGGGATCAAGCGCGCGAGCAGAGCTTCGTTCCTTGAAGCCGTTCGCGTGGCTTATGGCCTTCGTGCTGGTCTTCGATACGTTGTTCGTGAATTCAGGCGATGTCATATGGTGCGCGGGCCCGGCGACGATCACCACCGGCGGAGCGTCGTGCGCGATCGAGAACGTGCTGCGTTTCGCATGCGTGCTGCTCGGCACGTCGGCGCTTATGGCCACCACATCCCCGACGCAGCTCACCGATGGGTTCTCGCTGATGCTGCGCCCGCTTGGCCGCTTCGGCGTGCGCACGGCATCCGCCGGCCTAGCGATGAGCATGACGCTGCGCTTCATCCCCACGCTGACGAAGGAGTTCAACAAGGTGTGCATCGCCCAGATGTCGCGCGGCGCCGATTTCGCGAACGGCGGCGTTCTGCATCGCGCTCTTGCGCTCGTGTCGGCGCTTGTCCCCATGTTCGCCAGCGCATTGCGCCGCTCTGAATCGATCGCGTACGCAGTCGAGGCCCGCGCGTTCGGTGCTGCCGGCGCCTCGCGGACCTGCCTGCGCGACTACCGCCTTCGGCGCATCGACTGGGCGGTCCTTGCGACGGCGACGGCCCTTCCGCTTATCGAGCTGGCATTGCGGTAGCGACACGGGCGGCCTCGTTGGGAGGGCGGCTCGATTTATGCCTGCTTATCGGTTTTCACTATGAAGCCGAAGTAGATGATATGGCCGATCCATACCGCTGCCAAAATGAGCCGTCCGACGGGGACGCGGCCCATCAGGGCGAAGCCGATGGCCAGCAGCACCGTCACCGGGACGAGGATGGTGAGCTTCGCTCGCAGCGTCATGGAGCGCTTGGTCACGTAGCCCTCCAGCACCTGCTTGTACACCTTCGTGCCTTTGAACCAGCCGTTCAGACGCGCGGAGCTGCGGGCGAAGCAGAACGCCGCCACCAGGATGAACGGCGTGGTGGGCAGGATCGGCAGCACCACGCCGACCATCCCCAGCGCAAGGAACGCGAAGCCGCCGACGGCCCACAGGGTCTGGCCGACGCGGTGGCTGCCGCCCGTTAGGCGACGCGATGTCGCGTGGAATGGGCCGCTACCGCCGGGACAGGCCGCTTCCGCCGATCGGGCGGCATCGGGATATGCCGAGCCGGAGGACACCGCCTGCTCGACCAAGGCAATCTGCTCGTTCACGTTTCACGCTCGCTAACTGTTTCTATTCGCTAACAAATCTTGAGAAGTTTACCATGGCTTCTTTAGCGAGGCAATCGCAGCGCATGGTCGCCGCATTGAAGTTACCCACGGCTATCCGTGTGGCGGTTGTGCGGAGCCGGGCAGCTGCGGCCGATTAGCGCTTGCGCTCGGACGGAGGGCCGGGTATTCTATAGCTATTGAGATTGATTCTCATTAATGATTCCAAACGGAACCACTACTTCAGACGAGAAGGAGTATCACCATGAATAAGCGCACCGAGCTGCCCACCGCAGAGAATTCCTCCAACTTCAACCGCGTCGCCGGCGCAACCTGCCAGGTCGGCACCACGCTGGAGAACCTGAAGGCCGCCGTGTGCGGCGAGACGGGCGCTTCCGCCAAGTACGCCGCCTGCGCCAAGCTTGCCAAGGAGAAGGGCTACGAGCAGCTGGGCCGCCTGTGGGAGGCCACCAGCGCCGCCGAGCAGGTGCACATCCGCCTGGAGGCCGGCCTGGTCGAGGAGCTTGAGCCGGGTTACGAGCGCCCCACGGCCGACGCCCCCGAGCTGGAGGAGATTGACCTGAACCTGATCGCCTCCGCCAACGGCGAGATCTTCGAGACCTCCGACATGTACCCAGGCTTCATCGCTAAGGCCCAGGAGGAGGGCAACGACAAGGCCGTCCAGGTGTTCACCAAGGCCAAGCTGGCCGAGGCCGTGCACGCCGAGCTGTACCTGCAGGCGTACAACAACATCGACGCCGCCGATGACGACTCCTACTTCCTGTGCCCGGGCTGCGGCTACATCGAGAAGGGTTCCGCCGCCCCCGAGAACTGCCCCATCTGCGGCGCTCCCGCCAAGGTGTTCAAGCAGTTCTAAGCCGTAGGCAAACGAATCGCAAAGGCCGCCCACCGGGCGGCCTTTTTGCTGTTTGCTGCCAAAAATCGCGCGAGTGCGTGTCCATCCAGGGCCGAGCAAAAACTCGGTCCTTTTCGTTTCCGTCGAGGAATACCGGCAAGTACGAAAGGGGCTGCCCAAGTCGGGAAAGACACCAGCAACACGCAAGCGGCCGCCCGATCGGGCGGCCGCTTCGCTATCTATTTCCCCATCTCCATCAAGACTTCGCCTTCGAGCGATTCGACGCGAGCCGCGCGAACGCGGCCCGCTTCCAGCTCGATAAAGCCGACCGATGCCGGGAACCCGCCACGCGGGCGGCTGCAGCTTCCCGGACAGATGAACAGGCTTGCCGGGTACGCATCGCGGCCGGTGAGGATCTCGGGGATATGGGTGTGCCCGTGCACGCACACTTGCGGCAGCGGGTCGCCCGGCGCGATCGCGCGCGAGCCGTTGAAGCCGATGCGCGCGTCGTTGGGATAGTGCGCAACCAAGAAGCGCACGCCGTCGATAACCGGATAAGCGAACCGCGTCACGTTCTTGCCGTATTCGTCGTAGTCGTTGTTGCCCAGCACCGCCGTAGTGGGCGCCATGATCTGCAGCTCGCGCAAAATGCCGGGGTCGCAGATATCGCCCGCATGGATGATGTGGTTGCAATACGCCAAAGCGCCCAGCGCCGCATCGGGCAGACGCCCATGCGTATCCGAGACCAATCCAACCAGCTTCATGCAAGCATCACCTTCTCCTTTAGGCGAACAGCGCCCTACCCTTTCTCCACCAGATCGATCAGGTCCTGGTGCGAATGGATGTCCAGCTTCGCGTATATGTGCTTGACGTGGGCTTTCACCGTGTTGCGCGATACCACCAGCTGCTCCTGGATGTAGGCGCGGTCGCGGCCGCGCGCGAGCATCTGGAACACCTCGAGCTCGCGCGGGGTCAGGCTGTACTGGCTTGCCAGCGCCTGGCAGCGCTCATCGAACGTGGCCTTGGGCGTCTCGACCACCGCCGTCTCGACCGGCGTCACGCCGTCGATGACCTCGCGGAAGCTGAACCGCCGCAGCCCGATGAGCGCATAGCCGACGAACAGCAGGATCAACGCCGCAGCGAACAGGTCGAACAGCGGCGTGCCCATGCCGGCGAGCACGTTCGCGCGCACGCCCACCGCCGCACCCAGCGTAGATCCCAAACCCGAGATGCCGCGACCCCACGCGAACGCCGCCACCGCGCCGCGGCTGTTACGCGCCGCCACCGCGACGAGCACGGCCCATGCGACCATGTCGAACAGCGTGTTGCCCGTGGACAGCAGCAGCACCGTGGCGATGCTCGAGCGCGGCAAGTCCATGGTCATGGCCAAAAAGCCCGCCACGATGAACAGCACCGACACCTGCACGAGCAGATCGGCGGGGAAACGCTTCTCGGACAGCAGCGCCCAGACGGCCACCACGGCCACGGGCAGGATCGCGAAGAACGAAGACAGGGGCACGCCACCGACCTCGCCGAAACGCAGCGAGCAGCCGAACGCCACGCGGAACAGGAACAGGCACACGAACAGCTGGCTGGCCAGCGGCAGAAACGACGAAGGGCGCGTGACCGAGAAGTCGTGCGGCGCCTCGCCGGCCTGCGTCTGCTCGAGCACCGGGCGCGCATCGCGCCACGACAAGGCCCATGCGGCGAAGGGCGCCGCAAGGAAGAACACCGTGCCCGCCCACACAGGCAAAAGCCACGCGAACGCCGACGCCGCAGCTTGCGCCACGAACGCCAGCGGGATCAGCACGCTTGCCTGAGCGGTGGACAGCCGCGACGCGGCGATGCCCGCGGTCAACGCGCACCACGCGCGGCCAACCGCCAGCGCGCACGACGTCAGCACCAGCAACGGCGCGCTGCCCAATCCCAGCGCCAACGGAAGGGCGCAGCCTACCACCATGAGCGCAAAAACGCCCGCGTTCAGCTCCCGCACATGCAAAAGCGCAGGTCGGAAGGTCGCCAGCAAGCCAATGGCTATGAGAACCGCCGCGTTGGCGGTGATGGATATGTCACGCGCGTACGTGAAAATCCCGTCGAAGGCCGGGAACACCGATACGTTCATGAACGACGAGACGGAAAGCACCAGCGACAGCGCAGCGAACGAGCGCCAGAACGCCGGCGTGAACAAGTCGCGCACGTTAGCGCGGTCGGCTTCGGTATGCACATCGGCGGCTTTCTCGTGGGCGTTCACAGCTTGGCCTTCGCCGTATGTCATCTTCTTCGTCATACGCCCCATTCTAGCATGCTGCGATTCTCATCCGTTAGCAGGCAGCGGTCCGTCTCACCCTGCGACGGCCCCTCCTTGCGCGCAGCGCCACCGCGCCCCCGGCAACGGGAAAGCGCCGCACACCCGAAGGTGCACGGCGCTTCATAGGTCAGCGCGTAGCGGGCTCCCGCGATCCGCAAACTCGCAGGATCTCTCCCGGCAGGCCCTACGCCTGGCCGGTTGCCGCCAGCATGCCGGCGCGACGGCCTTCGACCATGGTGCGGCCGCAGGCCAAGCCCGTGAACAGGTTCGGGTAGCTGGTGCTAAAGAAGCCGCCCGAGCAGTCGCCGGCCATGTACAGGCCGTCGATCTCGGAACCGTCGTCGCGGGTGGGATGCATGTTCGTGTTGATGCGCACGCCGTCGAGCGTTGCCAGGAACCATGCGCCCGTGCGGATGCCGTAGTACGGCGGGGTCTTCAGCGGCATCAGACGGTAGGGCTCCTTGTTGTAGTCCTCATCCTTGCCGTTCTCCGCCATCTGGTTGTAGCGATTGAACGTCTCCACGAAGTTGTCCACCGGGAGGTTCAGCTTCTGCGCCAGCTCCTCGGGGGTGTCGGCCTTCTGCAGATAGCCCTTCTCAAGCAGCGGATCGAAGAACATCTTGGGCATCAGACTGATGGGCATGTTCGACGGGCTGCCGTTGTCGAACGGGTACAGGCGGCAGCAGCCGACCTCGTTCATCTGCTTGACCTGCTCGACATAGTCGCTGTCGAAGATGTCGCAGTAGGTGTGGCCAGGCTGCATGACGGTGGAGTGCAGCATGTAGTCATAGGGGCCGGACTCGTTGCAGAAGCGCTTGCCGTTGAGGTTCACCTTCATGAACGGCTGCTCGCCGAACCAGTACCACTCGCCGACGATGCCGTCGCCGGCCTTCTCGTCAGGCTTGACGGCCGCACGGTTGAACATGCACGCGGCGCCGATGGGGTCCATCTGGCCGCCGACCCACATCGCGGCTTTGATGCCGTCGCCCGTGGGGTTGCCACCGGTGCCGTTGCGGGCGATGGAGATGCGCATCTTCTGGTTCCAGGGCTGGCGCGCCTCCATCATCTCCAGGTTGTTGCCGTAGCCGCCCGTCGCCAGGATGACGCCCTTGGGGGCGTTGATGCGGATGTAGTGGCGGTCGTTCACGTCGCGGGCGATGATGCCGACCACGCGATCGTTCTCGTCCTGCTCCAGCTTGATGAGCTCGGTGGACCAGCGGAACTCGGCGCCCTTGTCCTCGGCGTATTCCTTGAGCGACACGCCGAAGTTGAAGTTCTTGTCCTCCTTGCCCTTGTCGGTCTTGTTCGGGCTATGGCCGGTCGCCCACGCCTTGTCGCGCGCGCCCTGGCCCTCCGTGCCCACGGAGCCCTCGAACTGCATGACCAGACGACCGTCGCGCTCGACGATCTCGGTGAGCCAGTCGATCAAGGCGCCGGATTCGTTCGCCCACACCTTCACCAGGTCGTAGTCGATGAAGCCGTTGGCGTAGCGGACGATGTCCTCCATGGCCTCCATCTTGTCAATCTTGAACTGCGGGTACTCGTCGAACGAGGCCAGCTGCAGCTTCGAGTCGATAGCGCCGATGTCCTCGCGCGGGCACAGGACGCTCGGGGTGCGGTCGATGCCGAGCACCTTCGCGCCGTTTTCTGCAGCGGAGATGACGGCGGGCAGGCCGGCGGTGCGGCAGCCCACGACCAGCACCTCGGTGTCGATGGTCTCGGTGATGTCGCGTTCGGCGACCTCGGGGGCCTGGCCCAGCCAGCTGGGCGTGCCGGGCACCTGGCCGGCGCTCGTGTTTACCGGCTCCTCGCCGGCGGGAACGGTGTAGCCGTTGCCGCAGCCGGTCAGCGCACCCATGGCGGCGGCTCCGATGGCCGTGATGCCGGCGCCCTTGAGGAAGGTGCGACGGTCGAGTCCGTTATGCTGCATTCGGGGCCTCCCATCCCTCGGGCATGTTCAAGTTGTGGCACTGGTTGCACATGAGCACGCTCTTCTCGTGAGCCTTGTGGCAGTCGCCGCACTCGAGCGCCAGGTCCTGGTGGCTGCTATGCGGGTTGAACTTCTCGTCGTTGCCCTCGAAGCCCCAGGTGCTGGCGACCACGTCGTCCATGTCGTGGCAGCCGCTCTTGGCGCAAAACTCCTCGCTGGCCATGTCGGCGCCATCGGCCAGCTTCGTGCCGTCGGCGGTCATGGGGTAGTCGTCGGCGGTCCACTTCATGACCTCGCCCACCTGCTCGGTGATCACGGGCTCATGACAGCTCAGGCAATTGTTGCCCGCCTCGGCGTGCGCGGTCACCAGCATGCCCTGGTCGCCGCTGTAGTACGTGTCGACGTAGCTGTCCATGGGGCTGTGGCAGATGGCGTTGCAGAAACTGGGCGTCTCATGCCACACCCAGAAACCTGCGCCCGCCACCACGATCACGGCGGCCACGACGCCGCCGACGATCCAACCGCGCTTGGCCTTGCGCTTCGGGGAAGGCGTTTGCGCGTCCTCGCCGGGCTGGGAGAACTTCTCGTCTTCAGCCATTCGTTCCTCTCCTTTTCCTTGGAACCTTCGACAAGCCCGGCGGGTGCGACGACGCTCGAGGAAGACGTCGGCGGCCGGATGGCGGCCGCATGCTGGCGAAAGCGACGCGTTGCGCCGTGCCCCACCCGCCGGACTTGCCGCGGGGCCCTCCACGGCCCCACCCAACGCGCACATCATGCGCCCGTACAAGCGCGCACGCCTAGTACCCCCGTGGGGTAAACTTTGCGTTTACCCAGGTGAGAGCGTGGTAGGGGAACGCGGAAAACCCCGCCGCGGGTATACCGCGACGGGGTTTTCGTAAGGAGGTGAGAGTTGAGAAAAAGCTCGAGGGGCCAGGAAGAGCCGATTCGGAATCGCTGCCCAATCCGGCTAGTCGATGGAGATGGAACGCGAGGTTTCGGGCTCGGGCTTGGCGATCTTCTTCGGCACGTCGATCTGCAGGGTGCCGTTGTCGAACTTGGCCTTGATGTCGCCTTCCTCGATGTCATCGCCGACGTAGAAGGTACGGCTGCACTTGCCGCTGAAGCGCTCCTGGCGCACGTAGGTGCCCTTCTTGTCCTCGGTCTCCTGCTTGGTTTCGGCCGTGACGGTCAGATAGCCGTCCTTCAACTCGGCCTGCACGCCTTCCTTATCGAAGCCCGGCAGGTCGATGGTCAGCTCGAAACCGGTCTCGGTTTCGCGGATGTCGGTGCGCATCAGGTTCGGCGTGGTCTTCACGCTCGGCGCCGCCATGGTGCCGAAGAAGTTGTCGAACGGGTCGGTCATAAGATCGTTGAGGAAGCGATTAGAACGAGGTACCAACATGGACATCATCGTCATCTCCGTTTCTTGGGGCGAAACGCGCTGCCCGGCGCCGGCCGATCCCCGGTCGAGCGCCTTGCCCGATACGCTTGCCCGGCAGGCGGTTGCGCCGCATCGCGCAACGACCACCGAGCTTGCGAACGGGCCGGCAAGTTGTTCCGCCGCCGTTTCGGTTGCTTTCGTTGCGGCCCCGTTCCGGGGGCCGTTCCTTTGAACAGTTATCGTTATAGACCCTGCGTTAGCACTCTGCAAGCGAGAGTGCTAACGCGTTACCTTCACGTCATTTTCGCGTCACGATGCGGGAACTTGAGGGATCGAAGGAGCCGCAAACCGCACGGCGGAGGCCGAGGGCGCGCAGCAGGCGAGGCCCGGAGCCGGCCAGCCACCCGCGATCAGCGCGGCAGATGACGGGACCGCGCGCCATCTTCATGCGGCGTTCACGCTTCTTTAAGGCTTCTTTAAGGCTTCTTTAAGGCGACGCGCCTACTATATGAACCGTTCCTTATCCCTTCCCTTTACGGATCGCGCCCTCCCATCCGCGATCCAGCCAGGCGGATTCTCCCACTCCCGCCTGGCGCGCGGGGCGCGGGAGGGCCCCCCCCCCCCCC
>NZ_CABQJR010000018.1 GCF_902464545.1 uncultured Senegalimassilia sp.
GCACCTGAAAGCATTCGATATTCGGCTCCCAAATGCAACAACTAAAAGATAGGAGCCCGCATGGAACTGGTAACCATGCACACGCATACGAACTACACCGGCCACGGCCACGGCACCGTTGCCGAGCTGGTGGACGCCGCCGCGGCCGCCAAGCTCGGCGCCATCGCCGTCACCGAGCATTACCCCATGTCGGCGGCCATGGATCCCGACAACGTGGTCTCCATGGCGTGGGATCGCCTGCCCGATTACCTCATCGATATCGCCGCAGCGGCCGCCGCGCATCCCGAGATGCAGGTCATCCCCGGCTGCGAGATCGACTGGCTCGGCGCGCAGGAGGACCGCGACTTCTCCGCGCTCGACTTCTCCAACTTCATCCACGTGCTCGGCAGCGTGCACTATCTTGACGGCTGGGCCTTCGACGACCCGGCTCAAGAGGCGCGCTGGCACGACGTGGGCGTCGATTCCGTGTGGCGTCGCTATTTCGAGGTGTGGTGCCAGGCCGCCAGCTGCACCGACATGCCCTTCACGTGCATGGCGCACCCCGATCTGGTGAAGAAGTTCGGCTATCGTCCCAGCTTCAACCCCCAGTCGCTCTACGACGAAGCAGCCGAGGCCGTGCAATCGAGTGGCCGCATGGTGGAGGTGAACACCTCGGGGCTTACCTATGCGTGCGCCGAGCTGTTCCCCGCGCCCGACCTTCTGCGCACGTTCTGTCGCGCCGGCATCCCGTGCTCCATCGGCACCGACGCGCACGACCCGGCCGTGGTCGATCGCAACCTCATGCCCGGGCTTGCGGCGATGTACGAGGCGGGCTACCGCTGCGTGACGGTTCCCACCCCAACGGGCGACCGGCGCCAGATTGCGCTAGAGTAAAAGCGGCGAAAGCCCCGTCGAAGCGTCGGGGCGCATGACCGGGGCCTGCAGCCCCGGTCATTCCAAGGGAAGCCTCATCACATGGAAGGACTTGATGGACATGGCTTCGAAGAAGATCAAGATCGAAGGTTCCAAGGAAAAGGGCGTGCAGGGCGAAGGCAAGTCTGAGCTGTTGCGCGTGGAGGTCGGCGGTTTGCGTGCCAAAAGCTTCCAACTTTCGGTGGGCGCGCTTGAGCAGGCGCTCCTGGCTGAGTTTCCGGCGGCCGACGCCGAGGAGTGGGACCGCACCGGCCTTCTGGTGGGCGATCCTGCCGCGCCGGTGCGAGCGGTGGCCGTGGCGCTCGATCCTACGGTAGGCGCTATCGATGCGGCCGCAGACGCGGGTGCGAACGTGCTCGTCACGCATCATCCGGCTTATTTGACTCCGCCCACGTCGTTCCAGCCGGCATCGTCGCCGGCGCTGAACTCCGGCGCCGTGGTGTATCGCGCCATCCAGCGGGGCGTGGCGCTCATGAACTTCCATACCGCCCTCGACGTTTCCGCCCGGGCCCAGCGTATGCTGCCCGGCATGCTGGGGCTGTCGCTGCGCGGGGTGGTGGAGCCGAAGGCGGGCTGCGCCGAGAAGGGCTACGGCCAGCTGTGCGCTCCTGCCGAGAGGATGACGTTCGGCCAGCTTGCCGCGCGCTGCACCAGCGTGTTCGGCCGCGCGCCGCGCGTGTGGGGGAGCTTCGAGCGTGCGGTTGGCAGCATCGTCACCTGCACGGGATCGGCGGGCCCCACGGGTCGCGCTGCCCTTGCCGCCGGCGCCGACGTGCTCGTGGCGGGCGAGGTCAAATACCATGATGCGCTCGATCTGTCCCAGGCCGGCATGGCCGTGATCGATCTTGGTCACGATACCTCCGAGCTGCCGTTCTGCGGCGTGCTCGCCGCCAGCGTGCGCGATGCCGGGGTGCCCGATGAGCTGGTCGCGGTGGTGTCGCAGCGCGACAGGTGGTCCTACCCCGAGGCCGTGCGCGTGTAACTTGCAAACCGCGCCCTGCGCCGCGGTATGGCTGCACGCGGGGCGCCCGAACGAAAAGGATTCGCATGAGGATCGACTCCGAGGTTTTGGCCGCGTTTTTGCATATGCAGGAACTCGATGTGCAAATCATCCGCGCCGAGAAGCAGCTCCAGGAACTGCCCGAGCGCAAGGCTATCGCCGATGCCATGGCGAAGAAGCGTGCTGTCGCCGCCAAGGCGGAACAGGTGGAGAAGCTTGCAGCTAAGGCAGAGGACAAGCTTGCGCGCATCACCGAGGAGGATGACGGCCTGGCCGAGAAGGCCCGCCGCATCCAGGACGAGATCGAGCAGGCCCAAGGCGATTTCCGCACCGTCGATGCGCGTACCAAGGAGCTGACGGGCGTCCAGGAGCGCCGGGATGTCCTTGAGGAGGATATGCGCGCCGTCGATGCCGAGCTGGAGAAGATCAAGGCGGTGCGCGCCCAGGTCGCCGCGGCGCTAGGGCAGCTCGAGGGCATCGAGAACAGCGCCGGCGCCGCGTTCGCGCAAAAAGGCGGCGAGCTGAAGCAGCGCATCGCCGACATGCAGGCCAAGCGCAAGTCTATGGCTCAACGCGTGCCCGCCGAAGATATGAAGCTCTACGAGCGGACCGCCGCAGCCACCGCCGGCGTACCTTTGGCCTTGCTTGTGGAAGAGCGTTGCGGCGCATGCCGCACGCCCATCGAGCACGGCCGCGTCATCGACATGCGCTCCCAGGGCAACGTGGCCACGTGCCCCAACTGCGGCCGTCTGCTTATCTTGCGGGCGCATTAGGGTGCTGCTTCGCTTACCATCGATTACGGGTTTGTGCGGCGGCCCCGTCCCTGTTTGGGGCGGGGTCGCCGCCTTCTATTGCCAGGGCGGAGCTGTAAGCGTTTGCGGATCGGGCGCTCGCAAGGCAGGGGATTCAATCCCTGTATAGGCAACCCTCGCGGAATCGGGTTCGCATATGGTTCTGGTTGCCAGGGTTCCGCCCGGCGGTAAAGCCTCCCGAACGTAAGAAGGCCCCCGCTCGCAGAGCGGGGGCCTTCGTTTTCCCGTATGGGATGTTCCGCGAAGGTGTTACGCGCGGGTGACCTTGCCGGCCTTCATGCACTTGGTGCAGACGTTGGCCTTGCGGACATGGCCCTTGGCGTCCTTGATGGTGACCTTCTGGATGTTGGGACGGAACCAACGGTTCGTCACGCGGTGGGAATGGCTGACGTTACGACCGGCAACGGGGCCCTTACCGCAGATTTCGCAAACTTTAGACATTATTCATCACTCCATGTACCTAGGTTGCATGTATCGGCGCGAACGCCGCTCTTGCACAAAAAGCCCTCCAACTATACCACACGTACTTGCAGCATCACAAGATTATTTCGTGTTTATGCCTTGCATGCGCCATGCATGCATACCGTCTGCACAATTGCATGCGCTATACTGCCAGCAGAAGTTTCGAGCCCGCATATGCGAGCCAGAAAGGAACGCCATGAACGATACCATTCCCGGCAACCTCCACGTTGCCAACGATGTCCTGGCCGACATGGTCGGCAACGCCGCTCTCGAGTGCTACGGCGTCGTCGGCATGGCCGCACCTTCCGCTGCCGACGGAATCGCCAAGATCCTGCCCGCCAGCCGCCTGCGCCGCGGCGTGACGGTCACCGCCACCGATGCCGGCGTGCACGTGGCGCTGTACGTCGTCATCGAGTACGGCACCAATATCAACACGGTGTCCCAGAACCTGGTCGACCAGGTCACGTTCGTCTTGAAGGAGTATGCGCGCGTCCCGCTGGACGGGGTTGAAGTGCATGTGCAGGGCGTGAAGGTCCGCAAGTAGCGCGCGCCCAAGCGTCTTGCCGCCTGCCCCAATGAAGGAGAATCCCATCAATGTCTAGTACCTATACCAGCAACGACCTGGTCAACGCCATCGCGGCCGCCAGCAAAAACCTCAGCGCGCGCAAAGACGAGGTCAACCGCCTCAACGTCTTCCCCGTGCCCGATGGCGACACCGGCACGAACATGTCGCTGACGCTGGAATCCGTCGTTGCAAGCCTGGCCAAGCTGCCCATCGGCGCCTCCGCCGCCGAGATCCGCAAGGCCATCACCACCGGCGCGCTCATGGGCGCGCGCGGCAACTCCGGCGTCATCACCTCGCAGATCTTGCGCGGCCTGTGCGAAGGCTCCAACGGCTTCGACGCCGTTTGCGCCGAGTCCATCGAGTCCGCCCTGGCCAAGGCCCAGGACGTGGCGTTTCACGCGGTGCGCAAGCCCGTCGAGGGCACCATCCTCACCGTGTTGAAGGACTCCGCTGCCGCCGCCAAGTATGCCCGCAAGAAGAAGATGTCGGCCGATGAGGCGCTGTCCCACGTCGTCGAGCAGGCGTATGCCAGCGTGCAGCGCACGCCCGAGCTGCTTCCCGTGCTGAAGGAGAACGGCGTGGTGGACTCCGGCGGCTACGGCCTTGCCATCCTCATCGACGGCTTCGTGGCCGCCCTCACGGGTAAGGAAGGCCCTCTCGTCGACGAGCTGGCCTTCGCGCGCGACGCCGCTCCGAAGGTCGAGATCGAGCAGATCAACGACTGGGAGGGTAGCGAGTTCACCTACTGCAACGAGTTCCTGGTGGATTCCGACACGCTCGACAAGGCTGAGGCGCTGGACTTCCTGGCAACCATGGGCGACTGCGAGCTGTGCGTGGGCGAGACCCCGAAGTTCAAGGTGCACGTGCACTCCAACACGCCTGACAAGGTGCTGGCGTACTTCCTGGAGCGCGGCCAGATCTCCGAGGTGTTCATCCACAATATGAAGCTGCAGTCCGAGGAGCGCACCGAGAAGCTCGAGGCCGAGCAGCATGCCGAGCACAAGCCGCTCGGGTTCGTGGCCGTCGCCGCCGGCCAGGGCAACGCCAAGATCTTGGAGTCGCTCGGCGTCGACGTCGTCGTCTCCGGCGGTCAGACCATGAACCCCTCCACGAAGGACCTGCTCGATGCCGCCGCCAAGGTCAACGCCGACGCGGTCATCTTCCTTCCGAACAACAAGAACATCATCATGGCCGCCCAGTCCGCCTGCGAGCTGTCCGACATCCCGGCGGGCGTCGTGCCCACCAAGTCCGTTCCGCAGGCCTTCGCAGCCATGTTCGGCGTTGACGGAGAGGCGTCGCTCGAGGATAACGTCGAGGCCATGACCGAAGCGTTCGCCGACGTCAAGACCGGCGAGGTCACCACCGCCATCAAGGATTCCAAGGACGCCGAGGGCAACGCCATCGCCGATGGCGACGTCATCGGCATCGCCGACGGCGCCATCCATGCCGTAGGCCACAGCGTTTCCGACGTCGTCATGGGCCTGCTCGAGCACATGGAGGCCGACGATTGCGACACCTGCACGCTGCTCGCCGGCGAAGACCTCTCCGAAGAGGACTTCCAGGCGCTGCAGGAGCGCATCGAGCAAGCCTACGAGGACTTGGAGATCGACGCGCACCGCGGCGATCAGCCCCTGTACCCCATCGTCTTCTCCGTGGAGTAGGGCGGCAACGTGGCCGATAGGCTCGCAGCAACATTAGCCTTAGATGAACCCGCGTCGCGCGTGAAGCTGGTCAGCCCGGCTCGCGCGCAGGCGCTTGCGGGTTTGGGCGTGCGCACGGTCCGCGACCTGCTCACGCACTTTCCCCGACGCTACATAGACCTGTCGAAGCGCGAGACCGTCGCCGGCGCGCGCATCGGCGGGTCGTGCACTATCCAGGGGTCCGTCCATGAGGTCAAGCTCAAGCGTCCGCGCCCCAACCTCACGCTCGTCGAGATCGCGGTGGTGGACGCAACCGGCGTGCTCATGGTCACTTGCTTTCGCCAGCCTTGGTTGAAAGACCAGCTCAAACCCGGCATGGGTATCGCCGTCGCCGGCAAGGTGGAGTTCGATTACGGCTTCAAGCGCATGGTGAACCCCTATATCGAGCAGCTCGGCGACGGCCAGATGGCCGAGGGCATGATCATCCCCGTGCATCCGGCATGCGAGAAGATCTCGGCAGCGTGGATGCGCCGTTTGGTGGGAAACGCGCTCGATGCCGTGCAAGGCTGCTACGATCCGCTGCCGCTCGATCTGCGCGTGCGGTATCGGCTCATGGCGCGCGGCGCCGCGCTGTCGTGCATCCATTTCCCGCATACCATGGAGGAGGCGGCCGAAGCGCGCCGCCGCCTGGTATACGAGGAGCTGCTGCTGCTCGAGCTCGTGCTCATGTCGCAGGCTGCGCAGCGTACCGCCGGAGCGCAGCCGACGGCGCATGTGGTTGACGGCCCGTGCGCGGCGGCGCTCGACTGCGTCATGCCGTTCGCCCTCACCGAGGAACAGCAGCAGGCCCGCGCCGACATCCTTGCGCGCATGGCGGCGCCCGAGGCGGCCAACCACATGCTGCTCGGCGACGTGGGCACGGGCAAAACCGCCGTCGCGGCCTTCGCCCTTGCCGCAGTGGCCGACACGGGCACCCAGGCGGCGCTCATGGCGCCCACCGAGGTGCTCGCGCGCCAGCATGCCGCGTCGCTGGGGAAGTGGTTCGACGAAGTGGGCGTCACCTGGGGCCTGCTCACGGGCTCCACGTCCGATGACGAGCGCGCCCGTCTGATCGAAGGCGCCGTCGACGGCGGCATCTGCGTGCTCATCGGCACGCACGCGCTGCTCGAGCCCGATGTTCGCTTCAAGCGTCTCACGCTCGCGGTCATCGACGAGCAGCAGCGCTTCGGCGTGGAGCAGCGCGCGGCGCTCCTTTCCAAGGGCGAAGCCCCCGATGCGCTCTACCTGACGGCCACGCCCATTCCCCGTACGCTCGCGCTGGCGGTGTTCGGCGATATGACGCTGTCCTACATCAAGCACCGTCCCAACGACTCGGCCCGCCGCACCACGCACGTCGTGTCGAAGGCCGATCAGGGCAGGGCTTACGATGCGGCGCGCGAGGCGCTGTCTCGCGGCGAGCAGGTGTACGTGGTTTGCCCGCTTATCGGGCAGGATGCCGAAGCGCGCGATAAGCGGGCCGGAGGTCGGGGCAGGGAAGCCGACGAGGAGGCCTACGAGTTCGCGTCCATCAGCATCGAGTCGGACGCCGATTTCGCC
Source organism: uncultured Senegalimassilia sp. (assembly GCF_902464545.1). Lineage (GTDB taxonomy): Bacteria > Actinomycetota > Coriobacteriia > Coriobacteriales > Eggerthellaceae > Senegalimassilia. Next base: position 6,988 of record NZ_CABQJR010000018.1, read on the forward strand.
GGCGATAACGTCACGGCCGCAACCAAGGAAGCGTCCTATCTGCAGCAGACGGTGTTCGCCGATTGGCATGTGGAGTTGTTGCACGGGCGCATGAAGCCCGCCGACAAGGACGCCGTCATGGGCCGGTTCCGCGACAACGAAACGCAGGTGCTCGTGGCGACCACCGTCATCGAGGTGGGCGTGGACGTGCCCAACGCCACGGTCATGATCGTCATGGACGCCGACCGTTTCGGGCTCTCGCAGCTCCATCAGCTGCGCGGGCGCGTGGGCCGCGGCGAGAAGCCGGCGCAGGTGTTTTTGGTCTCCACCTCGAAATCCGAGCAGTCCCTGGCGCGCCTTGCCGCCATGGAGGGCACCGATGACGGTTTCGAGCTGGCGAAATACGACTTGTCGCTGCGGCGCGAGGGCGACATCTTGGGTAACCGGCAAAGCGGAGCGAGCGCGCTGAAGCTCGTCAACATCGTGCGCGATGAGCGGGTCATCCAGGCCGCGCACGCCGATGCCGCCGCCATCATGGCGGCGGACCCCGGGCTTGCCGAGCCCGATCACCAGGCGCTCGCGCTCGAGCTTCGTCGCACGTTTCCCGAGCAGGCGCCCGCAAGATAGCCGATACGTTTCGAGCCGCGCCCTATGACGGTGCGGTTCCAGAAAGAGGTAGGTATGAGGATCATCGCAGGTCAGTTCCGCGGTCGAACGCTGGCCGCACCTAAGGGCGACGGCACCCGTCCCACTACCGACCGCGTGCGCGAGTCGCTCATGAGCGCCGTGTTCAGCCAGCGCGGCGGCTTCGAGGACGCCGTGGTACTCGACGCCTTCGCCGGGTCGGGCGCGCTCGGCCTGGAGGCCCTGTCGCGCGGCGCAGCCCGCGCGGTGTTCTACGAGTGCGCCCCCGAGGCGGCGAAGGTCGTGCAGAAGAACGTGGCGAATCTGGGCCTCGAGCCGGCCCGCGCCACCGTCATGCGCGCCGACGTCATCGAGCGTGCCCCGCAGTTCGCCCGCCCGCCGTTCGACCTGATCTTCCTGGACCCGCCCTATGCCTACGACGCCATGGCGGTGCTGGGCATGGTGGCGGGTTTGGTGGAGCGCGGCGTGGCCGCCCCCGACGCCATCGTGGTCTACGAGCATTCGCTTGCCGGCAACGATGCATCCGCCCTGGCAGCCGCCGAGCTGGGCTTCGAGCTTGCATCCCGCAAGAAGTACGGCGATACTACCGTGGACGTGCTGCGCGCCGGCGAGCGCGCCGCGTCCGATAACGACTAAGAAGGAGCAGCGTCATGAAACGCGCATTGACCCCCGGCACGTTCGACCCCATCACCTCGGGGCATCTCGACGTCATCGCCCGCGCCTCCCAGCTGGTGGACGAGGTTGTGGTCGCCGTCGCCGATTCCCAGAAGAAAGGCCCTCTGTTCACGCTCGAGGAGCGCGTCGAGCTGGTCCGTCAAGCCACCGCGCATCTGCCCAACGTGCGCGTGGAGCCCTTCAAGGGCCTGCTCGTCGATTTCGCCAAGGAGCTTGACGCCACCGTGGTGGTCAAGGGCCTGCGAGCCATCACCGACTTCGAGTACGAGTTCCAGATGACGGCCATGAACTACCAGCTTTCCCCGCAGCTCGAGACGCTGTTCATCATGTCCCCGCCGCAGTACATGTACCTGTCCAGCTCCATCGTGCGCGAGATCTCGAAGATGGGCGGGGATATCCAGCAGTTCGTGCCCCCGTGCGTCTACGAGGCGCTTAAGAAGAAGTACGCGAACCTGCAGTAGGACGGATGCCTCCGCCGGCTCTTTCGCCGGCGGGCGAAGATCTGCCGTGGTGCCGTCCTGCGTAGGGCCGTTGCCGCCCGTCCGAATCCGGGTACGCGAAGTGCTTGCCGGCATCGCGCGCTTGCGCAGGTTGGATGCGCCTCGCCCGTGTTTGGGCGGGGCGCATCGTATGTGCATGCTTTGTTCTTCAGGTGCAAGCGGCGGGCGGCATGCTATCATGCTTATCTGCATGCGTGGCCTTATGCCCGTGTGCCTAAACGCAGTTTTCAAACGCAGCAAGCCTGGGTGGAAGGATCATCATGGACGAAACAGGGGTTCTGGGGCTTTTGGAAGAGCTCTCGATTCTGCTTGAGGACTCTAAGCCGGTGTTCGGCAAGGGCAACCTGCGCCAGGTGGATATCGCTGCAGCTTTCGAGATCATGGACGAGATCCGCGACACGTTCCCCAGCGAGTTCTCGCAGTCGCGCCAGATCGTGCGCGAGCGTCAAAGCCTGCTCGATGATGCCGAGGCCGAGGCCAACCGCATGATCGAGGATGCACGCAGCCAGGCGATGACCATCGCCTCCGAGCAGGAGATCGTGCGCATCTCCCAGCAGCAGGCCGACCAGCTGGTCGCCGATGCGCGCGAGCTCGAGCGTCAGACGCGCGCCGGTGCGGAAGATTACGCCGACGAGGTGTTCGGCCACGTCGAGCAAAGCCTCGATACGCTGCTCAACAACGTGCGCCGTTGCCGCGACCGCCTCAACGCCAACGCCATGGCGCAGGGTCGCCAATAATGGACGCCGTGAAGTTCGAGGTCCCGCCGGAGCTCTTCGTTACCACGGAGAGCTCCTCTTTTGCAGGGCAACTTGCCTTGGGGGCGCTTGAGGCGGGCCCCGATACCTATACGTTCTCGCAGCCCGTGGACTGGAACGTCACCGTCACCAACACCGGCGACGCGCTTCTGGTCATGGGCAGCGCCCGTGGCACGGCAACGGTCGCGTGCGCACGCTGCCTGGATGACTTCCAGGTTGACCTCAACGGGGAAGTGGAAGGCTACTTCCTGCTCTCCGAGGACGGTCCGGCTCCCGAGGACATGGACGACGACGAGTTCGAAGTGCTCGGCGCCGACAAGATCCTCGACTTGGAGCCGCTTATCATCGCCGCGCTTCTGGTGGAGGCGCCTCTCGTGCCCCTGTGCCGAGAGGACTGCGCCGGATTGTGCGCGCAGTGCGGCGCCAACCTCAACGAAGGGCCGTGCGCATGCTCCGCTCAGCCCGACGACGGCCTGCCGCGCATGTCCGACGGCCGCGTCAGCCCCTTCGCCGCTCTGAAGGACCTGGATCTGGGCGAGTAGCTGCCCGGATTATGGAACCTGCATGGGTTTGTGTGCGCCTGGCGAACAGGCACTTGCATGCGCAGGAACACTTTGGTAGTATATCGCTTCGCGTGTTTACCAAGCGAACGAGCGAGCGCCACGCGCGCCCGACATAAAGCAAGGAGATAGATCATGGCAGTACCTAAGCAAAAAATGGGCCGCGCCCGCACTCATGCACGTCGTAGCACCAACGACAAGATCGCAGCCCCTTCCCGTTCCGTGTGCCCTCAGTGCGGCGAGGCTAAGCTTCCCCACCGCGTGTGCCCGAACTGCGGCTTCTACAAGAACCGCGAGGTCATCGAGACGGAGTAACGCCGTCACAGCGTGCAATTGCAACTTGAAGCCTCTCTGCGGCGCCATTGGCGCAGAGAGGCTTTCTTGCGTTTAGCAGCGCCGTCCCCTCGGCGCGCAACGCCTGCTAGGGAAAGGGTGTCAATATGACAGACAACGTCACCATCGCAGTGGATGCCATGGGCGGCGACAACGCTCCCGAGGTCGTGCTCGAGGGCGTGGCGGCGGCGCTTGCCGCCGATGAGGGGCTTACCGTCATCTTGTGCGGTCCCGCCGACGTGGTCGAGCCGTTCGCCGCGCAGCACGCACGCTGCCGCGCACAGGTTGCCGCCGAGGTCATCGAGATGGCCGAGCACCCCGCGCAGGCCGTGCGCAAGAAGAAGGACAGTTCCATCGTGGTGGGCTGCCGCCTGGTCAAGGAAGGCCAGGCCCAAGGTTTCTTCTCCGCCGGCTCCACGGGCGCCTGCCTGGCGGCCGCCACGCTGGTCATGGGGCGCATCAAGGGCATCTCGCGCCCGTGTTTGGCCACGGTCGTGCCTAGCCCCGTCCGCCCCATCGTGCTGTGCGACGTCGGCGCCAACGCCGATTGCAAGCCCGAGTACCTGGTGCAGTTCGCCCAGATGGGCAGCGTGTATGCGCAGAAGATCTTGGGCTACGAGTCGCCCAAAGCCGCGCTTCTCAACATCGGCGAGGAGGACACCAAGGGCAACGCGCTTGCCCAGGAGGCCCATCAGCTCATGGCCAAGCGCTTGCCCAACTTCGCCGGGAACTGCGAGGGCCGCGATGTGCTCGGCGCGCAGTACGAAGTGGTGGTCACCGATGGGTTCACCGGCAACGTGTGCCTGAAGACCATCGAGGGCGCCTCGAAGGTGCTGTTCGGCGCCATCAAGGACGCCATGATGTCCACCACGAAGGGCAAGATCGGCGCCCTGTGCGTCAAAGACGGTCTGAAGGGCTTGAAAAGCCAGGTGTCGCCCGACACCTACGGCGGCGCCCCGCTTCTCGGCGTGAAAGGCGCCTGTATCGTCGGACACGGAAGCTCGGGCGCGGCGGCCATCGAAAACGGCGTGCTCACTACGGCGCGCGTGGTGCGCCAGGACGTTTCTGAAATAATTCAGCACATGGCCCAGGCTGGAAACGGCTCGGATACAATCAAGTAACACCATAGGGACCAGCCGCTTTATGCGGTATGGTCGTATCATCATCGATTCTCATTCATAACGGTTTCGGAGGTTGCATGACCTTTACAGAAGAACAAGCCTCAAAACTGCAGAGGGCGGAGGAGGTCCTGGGCTACTCGTTTTCCAACAAGCAGCTCATCTTGTCCGCTATCACGCACCCATCGGCCATCGAAGGCCGTGCAGTGAAGTATTCCTACGAGCGCCTGGAGTTTCTGGGCGACTCCATCTTGGGCGCCATCGTCGCCGACGTCGCGTTCGAGCGCTTCCATGAGCTCGACGAAGGCGGTTTGACGCGCATCAAGGTGGCGCTCGTGTCGGGCGCAAGCCTGTCCGATGTGGCGTCGGGCCTTGGCTTCGCCGACATCATCGTGTTCGGCTCCTCGGAAACGGGCACGGGCAAGCGCGGCCTGCATTCCGCGCTCGAAAACGTCTACGAGGCCGTGGTGGCCGCGTTGTACCTGGACGGCGGCGTGGAGGCGGCGCGCGATTTCATCTATCGCACGCTTATCCCGCGCATGTCCGAGGACATGGCACTCGAGCCGGAGAACCCCAAAAGCGCGCTGCAGGAGCGCCTGCAGGAAGACGGCATCACGCCCACCTATAAGCTGGTGGAAACGCAGGGACCGCCGCATGACCGCACGTTTGTGGCGCAGGTGTTCGCAGGCAATCAGGGTCTGGCGCGCGGAACGGGCCGCACGAAGAAGGAAGCGGAAAGCCAGGCGGCGAAGTCCACGCTGTCGCGTCTCGGCGAGTTTTTCGGTTTGGGCATGGATGAGCAGGCCCGCGCCGAGAAGGCCGCCGCGGCCAAGCAGGCCAAGGCAGACAAGGCTGCGGCTCGTGCCGAGGAGAAGGCGCGCAAGAAGCATGAGCGCGAGCTGCATAAGAGCATGAAACAGGGCTAACGCATGTACTTGAAGTCGCTCGTGCTCAAGGGCTTCAAGTCGTTCGCCGACAGAAGCGCGCTTTCCCTGGAGCCGGGCATCACCGCCGTAGTGGGTCCGAACGGCTCCGGCAAATCCAATATCTCCGATGCCGTGCTGTGGGTGCTTGGCGAGCGCAATGCCAAGCATCTGCGCGGCCAGGCTATGGAAGACGTCATCTTCGCAGGCTCGTCGGCCCGAAAGGCCACGGGCCTTGCCGAGGTTGAGCTGGTGCTCGACAACTCCGATGGCAAGCTGCCGGTCGACTTCAACGAGGTTTCCATCACGCGACGCATGTATCGAAGCGGTGAAAGCGAGTATCTCATCAACGGCAGCGTGGCGCGCCGCATGGACGTGCTCGACATCCTGCACGATTCCGGTTTGGGCACCGGCACGCATTCGATCATCGGCCAGGGCAGCTTGGACTCCATCCTGCAATCCAAGCCCGAGGACCGCCGCGCGCTCATCGAGGAGGCCGCCGGCGTGCTCAAGCACAAGCAGCGCAAGGCGAAAAGCGAGCGCAAGCTGGCCGCCATGGATGCCACGCTCGCGCGCGTGCGCGATGTGGCGGGCGAGGTGGGCCGCCAGCTCGGACCGCTCGAGCGCAAGGCGAAGAAGGCCCGCGCTTACCAAGAGCTCTCCGGGCAGCTTACCGACGTCAGCTTGGCGCTGGCCGTGGACGACCTGCGTTGCCTGCGTCAAAGCTGGGATGAGGCTTGCGCCGGCGAGCATCAGCTGGTGGAAGACCTTCAGGCTCGTCATCAGGACATTTCCACTGCGGAAGCCGCCGCCGAGGCGTTGCAGGAGCAGATCCGCAAGCAAACTCAGAATGCAGGCGACCTGTCGCGCAGCTATCAGCGTGCGTCGTCGGCAGTGGAGCGCTTCGACGGCGCCGTGCTGCTGTTGCACGAGAAGCGCCGTGGGGCGCAGGGCCTTGAGGCCGATGTGCGCGTGAAGCTGGAGTCGGGCCGCGCTAAGCGCGCCGAGGCCGTTGCCGAGCGCGAGCAGGCGGCAGCCCAGCTTGAGGCGGTGCGCCGCGACCATGCCGCCGCGAAGGCCGCCGTCGAGCGCCTTGACGACTCCCGTCGCGAGAACGCCCAGGCCCGCCGCAGCGTGGAGGACGAGCTCGATCAGCTCAAGCGCCAGGGCCGCGCCGACGATCGCGCTTCCGAGGACGCGCGGCGCCGCCTGTCGCAAACGCAGGAGGCGCTTGCCAACGGCTTGGCCCATGCCAAGCTGGTGGAAGGGCGCGCCAAGGAGCTCGAGCTGGCGCTCGGCCACGCTGAGGAGCAGGCTCAAAAGCTCGAGGACGCCCGTGCTTCCGCCCAGCGCTCGCTCGATGATGCCCAGCAGGCCGAATCGCAGGCGCGCGGCGCCGTCGCCGCGGCCATTAAAGAGCGCGATGCCGCCCGTGCCGCGCTTGACGAGGCTCATCGCCAGGTCACCTCGCTCGAAAGCCGCATTTCCGCGCTCGAGGAGGTTGAGCGCGCATCGGCCGCAGCTGGGCCTGCCCGCGCATGGCTCATCGAGCATGCGCGCATATCCGGTCAGCAGCTCGAGCCCCTGGCCCGCGTCGTGCGCGCGCCGCAGGGCTTCGAGGCGCTTGTGGAGCATCTGCTCTCCGGCGATGCCGAGGCGCTTATGACCCCTTCGGTCGATGCTGCGGCGGGCCTTGCGGGCAGCGTGCTGGAAAGCGGTCGTGACGGCCAGGTGTCGCTGCTTCCCGCCGGCGGTATGCGTTCCGGCGCCTCCGCGCGCCAGGCCGCGCAGGCTTCCGGCGGCACGGCGCTTGTGGACATGCTGGAATACCCCGAGCAGGCAGCGTCCACGGTGGAGGCCCTGCTCGGCGACGTGGTGGTGTGCGAAACCTTCGAGGCGGCGCGTCATGCTCAGGCGGCGCGCATGCAAGATCGCTCGGCTGTCCCTGTGCGCTTCGTGTCGGCCGATGGGTGCATCGCCTGGCCCAGCGGCAAGCTCACGGTGGGAACGGTGGACGCCGGCGCCGAGGGCGCCTTGGCCCGTGCGCGACAGCTCGACGAGCTGCGCGCATCGCTTCGTATCGCATCCGAACAGCATAAGGAAGCCGAACAGACGGAGCGCCAAGCCGAGGAGGCGTTGCGCGCCGCCCAGGCAGAAAGCCTTCAGCTTTCCCAGCAGCTGGCCGAGCGCCGTGGAGCCGCGCAGGCGGCGTCGGCCGAGGCCAAGCGCGCCGCCGATGCGCTCGCGTCCACGCGCCGCGAGTTCGCCGACGTCGAGCGCCAGCGCCAGCAGGCGGATAAGACGGTCGCCGAGGCGCGCCCTAACGTCGACAAGCTTGAGGCGCAGCTGGCCGAGCTTGCGCAAGCGGGCCAAGCCCGTGCCGTGCGCACTGAGGAGCTTGAAGCCAAGGTGGTGCCGCTTCGCAAGGAGGCGGCGCAGCTGCGTGACGGCTTGTCGGAGGCGAAGCTCTCGGCTGCCACGCTGCGCGAGCGCGACACTTATACCGCGCGCATCGTGGACGCTCGCGGCCGCGACGTGGCCGCGGTGGACGCCGCCGAGGACGAGCTGAAAAACCAGCTGGCGCGCAAGATCGTGGCGCAGCGCCGCATCGCGCCGCTTCTGGCGGTGTTCGAGGAGCTCACCGCAAGCGCCCGTCGCTGGACGCACGACCTTGAGCAGCGGGCCCAGCAGGCGCAAGATTCGTCGGCGGGCCTGCATGCGCAGGTCACCGCTGCGCGCGAGCAGGCAAAGGCCGCCCACGACGCTTACGATGACGTGAACGCGCGCCTGTCGGCGGCCCGTGTGGAGAAGGGCCGGCTGGAGGTGCGCGTCGATGCTGCCGTCAACTCCATCGTCCAAGACATGGGGGTGCCGCTTGAGACGGCGCTTGCGCTTCCCGAGCTCGAAGATCGTGGAGCCGCCGAGGAGAACGCGTTCAAGCTGCGTCGCCGCATCGCCAACATGGGCGCCATCAACCCCGATGCCGCCCAGGAGTACGAGCAATTGCGCAGCCGCTACGATTACCTGGCGGCCCAGCTGGCAGACCTCGACGGCGCGCGCCGCAGCCTTGCCAAGATCGTCCGCGTCATCGATGCGCGCATGAAAGATGACTTCGTCAGCACGTTCAACGCGGTCAACGACAACTTCCGCAGCATCTTCGCCACCTTGTTCCCGGGCGGCTCGGCCGAGCTCATCCTCACCGACCCTGACGACCTGGAGAACACGGGCGTGGAGGTCAGCGCGCAGCCGGCGGGCAAGCGCATCACGAAGATGATGCTCATGTCCGGCGGCGAGAAGTCGCTTACGGCGCTTGCGCTGCTGTTCGCGGTCTACCGCATCCGCAGCGCGCCGTTCTACATCCTCGACGAGGTTGAGGCGGCGCTTGACGACAGCAACCTGCGCAGGCTCACGGCGTATCTGCAGTCCATCCGCAACGACACGCAGCTCATCATGATCACGCACCAGCGCCGCACCATGGAGATGTCCGACGTGCTCTTCGGCGTGTCCATGCAATCCGACGGCGTCACCAAGGTGATCAGCCAGAAGCTCGACCACGCCCTGAAGTACGCGGAATAGGGAAGGTGTCGCGTAGGACAACGCGCTGGGAGATGCGGTGATGCTGGACGCGATGCCGGGTACTTTCTGGTGGGGCGGGAAGATTCCTTCCAAGGTTCCGGGTTTGCATGAATCGAACCAGGCGCGAAGAGCGCTCAGTGCGAAACAGCCAAAAGGCGAATATCGTGCGTGATGACAGGGCCGGTTACCGATTGTAACCGGCCCTGTCCCCGCTGAATTCGTGTTCGCCTGCTGCCCGGGATGCCGAGGGCGTGGCAGCAGGGTATACTTCTTCACGAATCAAACGCGTGATGCGCCGGACATGCTTGCAGATCGACCTGCAAGCATGTCGTCGGGTGTCGGGTCATAGCTGGCCGGCCGAGCTCAGGTCGGCTTGCGGGCATGCGATCCGCCGACGGCGCCGCCGGGCATCGCGCACTATGCGACGGTTTGCGACACAAGAGGAGCAACATGGGATTTTTCGACCGCATCAGCCAAGGGCTGCAACGTTCTCGTGACAAGTTCAAGGAGGAGATGAACGTCCTCCTCGACCGCGGTCCCGACCTTGACGAGGAGTTCTGGGACGGCCTGGAGGAAACGCTCATCCTGGCCGACATCGGCGGAGCGGCGTCGTGCGACATCGTTGAGAACCTGCGCGACCAGGCCACGCGCAAGGCGCTTCCCGATGCCTACGCCGTGCTCGACATGCTCAACGACCAGATCGCCGATACGTTCACGCAAGGCGGTCAGGAGATCCTCGGCGGCGATCCGGCGTGCGTGCTGTTCGTCGGCATCAACGGCACGGGCAAGACCACCACGGTGGGCAAGCTTTCCAAGGAAGCGCACGACGCTGGCCGCAAGGTCATCCTGGGCAGCGCCGACACGTTCCGCGCCGCCGCCATCGAGCAGCTCGAGGTGTGGGCGAAGCGCGCCGACGTGGAGATGGTCACGCGCGAGCGCGGCGCCGATCCGGCAAGCGTGTGCTACGACACCATCGAGCGCGCCGAGGCCGAGGACGCCGACCTGGTGCTCATCGACACCGCCGGGCGCCTTCACACCTCGGCAGATCTTATGCGTGAGCTGGCGAAGGTCGTCAACGTGGTGCGCAAGCGCTCGAAGCTGCCCGTCTACACCGTGCTCGTCATCGACGCCACCACCGGCCAGAACGGCCTGCAGCAGGCGCGCGAGTTCAACCGCGAGCTCGAGCTGGACGCGCTCATCGTCACGAAGCTCGACGGCACGGCCAAGGGCGGCATCGCGCTTGCCGTCAGCCACGAGCTTGAGCTGCCCATCATCAAGATCGGCGTGGGCGAGGGCCTTGACGATCTGCGCGATTTCGACGCCCATGATTTCGCTCGCGCTCTTGTCGGCGCGTTCGATCAGCGCCAAGCCTAACCGCCATGGATACCTCGGCTTGCATCGAACAGGTGTTCCACGCGCCCGACGTGTATCTTGTGCAGGTGCCCTTCGAGAACATCTCCACCTCCGCCACCAATTGCTACGTCATCATGGATCAGGGCGAAGCGCTTGTGGTGGATACCGGCGCGCCTTCCGATGAGGGCGCGAAGGTGCTGTCGGACGCCCTCGACGAGCTGGGCGTGGACCGCGGCCGCGCCAAGTGGTTCCTTACGCACTTCCACCTGGACCATGCCGGCCTGATCGACCGCGTGGTCCCCGAGGGCGCGCCGCTGTTCGTGGGCGGCGTCGAGCTGGGCGAGGCGCGCGTCACGCGCACCGGCGTGTTCGTCGATGCGCTCACGCGGACGTATCGCCAGCAGGGCGTGGCGCTGTCCGACGCCACCACGGCTGCGCGCTTGGGTATCGAGCAGCCCCTGTTCGACCCGCAGCGCCTGCGGACGGCTTTCGTGCGCGGAGGCGACACGGTTACGGTGGGTCGCTACGAGCTGCAGGTCGTGGAAACGCCCGGCCACACGCCCGGGCATCTGTCGTTGTTCGAGCCGCAAAGCCGTATCCTGTTCGGCGGCGACCACGCGTTGTTCGTCATCAGCCCTTCCATCGCGCTGTTCCCGCGCGAAGGCGACGGGCTGCAGGCATACCTTGACAGCATCAAGCGCGTGCAGGACCTGCATATCTCGCAGCTGTTCCATTCGCACGGCCCCATCCGCCCCGATTTCGAGCAGCGCCTCGATTGGCTGGTCCAGCATCACCTGAAGCGACTCGACGAGGTGTGCGGCATCGTCGCGCGCAACCCGCGCTTGTCGGGTTACCAGATCATTCGCGCTATCAGGTGGAACGTGCCCTTCGACGACTGGGAGGACATCCCCATCATGCAGCGCTACATCATGCTCACCCAGGGCATCGTGTACCTGAAGCACCTCGTGGCCGACGGCAGCATTGCAGCGAAAACCTACGGCGACGGCATTCAGCTCTACGAATCCGCAAAGTAAACGGCGGTCATCGCGGCAGGCGGCGGGACGTGAACAGGGGACGGAGGTGTGTTCACGGTTCGTTTTCGGAAGCGCGAACGTTTCCCGTGAACACACCTCCGTCCCCTGTTCACGTGGTTAGCTCCTCGCAATTTGACATCTCGAAGCGGGCCCTTATGGGCTCGCTTCGCTGTTTTGCCGGCCGAAGGTTTCCGCCCGCCGCCCTTCGGCTATAATCCAAAAGATTGTAAGCATACGTGACACGCAAGAAGAGGCGCTTCATGTTCGATAACCTTTCCGATCGCCTGCAAGGCATCTTCTCGGGCTTGCGCGGCAAGGGCCGCCTGACCGAGGACGACATCAACTCCGCCATGCGCGAGGTGCGCATGGCCATGCTCGAAGCCGACGTCAACTTCAAGGTGGTCAAGCAGTTCGTGGCGCGCACGAAGGAGCGCTGCCTTGACGCCGAGGTGCTCGACTCCCTGTCCCCGACGCAAAACGTCATCAAGATCGTCACCGACGAGCTCACTGAGCTGCTCGGCCGCACCGACAGCAAGCTGGTGCTCTCCAGCCGCATCCCCAACATCATCATGTTGGTGGGCCTGCAGGGCTCCGGTAAAACCACCGCAGCCGCCAAGCTGGCGTACCGCCTGAAGCAGGAAGGCCACAGCCCGCTGCTGGCCGCCTGCGACGTGTACCGTCCCGCCGCAGCCGATCAGCTGGAAACGCTCGGCAATGAAATCGGCGTGCGCGTGTTCCGCGGCGACGGCAAGGACCCGGTGGCCATCGCCAAGGGCGGCGTGCAGGACGCCATCGACAACCTGCGCGACGTGGTCATCGTCGACACGGCGGGCCGTTTGCACGTCGACGAGCAGATGATGGAAGAGGCCCAGGCCATCAAGTCGGCCGTCAAGCCCGATCAGATTCTTATGGTCGTCGACGCCATGACCGGTCAGGACGTGGTCAACGTGGCCGCGGCCTTCTCCGAGCGCGTCGATTTCGACGGCGTCATCATGTCGAAGATGGACGGCGACGCCCGCGGCGGCGGCGCGCTTTCCATCCGCGAGGTCACGGGCAAGCCCATCAAGTTCATCAGCGCTGGCGAGAAGCCCGATTCGCTCGAGGAGTTCCATCCCGACCGCATGGCCCGCCGCATCCTGGGCATGGGCGACATGCTCAGCCTCATCGAGTCGGCGGTGAAGGTCCAGCAGCAGGAAGAGGAGCAGGCCGAGACCGAACGTCTCATGAAAAGCCAGCTCACGCTCAACGACTTCGTCACCATGAACCGCCAGATCCGCAAGATGGGCGGCGTCTCCAAGCTCATCAGCGCCCTTCCCGGCGGAGACAAGGCGTTGGGCCAGGGCCAGGTCGACGAGGGCGCGCTCGATCGCATGGAGGTGATCATCAACTCCATGACCAAGGCCGAGCGCGAGAAGCCCGACCTGCTCAACGGCAGCCGCCGTGCCCGCATCGCCGCCGGCGCCGGCGTGTCGGTCACCGAGGTCAACCAGCTCATGAAGAAGTTCAATGAGACGAAGAAGATGATGAAGCGCATGATGCCGGCCGTCGAGGAGATGGGCGGCAAGGGCAAGCGCGGCAAGAAGGGCAAGCGCCGCCGCGGCATCCCGGGCATGGGCGGCATGAAGATGTCGGACCTGAAGAAGATCCAGGACATGATGGGCGACATCAAATAGTTCCGGTCCGCGTGACGGTTGCTGGAGCCGCTCGACAATGCGGTTGCGGGCGCCTCACGAGGCTGCGGCACGCGGCATTCCATCATCGGCTTCGCGGGCGTGGCATATAAGGCCCGTGCTCGTGATGCTTTGTCGGAATGCGATGCATCGTCGGCGTCCTTGCCGGCCTTGCCGGGACACCGGCGCCAGAAGCGCTTGCTCCTGCGACAAGCGCAGGGCTTGGCATAATGTGCGAAACTGAAACCTAGCAGGCGCAACAGGGGAGCGTCTGAAAACGAAAGGGGAAACCAATGGAGCTGCAGATCCGTCCGTACACCGCAGACGATATCAAGGCCATGGTGCGCATCTGGAACGAGGTTGTGGAAGCGGGCGACGCGTTCCCGCAGGTCACGCCGCTGACCGAGCAGAACGCCGACGAGTTCTTCTCCGCTCAGACCGCTACCATGGTGGCCGATGTGAACGGCATCATCTTCGGCATGTACATCCTGCATCCCAACGGCATCGGGCGCTGCGCGCACATCGCCAACGCCAGCTTCGCCGTGGCATCCGCCTCGCGCGGCCTCGGCCTTGGCCGCAAGCTGGTGGAGAACTGCATCGAGACCTGCGGTAAGAAGGGCTTCCGCGGCCTGCAGTTCAACGCCGTGGTCGCCTCCAACGAGGCTGCCCAGCACCTCTACGAGTCCATGGGCTTCACGAAGGTCGGCATGATTCCCGGCGGCTTCATCAACGGCCTCGGCGGCTACGAGGACATGTTCATCTACTACATCGACACGCTCGACACCGCCCAGCCCTGCTGAGGCTGAACGACCGCCCGGTCGGGTTTAGAGGTTCGAGAGGCGTGGGGAATGCAGACTCCCTTCGCCGGCAATCGCAAGGTTGCCACGAGCGCAAGCGATCCGGTTCGTTAGAAGGTGCGGCTCGCGGTTGCTAGGAGGCTTTCGGGCATCTCTCGCGACCCTCCATTTGTCCGCTTTATTCGTGAACACCTGGTGATAACCGAACCGAAGGCTTGTCAATCGAGGCGTTTCGCCTTATCATAAACAACTGCTGTTTTGCTGCGCGCTTTTTTGCGGGCTGGCAAAGAGGATTCAAGTAAGAACAAGAAGGAGTTACTCTTCATGGTTAAGATTCGCCTGGCCCGTCACGGCGCCAAGAAGCGTCCGTACTACCGTATCGTCGTTGCCGATGCCCGTTGCCCGCGCGACGGCAAGTTCATCGACGACATCGGCCGTTACAACCCGCTGACCGAGCCCGCAATGATCAAGATCGACCTGGAGAAGTGCGACAAGTGGCTGGCCAACGGCGCTCAGCCCACCGACACGGTTGCCGCCCTCATCAAGAAGTTCCGCGAGCAGGCGTAAGCTTATGGCAGCGCAGACCGAGGAAATCGCTGGGCTCGTAGAGTCCGTGATCCGTCCGCTCATCGATAACCCGGACGACTTGGTCATCGATGCGCGCGAAACCGAAGATGGCTCCATCTTCGTCGAGGTTCGTGTCAACGAGGAGGACGCGGGCAAGGTCATCGGCCGTCAGGGCCGCGTGATCAAGGCCATCCGCACGCTTGCGCGTGCTGCGGCTTCTTCCACGAACACCCATGTCGACGTGGAGCTGCTCGATTAATGGGCGCTTGGGTTCGCGTAGCCGAATTCACGAAAGCTAAGCACTTGAAGGGAGGGCTCGTCGCGCGTAGCGTGGCGGGTCTCCCTTTTTTGCTTGAAGAGGGCCTCTTTTGCGCTTTCGTGCCTCCGGTGATCGATGTTCCGCGTCAAGGCACCGTGGTGGAGGTCCGTCCCGAGGCCCGGGGCGGCGCTACGGTGTTCTTCGATACCGTCGTCGATGCCAACCAGGCAGATGCCCTGGTGGGCTGCTATGTTCTTGCGCGCCGGGAAGACCTTCCCGATGACGTGCTCGAGCTGCAGGAAGGCGGCATCGAGGGTTTCACGGTGGTGGACGCCGAAGCCGGCATCATCGGCACCGCCGTGGCCATCAACGAAATGCCAGGCCAGCATCTGCTGGAAGTTGCGTGCGAGGGCCAGGAAGGCACCGTGCTCATTCCCGTTGTGGACGAGTTTCTCGAAGGGGTGGATGAGCAGACGCGCTGCATATACGTCAACGTGCCGCAAGGCCTGCTCGATCTGTAACCTGTGGAGGTACCCATGATCATCGAAACGTTGTCCACGTTTCCCGATATGTACGAATCCGTCATGGGCGCTTCCATGATGCGCATCGCCCAAGAAAAGGGCATCCTGGATTTCAAGGCGTACGACCTGCGCGATTGGACGCACGACCGCCATCGCACCACCGACGACGAGCCCTACGGCGGCGGTGACGGCCTGGTCATGAAGTGCGCTCCTATCTTCGAGGCTTACGAATCGCTGTGCGCATCGCCGTGCGGTGGCTCCGATGCGGCCGATAGGGCATCGGGGGAGGGCGCTGCCGACGTTGCCGGCCAGATGCCCGGCGACAGCTCCGGTGCCGCTCAGGCGTCCGGCGAAGGCTCCGCCTCCGCCGCTGCCGATCAGGCGGCTTCCAAGCCCTACACCATCTTCCTGGCCCCGCAGGGCCGCCGTTTCGACGACGCGTGCGCCTGCGAGCTTGCGAAGCAGGATCGCCTGCTGTTCATCTGCGGCCACTACGAGGGCATCGACGAGCGCGCTTACACGCTGGCTGATGAGGTCATCTCGTTGGGCGATTACGTGCTCACCAGCGGTGAGCTGGCATCCATGGTGGTCATCGACGCCGTGGTGCGCAAACTCCCCGGCGTCCTAGGCGCCGAAACGGGCGCCTTGGGCGAAAGCTTCGCCGACGGCTTGCTGGAATACCCGCAGTACACGCGCCCTGCCACCTTCAACGGCATGCAGGTGCCGGCGGTCCTGCTGTCCGGCAACCACGGCGCGGTCGACCGATGGCGCCGCGAGCAAAGCCTCGAGCGCACCTATCGCCTGCGCCCCGACCTGCTCGAGGGCATGGAGCTGCCCGACGCCGACCGGGCATTTCTGCAATCTTTATCGACCGATGGCCGGTAGTGGCCGCAGCGCGGTATCATAGGCAGCTAAGCGCTTATCGGGTGCCGCTTGCGCGGGCCCCGTAGAAAGGAAACGTACATCATCATGGCCGCAGGTCAGCACGCCACGGGGGAAAAGGGCGGAATACTGCGCTCATTTTTGAGCCTTCTCATCATGATCGCATTCGTCCTGGGGCTTTCCTGGGCGCTGCGCACGTACGTCTTCACCGCTTACGAGATCCCCTCCGGCTCCATGGAGGAGACCATCATGACCGGCGACATGGTGTTCGCCGAGAAGGTCAGCTACTATTTCCGCGACCCGCAACCCGGCGACATCGTCACGTTTTCCGATCCCGAGATCCCGGGCCGCACGCTCATCAAGCGCTGCATTGCCACCGCCGGCCAGACCATCAACATCGACGGCGACGGCTTCCTCTACATCGACGGCGTGGCTCAAACCGAAACCTACACCCACGGAAAGCCCACGCTGCCGCTCACCAATTCCACCATCACCTTCCCGTACACCGTTCCTTCCGGTTACATCTGGGTGATGGGCGATAATCGCACCAACTCACAGGATTCGCGATACTTCGGCGCGGTCCCCGCAAGCTCGGTAACGGGCAGGGGCGTGCTGGTATATTGGCCCGTGCCCGACTTCGGCTTGCTGGAGTAGGGGCGCGTCGCCCGACAGTTTTCAAGTAGGCAAGCAAGGACCAGCGGAACCAGACAAGGAGAACCATGTCAACCGAAACCTTCGCCGCGAACGCGACAACGGGATGTGCCGGCTCGCAGCCGCCCACGTTCCAGGACATCGTCATGAACCTGCAGCACTACTGGGCCGCCCAGGGCTGCGTCGTTTTGCAGCCTTACGACGGCGCCGTGGGCGCTGGCACCAACCACACTGCCACCACGCTGCGCTCGTTGGGTCCCGACACCTGGCGTACCTGCTACGTGCAGGGCTGCCGCCGTCCCACCGACGGCCGATACGGCGAGAACCCCAACCGTCTGCAGTACTACTACCAGTTCCAGGTGCTCATGAAGCCCAGCCCGGACAACATCCAGGATCTGTATCTGGGGAGCCTCCGCGCTATCGGCATCGATCCGGACAAGCATGACGTGCGCTTCGTCGAGGACGACTGGGAGTCGCCCACGCTCGGCGCATGGGGCCTTGGCTGGGAGGTGTGGCTCAACGGCATGGAGGTCACGCAGTTCACCTACTTCCAACAGGTGGGCGGCTTCGAGTGCGCTCCCGTGCCCGTGGAGATCGCATACGGCCTTGAGCGCCTGACCATGTACATCCAGGGCGTCGACAGCGTCTACGACATCATCTGGGCCCGCGGCGACGACGGCGTGGAGTTCACCTACGGCGACGTGTACCTGGAGAACGAGCGCGAATTCTCCACGTACAACTTCGAGGTGGGCAACACCGAATTTCTGTTCGAGGCCTTCAACCAGTACGAGCGCGAGGCTGGCCTGTGCCTGGAGCACAATCTGCCGCTGCCCGCCTACGACTGGGTGCTGAAGTGCTGCCATACATTCAATCTGCTCGACGCCCGCGGCGTCATCTCCGCAACCGAGCGCATGGCCTATATCCTGCGCGTGCGCTCCATGGTCAAGGAGTGCTGCGCCTCCTACATCGCCACCGTCGTCGGCGACGATCAGGACGATCAGAACGAGAAAGGGGAGTAACCATGGCCGATAAGCACACTCTCGCGTTCGAGATCGGCGTGGAGGAGATCCCCGCGTTCGACCTTGATTCCGCCAACAAGCAGTTGGAGAAGATGGTGCCCGCGGCGTTTGCCGATGCGCGCATCCCCTACGATTCCATCGAGATCCACTCCAGCCCCCGCCGTCTGATCGTCATGGCGTACGGCGTGGCCGATGCCACCGAGGCGCTCGTGGAGGAGTACAAGGGCCCTGCGGCCAAGATCGCCTTCGACGCCGACGGCAACCCCACCAAGGCGGCCATCGGCTTCGCCCGCGGCAAGGGCCTCTCGCCCGAGAACCTCGAGCGCCGCGAGGTCAACGGCACCGAGTACGTGTTCGCCACAAAGAACATCCCGGCAACGCCCGTGGCCGACCTGCTGCCCGATGTCCTGGCGGGCTTCATCACCGCCATCAAGTGGCCCCGCTCCTGCCGCTGGGCCGCATATCGCGAGTACTTCGTGCGCCCGGTGCGTTGGATCGTGGCCATGCTCGACGACGTCGTGCTGCCCGTCAGCTTCGCCGGCGCCGAGTCCTCCAACTTCACCATGGGCCATCGCGTGCTGGCTCCCGGCAAGCACACGGTCGATACCGCAGAAAACCTGCTCGACGTCATCCGCGCCGCCTACGTGATCCCCACGCAGGCCGAGCGCGAGCGCATCATCCGCGAGGGCGTGGCAGCCATCGAGGCCGAAACCGGCTTCACCGCCGACCTTCCCGCGAAGACGCTGCTCGAGGTGGTCAACCTTTCCGAGTACCCGCAGCCGCTCGTTTCCACCTTCGACGAGGAGTTCCTGCAGGTGCCCGAGGAGATCATCGTTGACGCCATGCTCATGCATCAGCGTTACTTCCCGCTCTACGATGCTGACGGAAAGCTGACGAACAAGTTCATCATCGTCTCCAACGGCAACCCCGAATGCGCCGCCACCATCATCGACGGCAACGAGCGCGTGGTGCGCGCCCGTCTCGACGACGCCAAGTTCTTCTACGAGGAGGACCTCAAGCACCCGCTGGAGTCCTACATCGAGAAGCTCGACAAGGTGGTGTTCCAGGAGTCCCTGGGCACGGTGCGCCAGAAGGCCGAGCGCCTGGAGAAGCTGGCCTGCGCCCTTTCCGCCGACGCTCAGCTCGACGCGGCCGACGCGGCCGACGCGAAGCGCGCCGCGCGCCTGTGCAAGGCCGACCTGGTCACCAATGCCGTCATCGAGTTCACCAGCGTCCAGGGCGTCATGGGCAGCTACTACGCCGCCGCCTCCGGGGAAACCCCGCAGGTCGCCCAGGCCATCGGCCAGCACTATCAGCCGCGCTTCGCCGGCGATGCGCTGCCCGACACCACGGTGGGCAAGCTGGTCGCCTTGGCCGACAAGCTCGACACCATCTGCGGCCTGTTCGCCGTCGGCCAGGGTCCCACCGGCTCTTCCGACCCGTTCGCGCTGCGCCGTAGCGCCATCGGCATCGTGAACATGCTCGAGGCGGGCCTTCCCATCTCGCTTGCCGCCGCCATCGACGAGTCGCTGGCCAGCTTCGCCGCCCAGGGCGTCGCCTTCGACGCGGCCGCCGTGCGCGCCGAGGTCGTGGACTTCTTCGTCACCCGCACCAAGGTCATGCTGCGCGACGCCGGCGTCAACGCCGACACCATCGACGCCGTGCTGGCTGCGGGCGTGGAGGAGCCGGCCGTCATCAGCCAGCGCGCCCACGCGCTCGAGGATGCCCGTGCCAACGATGCCGAAACGTTCGACAACCTGGCCACGGCCCACGCCCGCGCGAACAACCTGCGCAAGCCGGAACTGGGCGAAGACGTGGACGATGCCCTGCTCACCGATCCCGAGCGCGCGCTCGCGGGCGCCGTGGCAACCGCCGAGCAGGCCGTGGCCGCCGCACTGGAGTCCGACGACTTCACAGCCGCATTGTCCCAGCTGGCCGCCCTGCGTGCGCCCATCGACGGCTTCTTCGCCGACGTCATGGTCATGGACGAGGACGCGGCTCTGCGCGACAATCGCCTGCGCCTGCTCAACCGCTTCGTGGCCGTGTTCGCCAACGTGGCCGACTTCGGCAAGATGGCGAAGTCCAAATAAATCCGGTAACCGTTTTCAACCGGTAGCGAAGGGGAGGCGAGGGCAACCTCGCGCACCCCGCAACGCGAAAGCGTGTAAACTTTAAAGGGCGGCGGCCGATACGGTCTGCCGCCCTTTTCCGTATCTACAAGGCACCGTCTGTAAGGAGGACGCCCATGCAAGGCGAGTTCATCGTGCATGAGAACACCACGCCGCTGCCCACCATCCACGTCGTCAGCGACTCGGTGGGGCTTACCGCCCAGGCCCTGGCTCGCGCCGCGGCCGCCCAGTTCGGCGTCACGAACCCCAACATCGAGGTGCTGCCGCACGTGCGCTCGTTCGAGGAGGTCAAGCAGTTCATCGCCGAGCACGGAGAGCTGCACAAGCGCCTAAAGGGCGACGAGAACCTGCTCATCTTCTACACGCTCGTCGACGGCGATCTGCGCCGTAGCCTGTCGGATTATTGCGAGAGCCTGCCCAACGTGGTGGCGGTCGACCTCATGACCGACGCCATGAACGCCATCGCCAAGCTGTCGGGGCAGACCCCCTCGAAGCGCCCTGGCGGCCTGCATGTGGCCGACCAGCACTACTTTCGCCGCATCGAGGCCATCGAGTTCACCATCGCCCACGACGACGGCCGCAACCCGCAGGAGATGACGCAGGCCGATATCGTGCTGCTCGGCGTGTCGCGCTCGTCGAAGACGCCAACCTCTATCTACCTGGCTCAGCAGGGGTATAAGGTTTCCAACATACCCCTCGACCCGTCCACCGAGCCGCCCAAGGAGGTGTTCGAGGTCGATCGCTCGCGCCTGTTCGGCTTGATGACCACCGCCGACGTTTTGGTAGGGATCCGACAACGCCGTCTGGGCAACGCCGCCGTGGCGGCTTCGAAATATGCCGACCCCGAATACGTCTACGAGGACCTCGACCGCGCCCGCGCGCTCATGCGAAAACTGGGGGCTATCGTCATTCACACCGAAAATCGTGCCGTTGAGGAAACCGCTCAAGAGATTTTGCGGTACTACGAACGGGCTCACCCGCAAGGTGCTGATATAGTAATACGGTCCTGATTGAACTAAGTCCCGTTTTCGGACGACCTTACGTTAGGAGTAAGAAAGTGACTGCAGAAGTCAAGCGTGTGTACGCTTTCGGCAAGGACGCCGAGGGCAACAACGTCACCGAGGGCAATACCAATATGAAGGCCATCCTTGGCGGCAAGGGCGCCAACCTGGCCGAGATGGCCAACATCGGCCTGCCGGTGCCTCCGGGATTCACCATCACGTGCCAAACCTGCATGGAGTATGCCAACGCAGACAACACCTGGCCCGAGGGCGCGCTCGACACCATTCACGAGTATCGTCTTGACCTGGAAAAGCGTATCGGCAAGAAGATCGGCGACGCCGAGGACCCGCTGCTGGTCTCCGTGCGCTCCGGCGCTCCCATGTCCATGCCGGGCATGATGGACACGGTTTTGAACCTGGGCCTGAACGATCAGTCCATCAACGGCCTGATCAAGCAGACTGAGAACCCGCGCTTCGCATGGGACTCCTATCGCCGCTTCATCCAGATGTTCTCCAACGTGGTCATGGGCCTGGACGGCGATCTGTTCGAGAACGCCATCAACGTCATGAAGAACAGCCGCAACGCCGCTTCCGACACCGACCTGACCGCAGAGGACCTGCAGGAGCTCGTGGCCGAGTTCAAGAAGATCTTCTCCGAGAACGTCTCCGGCGTCGAGTATCCCAGCCTGCTGGTCGACGGCGTCGTCGCCTTCCCGCAGGACCCCATGGTGCAGCTCAAGCTGGCCATCGAGGCCGTGTTCGGCAGCTGGAACAACCCCCGCGCCGTCCTGTACCGCAAGAAGAACAAGATCGCCGATGACCTGGGCACCGCCGTCAACGTGCAGTCCATGGTGTTCGGTAACAAGGGCAACTCCTCGGCCACCGGCGTCGCGTTCACGCGCAACCCCGCCAACGGCCAGAAGGAGTTCTACGGCGACTACCTGGTCAACGCCCAGGGCGAGGACGTCGTGGCAGGCATCCGCAACACCAGCCCCATCGCCGAGCTGAAGCACGTCGAAGGCCTTGAAGAGGCCGGCAAGCAGCTCGAGGAGATCTTCGTCGTCCTCGAGAACCATTTCCGCGACATGTGCGACATCGAGTTCACCATCGAACAGGGCAAGCTGTACATGCTGCAGACCCGCGTCGGCAAGCGCACCGCCGCCGCCGCGTTGCACATCGCCATCGAAATGGAGAAGGAGGGCCTCATCTCCAAGGAAGAGGCCGTCATGCGCGTCGAGCCCGAGCAGCTCGACCAGCTGCTGCACCCGCAGTTCGACAAGAACGCCGAGTACGACGTGCTGGCCCGCGGCCTGAACGCCTCCCCGGGCGCTGCCGTCGGCGAGGCCGTGTTCTCCGCTGCCGACGCCGTGGCCGCCGCAGAGGCCGGCCGCAAGTGCGTGCTCGTCCGCTGGGAGACCAACCCCGACGACCTGGCCGGCATGATCGCCGCCGAGGGCATTCTGACCAGCCATGGCGGCAAGACCTCCCATGCTGCCGTTATCGCCCGCGGCATGGGCGCCCCGTGCGTGTGCGGCGTCGAGGCCCTCAAGATCGACGCTGAGAAGAAGCAGGCCGTCGTCACCGGCACCGATGTCGTCATCAAGGAAGGCGACATGATCTCGCTGGACGGCACCACCGGCATCGTGGTGCTCGGCGCCGTCGAGCTGGTGCTTCCCGAGCTCACCGGCGACCTGGACACCATCCTGGAGTGGGCCGACGAGTTCCGCACCCTGGGTGTGCGCGCCAACGCCGACAACCCCGAGGACGCTCAGCTGTCCCGCGACTTCGGCGCGCAGGGCATCGGCCTGTGCCGTACCGAGCACATGTTCCTGGGCGATCGCAAGCAGATCATCCAGACCTTCATCCTGAACGAGGACGAGGATATCCGCCAGAAGGCCGTCGACCAGCTGTTCGAGGCTCAGACGGGCGACTTCTACGGCATGTTCAAGGCCATGGACGGCCTGCCGGTCATCGTGCGTCTGCTCGATCCGCCGCTGCATGAGTTCCTGGAGAGCCCGCGTGCCCTCGACGTCGAGATCGCCCGCCTCGAGGCCACCGGCGGCGACAAGGGCGTCATCGCCGAGAAGCGCGCCCTCATGGAGCAGATCGACGCCATGGCGGAGGCCAACCCCATGCTGGGTCTTCGCGGCTGCCGCCTGGGCATCGTGTACCCCATCCTCCCTGTGATGCAGGTGCGCGCCATCGCAACCGCCGCCGCCCAGCTGAAGAAGGAGGGCCTGGACCCGCAGCCCGAGATCATGATCCCGCTGGTGTCCGTGGTTCCCGAGCTGGCCAAGCTGCGCGAGGTCGCCGAGCAGACCATCGCCGAGGTTGCCGCCGAGCAGGGCGTCGAGCTGAACATCCAGATCGGCACCATGATCGAGCTGCCGCGCGCTGCCGTCACTGCTGACGAGATCGCCACGAAGGCGGACTTCTTCTCCTTCGGCACCAACGACCTCACCCAGACGACGTTCGGCTTCAGCCGCGACGACGTCGAGGCCGAGTTCATCCCGCAGTACTTGCAGGAGCGCCTGCTGCCCTTCAACCCGTTCGCAACGGTCGACCCCGGCGTTGCCAAGCTGGTGAAGATGGGCGTCGAGCTGGGTCACCAGGGCAACCCCGACCTGACCTGCGGCGTGTGCGGCGAGCACGGCGGCGATCCGGACTCCATCCACACGTTCAACGCCATCGGCCTTGACTACGTGTCCTGCAGTCCCTACCGCGTGCCGCTGGCCCGTCTGGCCGCCGGCCAGGCTGCCATCGAGGCCAAGAAGGCCCAGTAGGCTAGCGTTTGCGCAATAGTCGCATCATGAAGGGAGCTCCCGCATGCGGGAGCTCCCTTTTTTTGTCAGATGTGAGCGGGGTGTACCTGTGAAACGAAGGGGGTTCCGCCACGAGCAAGATCACGAAATGCGAAGGGAGCTCCTGATAAGGGAGCTCCCCATTTCTTCGGGCAGGCGCAATTTCTCTTTCTTCCAGCAAGTGTAGGATGTTCCTGCTTCCGGCAAGCGTAGGTTCTTCCAGGGAAACGAAGGGAGCTCCCATATGGGAGCTCCCTTCGTTTCGCGATGAGCCACGCCGTCTTCACAACGTTTTGGCTCGCTTGTCGTTCTCGATCATGCGCGTCGTGCTGAGCGGCGGGTTTACTTGACGGCGGATTCTGCGATCTGCTTTCCGGTCTTGTAATCAACCCAGCCCTCCGGCATGCTTGCCGCGGCGTCGTTGTGGCACTGCGTGCACTGCATCACCGATGCGCGATGCGATTTATGGCAATCGCTGCAGTTTGCTTCGCCGTGATGGTTGCTATGCGGGTTGAACGCTTTGTCTGCAGTCGCCTTCATCAAGTCCTCGCGCGTGGAGATCTCGGTGCCGCTTGCATCGACATGGCAGCCGCTTTTCAGGCAGAAGGCGGCCTCGTCGCTTGCGTTCTGCCCGGAATTCTCTTGCAAAGCGGAAATGCTGACTTCAGAAAGCGGGTAGTAATAATCGCCCGTGATAGTCTCGGTCACCTCGCCGATTTGCTGATTGATGCTCGGGACGTGGCACGACAGGCATTCTACGCCGGCTTCTTTATGCGTGACCACCAACATGGCGTTCGAATTCGTCACGTCGTTGCCCCATTTGTCCGTCGCTTGCGCGTTAGGTTGCGCTTCGTACGTTGCAACGTACGTGCTCATGGGCGTGTGGCACACGCCGCAAAAACCCGGCGTGTTGTGCCATGTCCAAAAACCGATGCCCGCCAGCACCACAACCGCAACGACGATACCTGCTATCAGCGGTTTTTTGCTCTTCTTGCTGCACGCGTCCACGCTGTTCGTCGGCGTTTCCATGGTGTGCTCCTTTTATCTCGGTTCAAATAAGACGCTGAGCGCCCGGAGGGAGATGGAGGGCGCTCAGCTTAGGGGGATGATCCGTTCGGGGGCGTTTCGAGGACGACGAACGCTCCGAAACGCCTATCCGAAGGTCATGGGTTTTACAGTTCGGCCACGTACTTGCCGATCACATAGCCCTGCGTGTGGGCACGGCCAAGGGACAAGCCCGGCATCCACATGGTGTAGTCGACGCCGGCGAAGAAGTTACCGGCAACGTTGCCGATGGCGAACAGGCCGGGAATCGGCTCCTCGGTACCGTCCTTGAGCACCTGCATGTGCTTGTCGACGTTCACGCCGGACACGATGGCCGATACGCGCACATGGCGATGGATGCCGTAGAACGGCGGGGTGTCGATGGGCGTGAGCCACTTGGCCTGCTTGCCGAAGTCCTCGTCGCTGCCCTTCGCAACCAGCTCGTTGTAGCGCTCGACGGCCTTCTTGAACGCGGCCGCGTCGGTGATGCCCAGCTTCTTGGCAAGTTCGTCAAGGGTATCCGCCTTAAACGTTGCGATCTGCCCCTCGAAAACGCCCTTTTTCTCGCCGGGCTCTTCGGGCATGTACGCCTTGATGGCCTCCTGGTCGAACAGCTTGCCCGGCCAGCTTGCAGCCGTCTCGGTGTAGTTGTTGTCGAAGATCTGGCAGTAGTTGCCCTGATCGGCGTCGCTGCGCAGGAAGTTGTTCATAAGCGACATGCCGCAGGTCTCATCGCAGAAGCGCGTGCCGTCCATCTTCACAGCCAAAAACGGCATATCGCACATGGAGCCCGGACCGGCGTCGAAGTCATGGAGCATCTTCGTGTGACCGAGGTCCTCCATCGCGCCGCCGGCCCAAATGGCCATCTTGTGTCCGTCGCCGGTCTTGTTCGTCTGCTTGCGGCCGAGGTGTTTCAGGTCCGGAAGATAGTAGTTCACCATCTCGTCGTCGTTTTGGTAATCGCCGGCAGCCAGGATAACGCCCTTTTTCGCGTTGAACTGAATGTTGCCCTCGGCGCCCTTGGCGATAACGCCCGTGATGCCCGATGCGTCGCCCACCAGCTGTTTCGCCTCGGTGGAGTAGAAGAAGTCAACACCCTGCTTTTCCGCGTACTCGGCCAACGCCTTCATGCCTTCGCCGGTGTTGTAGGGCTTCGGACCAAAGTCGATGGACAAGTAGTTCATCTCGTAGTCGTTGACCTTCGCAATGCCTGACGTCCACTTCTTCGTGGTGTCGGAGACCTGCGCGCCGCATTGCTGTGCCAGGTTGAACAGCCATGTGATGGCCTCGCCGGAGTTCTTCGCCCACAGCTCCACCTGTTCGCGCTTAGCGCGGTAATCATGCTCGGAGATCAGCTTCGACACCACGGCCTCGACGCCGGCGGGGTCGGACTTGTCAAGCAGGATGCCCGTTGCGGTGTTGCCTTGCGAGATGGCGGTGCTTTCCTTCTGGATGACGGCGACGCTCGCGCCTGCTTCCTTGGCGGTGATGGCGGCGGGGATGCCTGCAGCACCAGCGCCTACGATCACGACGTCGTAATCCTTCGTGGTTTTCACGTCCTTGATCGGCTCGGGTGCGCTCAGGAAGCTCGGAAGCCCTGCGCGCTCATGGCCTGCCGCGGTGGTTGCGGCGGTCGAGCCGCCGTTTGCCGCCTTGCCTGAATCGGATGCGCTCGATGCCGCTTTCGGTGCGCAGCCGCCCAGAAGCGATGCTCCCGCGACGCCTGCTGCCGCCAGCCCGCTCATCTTGAGCAGATCGCGACGCGACATTTCCTTGGACATGAGTAACTCCTTTCGGTATGCGAGCCCCGCATTTCGCCTGCATGCTCGACGGGGCAGAGCAACGATCCCTTCGCCCTCCAAAACTCGTTGCTGTGCCCTGCACAATATCTTCACAAACGCGTCGATTCATCAGCCTTTTGGGAAATCAGGGGGATTATTTCCATAACCCCTTGAAATAACCCGCTCTTGAACAGGCAATACTCGCGCAACCGTTTCTGAGTGCATTAGCGTTGCGCTTAAACAGTCGTATACAATGAGGGAAGGGAGAGGGGGTTATATGGATGCATAACCCCAATTGGACAAGGTGATGGGGGGACGGTTTTGCACAGTTCGGATGTAGCGGCGCAGAGCGTGGCGCAAGCGAAGCCGTCGAACGGCGAACAAGCGCAAGGGAAGCAGGCACGCCGTTCGTTGCGGGATGTGCTGGTGCCCATCCCTTTGGCGTTTCTAGGGTTGGGCGTGTACCGCGCCTGGATAGAGATCACCTTTGTGGGGTCGTTCGTCGGCTTCTCGGCTTTTTCCGTTTCCATGCGCGACATCTTCGATCTCACCGCCATCGTCGAAATGCTGGCGTGCGTGGCGCTTGCGCGCAGGATCGGCCCGCTGTTCAACAGAGCCCGGGTATATATCCTTTGCGGCAGTTTCATGCTGCTGTCAACCGTGCTGCTGTTCGCGTCGTGTTTCATGCCGTCGCTCGCGCTGCTGCTTGGCTTTGCAAGCTCTGTATTCGGCGGTCTGGGCCTGGGCTTGATTATCTTGATCTTCAGCGAACTGTATGGATGCTTGAATCCCATCCGCGTAACGCTGTATTACGCGTCATCCCTGGTGTTCGGTGCGCTGATCGTGTATGTGTACATGGGCTTTAAGATGCCGTGGCTGTTTGCGATGACGGCGTTGCTTCCCGTAGCGGCGCTGCTGTGCGCTCGACGCGGCTTCGAGTTGCTGCCTGAAGGCGAACGGCCGCAGAAAACGTGGGTGAGCGTCTCCGTGCCGTGGAAGATCATGCTGCTCATGGGCTTCTTCGCGTTTTCGTACGGCATCATCGAATCGAGTGCTTATCGTGGCGCGTTCGGACCGCATTCATCGCCGGGAACGTTTATCGTGGCAGTGCTCGTGGTTATCGGTGTGCTGGTGCAACGCGATAAATTCGATTTCAACGTGCTTTGCCGCATCGCGTTGCCGTTGACGGTGGTTGCGTTGTTCTCCATTTCCGTGTTTGGTTTTGCAGACGATGTGTTCGGCGGGTATTGCGTGGCAGGTGGCTACACCGCGTTTACCATCCTGATCATGGTGCTGTGCTCGAACCTGTGCTATCGCTATGGCGTGTCGGCGATATGGCTGTTCGGTTTGGAGCGCAGCCTTCGCCTGGTGTTCATGTTTCTTGGCCGGTGCGTATACGAATACGGGTCGATGATCGATGTCGGCGGTGTGCATGGCACCACCATCGCCATCGGGATAGCTATCGTCGCCGTGATCATGGGGACGTTCGTGCTGCTATCTCAAAAGGAGCTGTCCAATACATGGGGAGCGTCGTTTTTCGATGGCTCAGGGGCTGATGGCCAGGCCGTGCGCAAGCAGGAGATCGTGGATCGCTGCGAGCTTTTAGCGAAGCGGTTCGGGTTGACGTCGCGTGAGACCGAGGTGCTCATGCTTCTGGCGCAACGCAAAACCGTCGGGCAGATCGAGCACGAGCTGTTCATCGCTAACGGTACCGCGAAAGCGCATGTGCGCCATGTGTATCAGAAGTTCGATATCCATTCGCGTGAGGAACTGTTCGACCTGATCGGCATCGATGGGCTGCACAGCAACGCGGAGGCTCCGGTCGAAGAGCTCGCTGCTGGCAAGCACGCCTGACCGGCGCTGCGCTATCGTTCGATGGGGCGCAGCTGCGTGAGGGTGCTCAGACGCTCGGCTTCCTCGCGTTGCTGCAGGTCGGCCATCACCACGTGGCCTGCCATGGCGATATCGCGGCACTTTTCGGGGGCAAGGTGCGAGAATGCGCTTTCCCCTGGCTATTTGGGGCGAAATCGCGTAGTGCGGTGCGTCACAGGTCGAGCAGCTTGTGGCGCAGCGCGTAATCGACGGCATCGGCGCGTGTTTTCAGATGAAGCTTCTTGTATATCTTGCTACGATGCGCCTCGACTGTTTTCACGGACAGGAACATCATCTTGCTGATCTCCTTGTTGGTGTGCCCGCGGGCTATCAGCTGCAAGATCTCCAGTTCACGGCTGGACAGTTGTTGGATTGACGGGTCGCTTGAGCCGCTCGTTGTGTGTTTTGCCAACAGCTCGACCATGGTCGGGTGGATATAGCTGCCGCCGTTGGCAACGTCGTGCACGGCCTGGCGCAGTTGCTCAGGCGTGGAGTTCTTCAACACGTATCCTGCCGCTCCTCCGCGCAGCGTGTACAGCAGGTATTCCGGTTCTGCGAACATGGTGAGGATAACCACTTTGGTATCTGGGAAATCCTTTGCCGTCTTCTCGCACGCGATAAGCCCGCTTTGCCCGGGCGGCATGGATATATCCAACAGCAGCACGTCGGGCTTGTAGCGGGCCACCAGGGAATATGCCTCCGTTCCCTCAGCGGCTTCGGCCACAACCTCGATATCGGGATCGGCGTCGAGCAGCATTTTTATGCCGGTACGTACCACTACATGGTCATCGGCGAGCACTACGCTGATCATCGCGCATCGCCCTCCTCCGTCGAACGCATAGGCGTGACCAAGGTGACGCGCGTGCCGTGCTCGTTTGATTCGATGGAAAGCGTGGCGCCTACCTGGTTGGCGCGCTCTTGCATGCCGAGCAACCCGCAGCCGTTGCCCTTGATGGCGGGATGCGCCACGTCGAAGCCGCAGCCTTCATCGACTATGCTGATGTGAAGCCAGTTGCCGGCAGTCTCAACGCCTACGGTCACGGCATCCGATCCGGAGTACTTGCAGGCGTTCGTCATGGCTTCCTGGCAAATGCGATAGGCTTGCGTTTCCAATGCGCGATCGAAGCGGGGCAGGGAGAGCTGGCCTTCGAAGCGGATGGCGGAGCCATAGGTTTTCTCTAGCAGCAAAGCTTGGCTGCGCAGAGCGGGCACGAACCCCAAATGATCAAGCGAGCTGGGGCGCAGCATCACGGAAATGTTGTGTAGCTCATCGAGCACGCCGTTGATGCCGCCGCGTGCCTCTTCAAGGATATCGGCGCCTTCTGCGTCGACGTGGTCCGTAAGGCGTTGCAACGTGAACGTGACGGTCAGAAGCTCCTGTGCCACGCCATCGTGCAGCTCGCGCGAAATGCGCCGCCGTTCTTCCTCTTGCGCGCCTATGACACGAGCCAAATCGCCGCGCAACAGCTTCGGCGCGCCCGTCTCGTCGGTGTCGCGCACGCCGGCGAAAGAGGTATCGCCCGAGATGTCGATAAACGCGGCTTCACTTCGGTCGCCGGCTTCTCCAAGTCCTATGAACCCTTCGGAAACCACCTCGAGCCCGCAAAACGTCCCACGCAGCTCATCGGTTATAAGCGCACGGAACGTTTCCGCATGCGACGGATCGACGTTGCGGAAAGCGCATAGCAGCACGGCTACCACATGGTCTGCGCGTTTGAGGGGCAAAGCGCAAAAGCTGCGCAGGTCCTCGGCGAACACGATGGGATAGGACGAGTATTCGCGAGGGTCCATTTCCGAATCGATGTCGGTGAACAGCATGGGTTTGCCGGTTTTCAGCACGATGCCGCCGATGCCATGTCCAGGTGCCAGCGCGATGCGACGATGGCGATTGCTGGTCTCGCCTGCGCTGTAGATCCATTTTAGCGGAGCCCCTAGAAACGCGGTGATGCCCATGGATGCGAAGTCGAAGCGGAAGCGCTCGCGCAGTGCGTCGACCGCTTGCTGGAACGCGGCGTTCTTCCCCGAAATCGTTGCCTGGTCGAAGTTCGATGCCCCCATGATGTCCCCTTCCATGACCAAAAGCATCTTAAACGCTTCTGCGTGTTCCGCGCAGAGACAACCTAGTAACAATAGCAGGTTGTAAGCGGCACCGACGAAATCATAGGGTTTTGCCCGTCTGTTTGGGGGAGGGTTCGCTACCCGTGCGCGCGTCAAGCGCATGGGCATGCGCGATGCGTGTACCGTTAGATGCGGAGAGAAGCGCCTGCAAGAAGGGAGGAAGATGGAGATGATGAAGGCAAAAGGGAGCAAGGCGATCGTTTGGACTACCGCTTTGTGCGCATTCGGACTGGTTGTGGGCCTCTCGGCTTGTGCGCCGAATGCCGACAAGGCGGGACGTGCCGATCAGAAGGCAACCGACAAGCCGGTCGCGCAACAAGTCGAGCAGACGCCCGATGCCGATGAGTATGGCGTGGTGCATGCCGATCAATGGGCCGGCGATTATCCATATCAGTATCAAACCTATAAGCAAAACGACGCTAACGGCACCGAGGGCAAGCACGATTACCTGCAGCTGTATCCTGCGCTGAACACCATGTACAAGGGATACGCCTTTGCGCTTGGCTACGACGAGGCGCACGGCCATACGCACTCGCTCGATACGGTGAAGGAAACGCCGCGTACGCAGAAAAAGGAGCAGCTCGCCAACTGCATCTCGTGCAAGACCCCGCAATATACCGCGTTGGTGAATGCGGAGGGCGATACGGCCTATCAAGGCAAATTCAAGGACATGATCGATCAGTTCGACGAGCCCATCAGCTGCTATAACTGCCATGAGAACGACCCCACCCAATTGGTCGTGGGCAACAAATTCTTCGTGAGGGCGCTCGGCGACGACGTGAACAACGAGAAGAAGGCGCCGCTGGCCAGCCAAACGTGCGGTCAGTGCCACAACGAGTATTATTTCGATCCGACCACGAAGGCGACGACGAACCCCTACACCGGCACCGATCAGATGACGCCCGATGCCATCCTCGCCTATTACGATGACATGAACTTCTCCGACTGGAATCATGCCGACACCATGGCGCCTATGATCAAGGTGCAGCATCCGGAGTTCGAAACCATCTACGGCGGGGAATCCACCACCATGGCGCGCATCGGATACACCTGCTCCGACTGCCATATGGGCACCGAGGTCGCCGAGGACGGCACCGCATACACGTCTCATGATTGGATCAGCCCGCTTGAGAACGAGGATATGCTGGCAAACGACTGCAACAACTGCCATGCCGACCTGAAGAGCGAAGTTGCGGCTACGCAGGCCAAGGAAGAGCAGCGCGTCACCTCGATCAGCGAGAAGATCGAGGATATGACGAACAAGATCGCCGGCAAGTACGCTGACGAGATCGCCTCGATCAAGGCCGCCAAGGACGCCGGCAACAAGCAGGCTCCTTCCGATGAGCTTGCCGCCCTGTGGAAACTGCAGCGCAACGCGCAGTTCTACTGGGATTTCGTGATGGTCGAGAACAGCGAGGGCGCTCACAACCCCGATTTGACGTTCGAAACCCTGGACAAGGCCGAAGCGGCGGCCGACCAGGCATTGTCCATGCTCGGATAAAGCGTAGGCGACATTCTCTCCGAAGCTCCCGAGCAAAAGCGAGCTGCGCGCTCGGGGGTAACCGCTAGCATATTCCGATTCATTTCCAGAAAGGGGGGTTGAAACACATGAGCGAGCAAAATGGGACCGGCGAGCCTCGCAGGATAAACCGCAAGTGGCCGATCACCGTGGCTGTGGTGGCGGTTGTCGCGGCAGTTGCCGGCGGGGGCTTTTGGGTTTGGCATGAGCAGCCCAGCTTTTGCAACGCCATTTGCCATACGCCCATGGATCCATATCTTGCCGCGTTCGAGCAGGAGCCGGGCGTGCAGGGCATCGACAAATGGGGGAACACGGTGGAGAACACCGATTCCATGTTGGCCGTGGTGCATGCGGTGCCGAAAGAGGAAGGCGGTGCTGATGCGAACTGCCTGAGCTGCCATAAACCCACCATGTCGCAGCAGCTGACCGAGGTGAGCGAGTGGGCAACCGGCAATATGCCGCTGTACGCCAACGAAACCTATGGGTTGGTGCTTGGGGAGCGAGATACCGAGCAGCTCGGCGAGTGGCTGAGCCAGGACGGCGATGCATTCTGCTTGAACTCGGCATGCCATAACATCACGCGCCAGGACTTGGTGAAGGCGACGGCGCAGTATGGCGAGCGTAATCCACATATGGCCATGCATGGGCAGCAGCTCGACTGCGGAGATTGCCATAAGGCGCATCGTGCTTCGGTGAACGCGTGCAGCCGATGCCATGATGATGCGCCCATCCCTGATGGGTGGTTGACCTACGATCAGGCTCAAGAAGTGGCGAACCGCGCATAATCGCGTATTCGCAATAAGGGCGTTGGCTCAAGCCAACGCCCTTATTGCGTTTTGGGGCAAGCCGTTCCGCTTTCGACGGAGCGGGAGCGCGCATGGGATTCAAAGCGGGTTTTCGCTTAGATATGCCGTCGAGACCCGTGCGTCAGATCGCGCGCGAACGGGGTCGCCACGTTAGGGAAGCCCCGCGTATCACTGTTTCAAGGGGCGCAGCTGCGTGAGGGTGCTTAGACGCTCGGCTTCCTCGCGTTGCTGCAGGTCGGCCATCACCACGTGGCCTGCCATGGCGATATCGCGGCACTTTTCGGGGGCAAGGCGGCTCCACAGGTACTGCGTGGCGATGCGGTCCACGCCCGCGAGCACAACGTCCTGCATATGGCGCCCCTCGTCGGTGCAGGCCACGTACACGGCTTTGCGGTCGTCGGGCGCGCCCATGCGCTCGACCCAGCCGCGCTCTGCCAGTCGGTCGGTTGCGCGCACGGCGGTGGCGCTCGTGAGCTTCAGCTGTCGCGCCAGGTCCACGATGCGCATGGGGTAGCCCACCTCGCCTAGGCGCTGCAGCACACGGCATTCGCTGAACGTGGCGCCGTCGCACGACTCCTCTAAGGCCTTCTCTATGCGCTTGCGCAGCACCTCGAAGGAAGCTAGGGCGCGGGAGGCGAAGAACTTGCGCGACATCTCGCGGGACAGCGGCGGCTCGATGGTGGCACCGGCCATGACGGCGGCCTCGCAGATCGAGCGGAAGGGCGCGGTCTGGGTGGGGAAGATGCGGTAGAGCTGGGCGATGATGGCGGGGTTGGCCTGCTCGATGTGCTTGATGCCGGCTTCGAGCACGCGCACGCGGCTTCCTCGTTTCCCCGGCGTGTGGATGCGCTCGACGAAGCCGGCGTCCTCCAGCGTGTTGACCGCATGGGTGATCACGTTGGGCTTCAGGTCCAATATGATGCCCAGATTCTTCTGCCCGATGGGCTCGGGTTCGGCGGCGGCAAGCTTCACGAGCACGCGATACTGTGTGCAGTTCAGGCAGCTCGCTTCCCGAAGGCCTTCCTTCAGGCCCTCGTGGGCAAGTTCGAACGCCACGAAAAACGTTGAATCCAGAAGATATTTCCCGGGTTTGCGGTGTTCGGTCGAGGTATCGCTCATGACGGCCTTTCATGTCATCAAATCGTTGCACTGGTGAACCATGATACTTCTTTCTCCTCGTCTGTGGCTTATTCGTTTCATGTCCGCGTCAACCTTTCCATAATTCGACGCCATGATGCCCGTCTGCCGTCCGCCATGCCGCTGTGCGCCGCGGCGCCCCTGGCGCGGTATACTGCTGCTATGCCTGAAACTTGAAGGTCGGGAGGGTAGCCATGAACATCGTTCACCGCGAGGACCAGCAGCTCCGCGAGCATGCGCTCTTGAGCGCGGATGCGGCCAAATCCGACGAGTCCGAGGGCCGTGCGCGCTCGGGCGAGCCGGATTTCCTCCGAACCGAATTCCAGCGCGACCGCGATAAGATCCTGCATTGCAAGAGCTTCCGCCGCCTTTCGCACAAAACCCAGGTGTTCTTGGCCGCCGAAGGCGATCATTTCCGCACGAGGCTCACCCACACCCTCGAGGTTGCGCAGATAGCGCGCACCATCGCCCGCGCGCTCGGGCTTAACGAGGACCTGGCGGAGGCCATCTCGCTCGGCCACGACCTGGGGCACACTCCCTTCGGCCATACGGGCGAGGCCGCCTTGGCGGGATGCTTGGCCCGTCACCGAGGCATCGATATCGCATCCGCCCAGGTAGCCGCCCAGTATCGGCACAACGAGCAAAGCCTGCGCGTGGTGGAGCGCATCGAGAACGACGGGCGGGGCCTGAACCTCACCGCCGAGGTGCGCGACGGCATCCTGCACCACACCGGCGCCATCCGCGCGGAAACGCTCGAGGGCCGCATCGTGGCTACCGCCGACCGCATCGCCTACGTCAACCACGACATCGACGATGCCATCCGCGCCGGCCTGCTCACCGAGGACGCGCTACCCGCAAGCACGCACGAGGTGCTCGGCCCCGATCATTCCAGCCGCATCGAGCTTCTGGTGCGCGATATGGTGCAAACCTCGGCGGCCGTCGACGACATCGCGCTATCGGAACCGGTATGGGACGCCATGAACGAGTTGCGCAGCTTCCTGTTCGCCAACGTCTACACCGCGCCTCAGGTGCTTGCGGAGGTCAACAAGGCCAAGTACCTGGTCTCGCAGCTGTTCGATTACTATGTGGACAACATCGAAGAGGTTCCCGAGGAGTATCGCGTCATCGCCGAGGGCGACCGTCTGCAGGCCGTCACCGACTACATCGCCGGCATGACCGACCGGTATGCCACCGCAACGTTCAAGCGCCTGTTCGTGCCGCGCGATTTCATGAGGTAGCTCGCCGCCCGCCGGGCGTTGTCGCCACCGCCTCTTTCGCGCGAAAAGCAACCCCTGTTTTCCCGATTCGCTTCGGGCTATAATCGTGCGGTTATGATACAGAGAAGCGACATACAACCGGCCGTGCAGGCCGCCATCCCCATTATGCTGGGCTATGTGGCCATCGGCATCCCCTGCGGCATATTGGAAGACTCCATCGGCATGAACGCCGTGCAGGTGTTCTTCCTTTCGTGCATGTTCTATTCCGGCGCGGGTCAGTTCATGATCCCCAACATGTGGCTTGCGGGAAGCCCTCTGGCCTCCATCATCGCTAGCGTGTCGCTGGTGAACACGCGTCAGATGCTGTATTCGGCGTCTTTCGCGCCCATGTGCGCCAAGGAGCCCAAGCGCCTGTCGTTTTTGTTCTCCGCCACGGTCACCGACGAGAGCTTCGGCGTGAACATGGCGAACTTCGCCACGGGAACGTGGAACGTGCCGCGCGCCACCATCGTCAACATCTGCTCGTGCACCTCTTGGACGCTGTCCAACGTGGCAGGCGTCCTCATCGGAGGCGCGCTCGGCATCCCGCTCGCCATTGCCAGCTTCGCCATGACCAGCATCTTCATCTGCCTGCTTGTCACGCAGAAGATCACGTTCGAGAACGTGATCGCCGCCGTGGTGGCCATTGTGGGCGTGTTCACGTGCAAAGCCGTGGGCCTGGCGGGTCCCGCCATCCTCGTCGGCGCCATCCTGGGCGTGGTCGCCGCCATGCTCGTCTCGCAAGTGCGCCGCCAGCGCAGGGCAGAGGACGCCGCGCTCGAGGAGAAGATCGCGAAGGCCGCCGGGGAAGGGGATGATGCGCGATGAGCATGACCGACTTCTTCATCGTCTTCGTCACATGCCTGGTCACCATGCTGCTGTGCCGCTGCCTGCCGCTGTTCGTGCTGAAGGGCCGCCAGCTCCCCGAGGGCCTTGCTCGCGCGCTCGGGTTCATCCCGCCTGCGGCGTTCGCCGCGCTTGTGGCCAACGACCTGCTCTCGCCCGGCATGTTCGACGCGGGCGTGTGGCCTGCCGCCATGCCGCTTGCCGCCGCAGCGGTGGTGGTCGTGGTCGCGCGCAAGACCAAGTCGCTCCTATGGTGCGCCCTCGCCGGTTGCGCAAGCTATGCGCTGCTGGCGTTCTGCTTTGCCCCGGGCGCGGTGTAGGGAAGGGCGTTCCCGGTTCGATGGCAAAACCGAAGCAATCAGGTGCGCTTGCGGCCCCCGTCTTCGGAAAGGCGCTCTCCCAAACTCAGCCGCACATATCCGGCTGAGTTCGATAACGAAACCAAGGTGCTTGGATGAGCATGCAAATCAAGCAGAAGCCGCCCCTTTGGCTTCGGTTGCGGAAATTAATTGGCAAAACGCCCTTGTTTTGCCTGGTTTGATATAATCCCGCATCGTATATGTGCTAATGGGGACCGTAAGCGTTCGCACTGGCGAAGCGGCCGAAGCGCCGATCGAAGGAAAGAATGGGGACATTATGAGCGAACTGCTTTCGCAGCTGATCACGCCTGAGATCCAAGCGGCGTTTTCCGTCGTGGTCGTGCTGCTTGCCATCTTGTACATCCTGTCTATCGTGTGGGTTGCCCGCGATGCGTATATGCGCGGCACCTATTGGTACGTGTGGGGTATCGTCGCCCTCGTCCCGCTCGTGGGCGTCGTGGCGTACTGCCTGCTGCGTCCGCCCTTGCTGCAGATCGACCGTGACGAGCAGGAGCTCGAGGTTGCCCTCAAGCAGCGTCAGCTCATGCACTATGGCGAATGCGCCAACTGCGGTTACCCCGTTGAGTCCGATTATGTGCTCTGCCCGAACTGCCATCAGCGCTTGAAGAACCTGTGCGGCCATTGCGGCCATGCCCTTGAGCCGGCATGGACGGTGTGCCCGTACTGCGCAAGCCCGGTCAGCGGTCAGCGCCAGGCGGCTCGCCGCGCTCCGCAGCCTCAGGCCGCCCCGCGTCAGCAGCGCCCGCAGCGACCGGCGCGTCCCGAGGAATAGGTTGAACCCTTGTCGTACGCACGAGCCGTCCGATCGGACGGCTCGTTTTGCTTTTCAGGCGCGCAAGGCCGCTGCTTTTGCGGGCATGCCCCGAATGCTGAGCAGGCGGCGGCGCGTGAAACTCCTATGCATGCGGCGGACCTTCATTTGGGATTCACCGGTCTATGCGCTAGCATGGTGGGCAGCTGCATGCTATCTTTCTATAATCCCGTAAAACCGATGCGCAGGCGGTATGCACCTGCCCGGCTGAAGAAAGGAACGTATCATGGAAATCGTTTTGCCCGACGGCTCGAAGAAAACGCTGGACGCCGGGGCAACTGTCGCCGACGTGGCGGCTTCCATCGGCGCGGGCCTTGCGAAGGCCGCGCTTGCCGGTAAGATCGACGGCAAGCTCGTCGACCTGACCACCCTCGTTCACGATGGCGCCGCCGTCGAGATCATCACGGCGAAAAGCCCCGAGGCGCTGCATATCCTGCGCCATTCCTGCGCCCATATCATGGCCGAGGCCGTGCAGGAGCTGTTCCCTGGCACGCAGATCGCCTTCGGCCCTGCAACCGATGACGGCTACTTCTACGACTTCCTGCTGCCCGAGAACATCTCCTCCGACGACTTCGGCGCCATCGAGAAGAAGATGCAGCAGATCATCAAGGCCAACGAGCCCTTCGTCCGCGAGGTGGTCACCATCGACCAGGCGAAGGAGATTTTCGCCGACCAGCGCTTCAAGCTCGAGCACATCGACGACCTCGCCGACGAGGAGATCACCATCTATCGTCACGGCTCCTTCGTCGATCTGTGCTCCGGTCCGCACATCCCGTCTGCCGGCAAGATCGGCGCCATCAAGCTCATGAAGCTGGCCGGCGCCTACTGGCGCGCCGACGCAAGCCGCGAGCAGCTGCAGCGCCTGTACGGCACGGCGTTCTTTAAGAAGGCCGAGCTTGACGAGTACCTGCACAACCTCGAGGAGGCCGAGAAGCGCGACCACCGCAAGATCGGCCGCGAGATGGACCTGTTCATGATGCGCGAGGAGGCCCCGGGCTTCCCGTTCTTCCTGCCCAACGGCATGGTGCTCAAGAATACGCTGCTCGACTACTGGCGCGAGATCCATCGCAAGGCCGGCTACGTCGAGATCT
>NZ_CABQJR010000019.1 GCF_902464545.1 uncultured Senegalimassilia sp.
CAGTCGGACGAGGAACCGCCTGCGGTGCGGCCGCCGGAGCCGCAACCGGCGCAGGGGCTGCAGGAGCCGCAGCCGGCGCAGCAGCAGACGCAGCGGCAGCGGGCGCAGGGGCCGCGGGGGCAGGGGCCGAAACGAGCGCCGCCGGGGTAGCATGCGCCGCAGCGACCGGCGAAGCGGCCACGGCGACCCCGGAGCGCTCCAAAGCCTCGACGCGCTCCGCAAGCGCGGCAAGCGTCAGATCGCCTTCCGGGCGAACCATGCGCGTGCAGCCGATCTCGAACGACAGACGCGGGTTGGTAGAGGTTTTCAGCTCGGCCATGACGTCGCCGAGCACCTGCAGCATGCGTGCCAGGCGATCGGTGCCGAACAGGGGCAGTTCATCGGCAAGCTGACGACGCTCCGACGCGCTGACATCAAGCGCCACGTCGGTGCCCGCCAAGCTCATCACGTACAGATTGCGCACGTGCTGAGCAAGCTCGCGCGCGAACTGCGCCAGGTCGGAGCCAGATTCGACGAACTCCGCCACCCAATTGAAGCATGCCGCGGCATCGCGCTTGCCAAGAGCCTGCACGATGTTGGCCAGATCGCCGGAGTCCACGCCGCCGAGCATGCGTTCGGCAACGGCCAGCGTGACCTTGCCCTCGCCGAACGCGATGGTCTGCTCAAGCGAGGTGAGCGCGTTGCGCATGCCGCCGCCGGCGTGATGGGCGATCAGATCGAGCGCGTCGCCTTCGAACTCCACGCCCTCGGCCACGCACACCGCGCCCAAGCGCGAGACGATGGACTCGTTGGATATGCGGCGGAAATCGAAGCGCTGGCAACGCGAATGGATGGTCTCCGGCACCTTCTGCGGGTCGGTGGTTGCCAGGATGAACACCACGTGATCGGGAGGTTCCTCCAACGTCTTGAGCAGCGCGTTGAACGCCGCGATGGACAGCATGTGGACCTCGTCGATGATATAGACCTTGTAACGGCCGCGCGTGGGCGCGAACTGCACGCGGTTGATGATCTCCTCGCGCACGTTCTCCACGCCCGTGCGGCTTGCCGCGTCGAGCTCGTAGACGTCGGGATGCACGCCCTCGGCGATCATCTGACAATCCTCGCAGGCGCCATCCGGGTCGGGCGTCGGGCCCTTCTCGCACAGCAGCGCCTTGGCAAGCAGGCGCGCCGTGGTGGTCTTGCCCGTGCCGCGCGGGCCGCAGAACAGGTAGGCATGGCTGACCTTGTCCTGCTCGATGGCGTTTTTGATGGTACGCTCGATCTGCTCCTGCCCCACCACGTCCTCGAAGATCTGCGGACGGTATTTGCGGTACAGCGCCTCTGCCATGTGGTTGCTCCTTGCCCTGCGTGCGGATATGCGAAAGCCCGGGAAGCCCGGGCGTTATGGTCTGCCACCATTATACGGGCATCCCGCTACGGCCGCGCGCCAGACGCCGCCGAACACGAAAAACGCCCGGAGCCTGCAAGCCCCGGGCGCATCATGGCGCATCCTGCAACGGATGCGTCAACGAAGATTCCCGCGAATAGGCGCGAATGCCGCGCTACGCCTTCTTCTTGCGGCCGTTCAGAGCCGCCTTCACCGCGCCGATGACCGCCGGCGCGACCGACACGGCCACGATGCCGAGCACGATGACCTCGAAGTGCTCCTGCACGAACGGCACGCCGCCGAAGAAGTAGCCCACCAGCACGAACAGGCTGACCCAGGAGATGCCGCCGATGGCGTTGAACATCGTGAACTTCGCAAAGTTCATGTGCCCGGTGCCGGCGATGAACGGGGCGAACGTGCGGAAGAAGGGCATGAAGCGCGTGATGACGATGGTAAGCCCGCCGTACTTCTCGAAGAAGCTATCAAGCTTGGCCATGCGCTCGGGCGTGAGCGCCTTGACCTTGCCGGAGTCGATGATGCGCTTGCCGAAGAAGCGCGCGATCCAGTAGTTGGAAGTGTTGCCCAAGATGGCCGCCGCGTAAAACACCAGCAGCGTGGCGCCCAGGTGCAGCCCGCCTCCATCGGCAGAGAAGACGCCGGCTGCGAACAACAGCGAGTCGCCAGGCAAAAACGGGAAGAATACCAAGCCCGTTTCCACGAACACGATCAAGAACAGCGGCGTGTACACCCACACCGCGCCCAGCGTGATGATCCATCCGGCGATGGCGCCGCGCGGGTCGCTTAAGAGGTTAAGGAAGAAATCGATGATACCCATATGTGCCTTTCGAACGCCGTTTCACCCCGATTTGCAAGCATCCGGGGCGCAGCCCTCCCGTTTTTGGGCGCAAAAAGAGCATCCTATATGGGACAGGGCGCTCGTCAGAGGCCCCTTATGGCTGCTTCCTCCCGGACCTGACCAGGTTCGGAACTTGGCGCCGCCCCGACCCATATAAGATGCTCGTTTCGACTTGGGCTAGTATACCGGCGCCCCGCTCCCGCTGCGGGCGCAGGGCGCAAGCGTTACCAAATGTACACAGGCGCTTTACACCGACTTGACGCTTGGCAGCACGCCGTTGAGGCCGTCGAACAAACACGCGCTGGTCACCCCGGCAAGGCTTTCGAGCGGGATCTCGGAATCGGCGATGAGCCAGCGGCGGTACACCGCCACCAGGCCAGCGCAAAAAAACGACACGATGTAAGGCACATACGGATCGTCGCGGCGCAGGCCGAGCACGTTGTCCTCCATGAGCACATCGACCAGGCTTGCCTCCAGGCGGTCGAGCACGTCTTGCAGCGACACATGCTGCAGCACCCGCTTGCTGCGCGTCATATCAGGGGCCAAGGCCAGGCTGATGCTTTGGAACAGCTTGCTCACGTCAAGCCCCTTGTCGCCATCCGAGCGCAGCGCCTCGCGACAGCTGGCGACGATCTTCTGGGCCTCGTCGCGGATGACCTCGTCCACCAGGTCGCTTACCGAGCGATAGTGCAGGTAGAACGTCTTGCGGTCGATATCGGCCTCGCGCGCCACGGAGGCGATGGTGATCTTGTGGTAGTCCTGGTTCTCCATCAGCTTGAAGAACGCCTCGCGGATGGCCTTGCGCGTGCGTACCACGCGGCGATCGGTGGACCTGCGCAGGTCTTTTGCCGTCGTTTCGTCCTTCGGCGCAATCGGGTCTGACACCTTATACCCCTCGTTTCCTGGTTACTCGCCGGCATGCGGCTGCCCTTGTTCGTCTTAGCGAGATCGCTGCTGCGATAGCTTCATACGTTAATCAACATCGGACCATTTTGTGGATACTTATCCTCGTTCGTTGCAAAACGGTCGATTGCAGAATACCAGAATCCCACCGCATTTGGGGAACGTAGATTACTTCCCACCTGTTTATTTTCCAGGAAAGCTGTCGAAACGGCTCGATATGGGTTGCGAGCGGCTTTTGCGCAACGGCGAAAAACGGGCGCGGCATCATGCCGCGCCCGTTTGCGTTACACCACCTGGAAGATGAAGAACTTCAGGTAGTCGGTTTCGGGGACGCCCCAGACGATGGGGTGATCGGGCGCCTGCTGACGCTCCTCGATCTGGCGCAGCTGCACGCCCGCATCGTGCGCGGCGCTGGCAACCACATGCTTGAAGCGCTCGGTGTCCATGAAGTGGCTGCAGCTACAGGTTGCCAGATAGCCGCCGCGCGGCAGCAGCTTCATGGCGCGGTAGTTGATCTCCTTGTAGCCGCGCGAGGCGCTTTGGATGGTTTTGCGGCTCTTCGTGAACGCCGGCGGATCGAGCACGATGAAATCGTACGTGCGGTCATGCGCGGCCTCAAGCGCCGGCAGCAGGTCGAACACGTTCGTGGCCGTGAAGTCCATGCGCTCCTCCAGGCCGTTGAGCTGCGCGTTCTTGCGCGCCTGCGCCACGGCGAGCTCGGAGATATCCACGGCGTTCACATACGCCGCGCCGCCATGGGCGGCGTTGAGCGCGAAGCTGCCCGTGTGCGTGAAGCAGTCGAGCACGTGCTTTCCCGCGGCAAGCTTGGCCACCGCGCGACGGTTGTACTTCTGGTCCAGGAAAAAGCCCGTCTTCTGACCGTTCTCGAAATCCACCTCGTAGCGCACGCCGTTTTCGACGATCTGCGTGGCGGTGGGACCGAAGCCCTCGGTGCCCGGCGCGCCCGGTGCCAGCGGATCGAGGCTTGCTTGGCCGCCTTCGTCGGCCG
This sequence comes from uncultured Senegalimassilia sp., assembly GCF_902464545.1. GTDB lineage: Bacteria > Actinomycetota > Coriobacteriia > Coriobacteriales > Eggerthellaceae > Senegalimassilia. The sequence goes on from NZ_CABQJR010000019.1 coordinate 4,135, forward strand.
CACCCGCGAACCAACCGGCCGTGAGCTCAAGGCCCTCCAACTTGCGGGTTGCCACATCGTTGCGCTCGTACAAGCCGCGGATGGCCACGCCGTCCTCGGCGAGCACCTCGAGCAGCACCGGGAAGATCACCGGCTTGAGCTGCTCCATACCCACGGACAGCGTTTCTGCCACCAGCACGTCGTTGAAGCGGTCCACCACCAGGCCCGGGAAGCCGTCTGCCTCCGAGAACAGCACGCGGCAGCAGCTGGCGTCTTCGCCCATGACGGTTTTGCGGTACTCCCACGCCCACGCCACCTTGCGCTTCCAGAACGCGCGATCGAACGCGTCGTTGGCGTTGCGCGTGATAAGGCGGATGCGAATCTTGCTGCTTTTCGACAGCAGGCCCGTGCCCAGGTACGACCCCTTGCGATTCACCACGTCGATGAGACTGCCGTTTGCAACCTCATCGCCCTGCCCCGGCGCACCCTCCATGAACAGCACCTCGGCCTCGTATACCCACGGATGCCCCTTGGCCAACGCATGCTCGCCCTTCGGCGTGATGGTGGCGCGAGGATACGGACGTTGAGCTTTCATGAGGGTCCTTTCAGGAACGAAGAATTCAAGAATCGCAGGTGGCGTAAAAGCCAGCGAAGGCCGCTGCGGTGCCCCGCATTCGCGCGAACGCAAAGGCGGGGTGCCGCAGCGGCCCACAGCTTCAAGCAATTGCGCCGGCCGTTAGGCCAGCGCAACCTATTACAGCAGTCGCAGGGAGACTTCCTTGAGCTGGCGGCCGGTGACGGCGTTCGGGGCGCCGGTCATGGGGTCGGAAGCGCTGGAGGTCTTCGGGAAGGCGATGACGTCGCGGATGGACTGCTTGCCGGCCAGCAGCATGACCAGGCGATCGAGACCCAGTGCGATGCCGCCGTGCGGCGGGGCGCCCAGCTCGAGCGCGTGGATGAGGTGGCCGAACTTCTCTTCCATCTGCTCATCTTCCACGCCCAGGCGGCGAAGCACGCGCTTCTGCAGCTCGGCGTTGTGGATACGGATGGAGCCGCCACCCATCTCGAAGCCATCCATGACGATATCGTAGGAGTAGCTCGAGCACGCCAGCGGATCGGTCTCGATCTTGTCCCAATCGGCCTCGGGGATCATCGTGAACGGATGATGCTCGGCGGCGTACTTCTTCTCCTCCTCGTCATACTTGAACATGGGGAAGTCGACGACCCACAGCAGGGCGTGGCCCTCACGCGGGATGTTCAGGGCCTCGGCCATGTGCAGACGCAGGGCGGAGAGCACGGCGGAAGCAGTGCCATAGGTATCGGCGGCGAACAGCAGCAAGTCGCCCGGCTCGACGCCGGCGGCCTGCTTGATGGCGCCGTGGACCTCGTCGCCGAGGAACTTGATGATGGGGCTCTTGCCCGCAAGCTCGGCGTCGGCGTCGGTGTAGGCGATCCAGGCCATGCCCTTCGCGCCATTGGCGGCAGCCACGTCGGCCAGCTTCTCGATGTCGCCGCGCGACCAGTTGCCGGCGCCCTTGGCGTTGATGCACTTCACGACGTTGCCCGCCTCGACGGCCTTGGAGAACACGCCGAAGCCGCAGCCGCGCACGATGTCGGTGAGCTCGACGAGCTCCATGCCGAAGCGCACGTCGGGACGGTCGCAGCCGAAGCGGTCCATGGCCTCTTTCCACGGCATGCGCTGCAGCGGGAACTCATGCTGCACGCCCGCGGCGGCCAGGACCTCCTTGAACACGCCTTCCATCAGGTCCATGACGTCGGTTTCCTGAACGAAGGACATCTCGATGTCGACCTGCGTGAACTCGGGCTGGCGGTCGGCGCGCAGGTCCTCGTCGCGGAAGCAGCGGGCGATCTGGTAATAGCGCTCGATGCCGCCGACCATGAGCATCTGCTTGAACTGCTGCGGGGACTGCGGCAGCGCGTAGAACTTGCCGGGGTTCGGACGGGAGGGCACCAGGTAGTCGCGAGCGCCCTCGGGCGTGGAGTTGGCCAGGATAGGCGTTTCCACCTCGATGAAGCCGCGCTCGTTCAGCGCGGCGCGCATGGCCTGGGCCACGGTGTGGCGCAGGTGCAGGGACTGGTACATCTCCGGACGGCGAAGGTCCATGTAGCGCCACTTCATGCGCGTGGTCTCGTCGGTCTCGATGCCGTCCTCGATGGAGAACGGCGGGGTGACGGATTCGTTGAGCACGTTGACCTTGCTGGCCAGCACCTCGATCTCGCCGGTGGCCATGTTCGGGTTCACGGCGTCGGCGCCGCGATCGCGCACCGTGCCGGTGATCTGCAGGGCGTACTCGCGGCCCAGATGCTCGGCCTTGTGGAAGTCCTCCTCGGGCACGCAATCGGGGTCGACGACCACCTGGGTGTAGCCGGTGCGATCGCGCAGGTCGCAGAAGATCAGCCCGCCGTGATCGCGGTTGTGCCACGCCCAACCGCACAGCGTGACCTCGCGGCCCACGTCGGACTTGCGCAGCTCGCCGCACGTTGCGTCGTGCATGCAAAACTCGTTGATGTAATCCGTCATTCTCTCTTGCTCCTTGCAATGCTTTATGGGCGCCCGGCCGCAAGCGCGGGCCCGGGTTGTTGCTCAAACCTAGCCATTGTACATCACGAAAGGAGCCGGAAACCATACCGGCTTCCAGCTCCTTTGAAAATGCCATGGTTGCAGCGCCGCGGGGTGAACAGGGGACGGAGGTGTGTTCACCGGAAACGCCTTCGGAATGACCAGGAGATGATCGGGTGAACACACCTCCGTCCCCTGTTCATGCCCTGTTCACGTGGCTGCGCGGCGATTGCGGGTTATTCCTCGCCGGCGAACACGTCCTCGATGCTGGCATGCGCGCCTCCGAAAGGCTCGCCACCGAACTGGGCCAGCAGTGCTTTGGCCTGATCGAGCTTCACCAGGCGCTCGTGATGGGTGGACATGTTGCGCACCTTCACCTGACCTGCGGCCAGCTCGTCGGGGCCGAGCACGGCGACCATGCGCGAGCCCACCTTGTCAGCCAGCTTGAACTGGCTTTTCAGGCTGCGGTGCTGGTGGTCCATCTCGGCGGTCACGCCCGCATCGCGGCATGCCTGCACCAGGCTGAACGCCTCGGCGCGCACGGAATCGTCCACGCACGCCACGAAGATGTCGCAATGCTGGGCGCTCGGGAACGCCTGACCCGCTGCCTGGATGGCCAGCGCACAGCGCTCGTAGCCCAGCGCGAAGCCGAAGCCCGGCGTGGGACGACCGCCCACTTCCTCGGCCAGCTTGTCGTAGCGACCGCCGCCGCCGATGGCGTTTTGGCTGCCCATGCCCTGATCGACCTGCACCTCGAACACGGTGCGCGTGTAGTAGTCAAGGCCGCGGACCAGCGTGGGGTCCTCGATATAGGAGATGCCCGCGCCGTCCAGGTAGGTTTTCACGGCCTGATAATGCTCACGGCAGTCATCGCACAGGTAGTCCGAGATCTTCGGGGCGCCCTCCATGACCTCGGCGCAGCCGGGGTTCTTGCAGTCGAAGGCGCGTAGCGGGTTGATCTCGGCGCGGCGCATGCACTCCTCGCACATATGCTCGGCATGGGCGTTCATGTACTCACGCACGGCCTCGCGGTACTTCGGACGGCACTGCTCGCAGCCCATGGAGTTCACCAGCAGGCGCGTGGCGTCCATGGGGACGCCGATGGCGGCGTAGAAGCGCATGAGCATGATGATGCCCTCGGCGTCGACGCTGGGGTCCTCCGCGCCCAGGCATTCGATGCCCACCTGGTTGAACATGCGCTGACGGCCCTTCTGCGGGCGCTCGGCGCGGAACATCGGGCCGGCGTACATGAGCTTGGCCGGAGCCGCGCCCTGCGGCACCAGGTCATGCTGCACCACGGCGCGCACCACGCCAGCGGTGCCCTCGGGGCGCAGGCTCAGACGGCTTTTCGCCTTGATGGTGCCGCCGTCGATGACGCGCTTGAAGTTCTCGCCGGAGATGGCGGTGAACATCTCCTTGGACACCACGTCGGTGGCCTGGCCGATGCCGCGCACGAACAGGTCGGTCTGCTCGAACAGCGGCGTCTCGATGGGCTGATAGCCGTAACGGGCGAAGATGCCGAACGCGGTGTCGCGGAAATGCGCCCAGAACTTCGCCTCATCGGGCAGAAGATCGCGCGTTCCCTCCGGGGAGTTGATTGCCATGACGGTTCCTTACTTCCGATAACTCATGTTCCGATGGTACGGACGGTTGAAAACGGTTAACCCTTGCATTGTAGCGCAGACGCGGCCGCACGGCGGCCCGCCGGCCGCAGCCCCACGCAATCAGCGCGGCAGCAGGGCGGCCGACGGGCTCAACGGCCGCACGCAGGCAGCGCGGCCGCGGAACGGCTGACGGGCGCGGCAGTTGCCCGCAGACAGCGGCCGGCAAGCGCAGCGGTTGCCCACAAGCGGCGGCGAGCGACGTTACGCGGGCTCGCCGAAGCTGCGTAGCACACCCATGAGCGCGTCGTCGGGACGATGGCGCAGGCGCGTGGCGAGCAGGCTGCGGGCCACGTTGGCAAGGCCGGCATCGCAGGCGGCGGACAGGGCCGCATCGATGACGTCGAGCGTCTCGGACGCGGGTGCGCAAGGGATGCCCTCGGCGGCAAGGGCCGCCTCCACACCGCCTGCCGGCGGGATGGATGCGCCGGTCTCGGCCACCAGCTCGCGCAGCTCGGCCGTGGCCTGCATGGCGATGGACGGCGATGCCTCGACCGCCTTCAGATAGCACGCCACGCCCGCGTCGGCGCTGCCGCGCTTCCACATCACGTATCCCAGCTGGTAGTACATGAGCGCGATGTCGGTGGGCTGCAGGGAGACGCGAAGGCCCGCGCGCAGCGCGTCGAAGGCGCGGCCCATATCGCCTTGCAGCATATAGGCGCGCCCGAGCACCCGGTAGCCCATGGCGCACGACGGGCCCATGGCCACGGCGGCGCGGCCGTAGCGCAGCGCCTCGTCGGCGCGCTCGAACGAACGCTCCAGCAAGTGCGTGACCTCCAGATGGCACAGGTAGAACGAGTCGGGCACCACGCGCACGCGCTTGCCGGCGTCGGCAGCGGCATCGGGAACCGCGACGCTTTCGGATGCCGGATCGACTGCAGGCCCCTGACCAGAGTCGACGGGATTGCCATCAATCGGTACCATCTGTGTTGCACGGGAAACGTTGTACAGCACCCTGGCGCTGTAGCTGTCGAACGCGCGGTACACCTCCTGGGAGCCATCGGCGAAACCGTCGAGCAGCTGGGCCTCGGCAATGGCGCCGGTGAGCGCCTCCACGGCGGCTGCGGGATCGGTCTCGGCAAGAGAATGCGCGCGGCCGAGCGCTACCAAGCAGCGGTCATCGCCCAAGAAGCGCCCCACCACCGCGTTCTGGTCGGCGGCGTCGATGGATCCCTCGGCAAGCGCGGCCATCAGGCGCGTGCAGGCGGATACGGCACGCTCGTCCTTCGCTTCGAGCGCGGCGGACTGCACGCGGCGCACGGCGGCGATGGCCTCGGTGGCGCTTTGCGCTTCCACAAGCGAATCCGCCAGGCCCTCGGCCATGCGGCGATACGCCGTGTCGTATTCGATATCGAGATCGCGCTCGCACTTCGCGCCCAGGGGTCCTTGCGCCCACGCCGGAAGCTCACCCGCTTGGTCATCGGCGCTCCACGACTCGAACACGGGGTGCATGACGCGCTGGCGCGGCACCTGGGCGTCGGCAACGTCATAACGCGCTCCCGCGGCATCAAGCAGTTCGCGAGGCTCGCCCGCGATAGCCTGTTTGAAACCGCCGCGCTCGGCATGCAGCGCACGATCCAGATCGACCTCGAACAGCGCCGTTTCCCGGGCATCACGCGGCTGTTCCGATGCGGCGGGCGCGCCCAGCACGGCGGGAACAGCCTGCTTGGGTCCTGCGGCAGGCGCATCCTGCGAAGCCTGAGGGTCGGGCAGCGGGAACGCCATCAGCTTCACCTGGGCAATGCCCGGCTCGGTGGCGAAAGCGTGGTCGACGAGCAGCAGGCCGACGCGCATGACGTAGGGAAGCGCGGCCCCCTCTTCGCCGCCCGCAGCGCCCGGCACCATGCCCTCCGGCGGCATAGTCAGGCAAAACGCCGCCTGACCGGCGCCGATATCACCCGCCAGCTCCACATCCACGCGCACGGGAAGGCGCAGCTGCTCGATGGCCAGCGCCAAACGGCAGCGCGTGCCCCATTCGCCGCCCTCATGCCCGGACGGGGCGCCCTCGGGCATGCCGCCCGCCAGGTCCTGTTCGCCCACCGCAACGAACAGCTGCGCATCGGCTTGACGGCACTCGTCAAGCCCCGCGGCATCGGCGCGATCGCCCATGCGCTCGCACAGCAGGATGAAGCGGTTGAGCGCCGCCTCTATCCCCCACAGCTCCTGGTCGGAGATGTCGGCATCCTCCAGGTTGCGGACCAGATAGGCCAGGTGCGCGTACTTCGTGGAACGCACCAGGCGCACGGCCTCGTCGGAGACGCCGCGCTCGTGGATGGCGAACAGCCCGGCCTGCTCAAGGTGCTCCAGCAGAAGCTTGACGGCACCGGGGGCGTCAAGCTGGGGGTCCGCCATCGCACGCTGGACCTGGCCCGCAAGCTCGCGCAGCGCCTCGAAGGGCTTTTCGGGCCCCAAAGCGTCGAACACGCCCATGACGCCGCGGCTAGGGACGGCCGGCGCGCCCATGGCCGGCCGGAAGCACAGCGCAAAGTACGCGCGGGCCATGAACTCCTTGTAGGTCATGGCCTTGCGTTCGTCGAAGCGATACCACGTGTCCGATACCTTATATAGATCGGCCGTTCCCTTGTAGGCCGCCACGCATCGCGCCACGTCGCCCTCGCCGTCATGCACATACACGTACCCGGCGGTTTTCACGGCATCCTGCGCCAAGTCGGAGAATCGGGCGATTTCCATGTCGGGAGTGCGCGCCGGCGGAGCAACCTGCGGCTCGTCGCAGGCGAACACGCGCCCGTACCTGTCCAGGTACGCCACGATGCGCATGGCCTGGTCGCTGGGGGAATCGCCCTCCAGATGCACCAGGTACATGCCGCCGCTTTTCGGCTTCGGCCGCATCACGCGGCCGCCCACGACGCCGAACGCCCCGGAAAAAACCGTGCCATCGGCGAGCGCGGGCACGGCATCGCGCAGAACCTTGCAACGCGCGCCCAACAGCTTCTCGTGCGGCTCAAGCCGCCACAAGCCTTCTTTTCCCGCAACCTTTTGCACGCTGAACCATCCTTTCAAATGCTGGCGAATAGCTTACCAGAGTATGGGAGAAGCCGCCGACCTGCTGGCCGACGGCTTCCCGCCATCGATGGATGCGTTATAGCAAAAAGGGCTTCTGAACCGGACGCTTAACGCTACGTCCCCGAAGAGTCTATAGCGAAACGAAAACGCCGCCTGCCTTTACGGCAAGCGGCGTTCTGCGATCGAAGCCTATTGCGCTGCGGTTGCGGGCGCTAGCCCTGCACGCGCTGGGAGTTCTCGAACGTGAAGCGACCCATCTTCACGCCACCCAGGATGTGGATGTGGAAGTGCTTGACCGTTGCAGCGGAGTCGGGGCCGGTGTTCATGACCGTGCGGAAGCCGGACTCGCGCACGCCCTTGAGCTCGGCGACCTTCGGCACCACGGAAAGCATATGGCCGAGCACCTCGGCCGGGATGCCGTCGCACAGGTCGTCGTAGTGCTTCTTCGGGACAAGCAGGGTATGCACGGGAGCCTCGGGCTCGATGTCGTCGAACGCGAAGCAGATATCGTCCTCGTACACCTTGTTCGTGGGGATCTCCCCGGAGATGAGTTTGCAGAACAGGCAGTCATCGGCCATTTGAGGTTCCTTTCGTCGAAGGGGTGCGGCGGCGCGGCGCCGATCCGCACGAACAGTTTACCGCACGGGGCCGCACCGCGACCCCGTGATCCTGTTGCAGCGGGAACTCCCCCGCCGGTCGGTGCTTACAGATGTGCGACCACCAGATCGCCCATGCCGGCGCAACCGACCACCTTGTCGGCGGGCGTCGCGGCATCCTTCAGGTCGCCCGTGCGCCAGCCCTCGTCGAGCACCTCGGTGACCGCGCGGCGGATGTCGTCGGCCGCCTCGTTCATACCGAAGCTGTAACGCAGCATCATCTCGACGGACAGGATCTGCGCCAGCGGGTTGGCGATGCCCTTGCCGGCGATATCCGGGGCGCTGCCGTGGCTGGGCTCGTACAGCGCCGTGGAGTCGCCCAGGCTTGCGGATGCCAACATGCCAAGGGAGCCGGTGATCTGAGCGGCCTCATCGGAGAGGATGTCGCCGAACATATTCTCGGTGACCACTACGTCGAAGTCGGCAGGACGGTTGATCAGCTGCATGGCAGTGTTGTCCACCAGCAGGTCCTCGATCTGCACGTCGGGGTACTCCTGCTCGCCGATGCGGTGCACGATCTCGCGCCACATGCGGCTGGTCTCGAGCACGTTGGCCTTATCGACGCTGGTCACCTTGCCGCGGCGCTTGCGAGCCGCCTCGAACGCCTGGCGGGCGATGCGCTCCACCTCGTATTCGCGGTACTCGAGCGTATCGTAGGCGCGCTGGCCCTTGGCGCCGTCGGTGCCGGCACCTTCCTCGTCGTAGAAGCGCTCGCGCTTGCCGAAGTACAGGCCACCGGTGAGCTCGCGCACGATCATGAGGTCGACGCCCTCGATGACCTCGGGTTTAAGCGTGGAAGCGCCTGCGAGCGCATCGAAGATCTGCACGGGGCGCAGGTTGGTGTACAGGCCCAGTCCCTTGCGGATGCCCAGAAGACCCGCCTCGGGACGCGGTGCGCCCGGGTCGGTGGTATCCCATTTCGGCCCGCCCACAGCGGCAAGCAGCACGGCATCGGCGGCTTTCGCGGCTTCGAGCGTTGCGGCCGGCAGCGGATCGCCCTCCGCGTCGATGGCGGCGCCGCCGATAAGCGACTCCTTGCAATCGAAGCGCGTGTCGTACTTCGCGCCGACGGCGTTGAGGACCTTCACGCCCTCCGCGATGATCTCAGGGCCGATGCCATCGCCCGGCAGCAGGCAGATGTCGTATTGCTTCGTCATGATGCGAGCCTCTTTCAAAAAGTGATTCGGTTACGTTCACATAGTAACGCAGTAGGGCTTCCAAACAGCCTATTCCCGTGGGAAATATGGATATGTCCACGCAGGACGATGCGCGCTTTGGCGACGAAGCGGCGGCGCCGTCATCCGGGCGTTTTCGCGAAATGGGCCGCTCCATTGCCGGAGGTGCTGCTTTTTGGGCCGCGCGGGGCTTGCCGCAGGCACGGCGGCTCAGGCATACTCGCAAGCAACAGCCCCTACGCCCAAGGAGGCCTTATATGGAAGGGTTCTTCGCCATCAAGTGCCGCAACTGCGGCGGCCCCATGTACTCCCACCAGCAAACCCGCAGCTTCGATTGCGCCTATTGCGGGGCGAGCACGCCCTGGACCGAGGGCGGACCGGAGCCGGCACCTGCCATGGGCATCCGCCATACGCCGCTTCAGGTGGTCGACGGCCTGCTGAAGCTGACGCACGTCTCGCAGCTCGAGCCCGCGCAGGATTCCGACTGGTACTACTACAAGCCCTACTGGCGCAACATGTCGCTGCTCGAGCGACTGCTATGGGAAGACCCCGCAACCGCCGACGAGTTCCAAAACGCCGAGCACGTGAGCGTCCCCTGCCCGTTTTGCGGGGCGGCCTTCGAGGGCAAATCCACCCAAAGCGTGTTCGAGTGCCCCTCGTGCGGCAACAAGATCGGCGTCGCCGACCTGCTCAAACCCGGCACGTTCAGCAAGCGGCTTTCCATGGGAACGGGAGCGGAATACATCCCTGAGCAGGCCCTTCCCTGCCGCATCTCCGCCCAGCAGGCGCGCGCGAACGCCCTTGCGCTTGTACACCAGCACCCCGAGGCCTTCGCCGGGCACGACGCGGATAAGGCCATCGGAGAGCAGATGGCGCTCACGTACGTGCCCGTGGAGCTTGCCGACCTGCGTATGATGGCGTCCTTCCCCGGCAAGATGCCGGGGAAGGAATCGCAGGTGTACTTCGAGGTGCTCGATTGGGCATGGCCGAAGACCTATTTCGTCGACATACCGCTCATGGGCCTGCTCGAACCGTGGGACTTCTCGACGGTGGCCCCGTTCGACCCCGCCATGCAGGAAGGCGATTTCCGCGTCATAGCCGTCGAAGGCCTGCTGAAGAAGAGCGCCGTCATCGACAAGCTAACGTATTCGCTGGCGGGAAACGATGCCGAGAAGGCGTTCGGCTACGGCAAGAAGAGCATGCGTCAATGGGCCCGCAGCGTGCGCAAACACGCATCGGGGTTGATGCTCGTGCCCGTCTATTACGTCGATCGTCCCGCCTCGGACGGGCGCGATGGCGAGCAGGTACGCATAGCCGTGAACGGGCAGACGGGCCGCGCCGCAGCCGTGGTGTTCAGCGAGAAAAAGGAAATCCACGTGCAGGCGCCGCTCAACCCCGGCCTTTATCTGTCCGCCGAGAGCACCGTGCATGCAACGCCCATCGAAGTGAAGTACGCGAAATCGCCGTTTTTGTACAAGATCGTCCGCATCGGCGGCAACGGGGGCGCCGTCCAAACGGCAACGGCCGGCGAAGGCACGTGCCGGGAAGAGAAACCGCGCCGTAAAGGCCTGCTCAGCAGGATGTTCGGGGAGTAGACGCGTCCCGCCGCACATCCCTGAACCGCAAATGAACAGGGGACGGAGGTGCGTTCACGGTTGGTGAACTGGGGGCGCAGGCGCATTCGCAGCCAAAAGCAGGTGCGAACCGGGGTAGAAGCGCGTTCACGTGTGCAAACAGAGAACGCGGACGCGTCCAGGGAGCATTGCCTGCCCTGAAAGCAAGAGGGCGGCTTGCCATGCGCAAGCCGCCCTCTTCTCAGTTTGCGGTTGGTACCCCACTCCCCCCTCGGAGGGGGGGGACGGTGAACAGGGGACGGAGGTGTGTTCACGAGCTTCCTTCTGCATCGTGAAAGCCAACCGTGAACACACCTCCGTCCCCTGTTCACGAGTCGGCACCGCTAAAAGCTATTCGATGCCGAGCACCTTGCGGGTGCGGTTGATCAGGCCGCCTTCCTCGATGATCTCGCGGATGAACGGCGGGAACGGCTGGGCCTTGAACGTTTCGCCGGTGGTGGTGTTGGTGATGACGCCCGCATCGGCATCGACGTCCACGACATCGCCCTGCTTGATGGCGTCGACGGCCTCGGGGCATTCCATGATGGCCAGACCGGTGTTGATGGAGTTGCGGTAGAAGATGCGCGCGAAGGACTTGGCGATGACCACGTCCACGCCTGCGGCCTTGATGGCGATGGGCGCATGTTCGCGCGAAGATCCGCAGCCGAAGTTCTCGTCGGCCACGATGATGTCGCCTTTCTGCACCTTCTTCACGAAGTCCTTGTCCAGATCCTCCAGGCAGTGCGCTGCCAGCCACTCGGGGTCGGAGGAGTTGAGGTAACGGGCCGGGATGATGACGTCGGTGTCGATGTCGCGGCCGTAACGATGCGCGGTACCCTTGAAATGCATGATCGGTTCCTTCCCTTATCCGTTATTCCGCAATATCCTCGGGCAGGCCGATGTGGCCGAGCACGGCGCTGGCCGCGGCAACCGCCGGGCTTGCCAGGTAGACCTCGGACGTGGGGTCGCCCATGCGGCCGACGAAGTTGCGGTTCGAGGTGGACACGCAGCGCTCGCCGGCGGCCAAGATGCCCATGTAGCCGCCCAAGCACGGGCCGCACGTGGGCGTGGAAACGGCGCAATTGGCATCGAGGAACACGTCCATCAAGCCCTCGGCGATGCACTGCTTGTACACGGCCTGCGTTGCCGGGATGACGATGCAGCGCACGTCGGGGTGCACCTTGCGGCCGCGCAGCACATCGGCGGCCTGACGCATATCCTCCAAACGGCCGTTGGTGCAGCTGCCGATGACGGCCTGGTCGATCTTCACGTCGCGGGATTCCGCCGCCGGGCGCGTGTTGGACGGCAGGTGCGGCCATGCAACGGTAGCTGGGATGTCGGCGGCGTCGATCTCGTACACGTGGGCGTACACGGCGTCGGGGTCGGAATGATATTCGGTATAGGGGCACTCGGTGCGGCCGTCCATGTAGGCGCGCGTGATGTCGTCGACCTCGATAAGGCCCGCCTTGCCGCCGGCCTCGATGGCCATGTTGGAGATGGAAAGGCGCTGGTCCATGGACATGCTGCGGATGGCGCTGCCCGTGAACTCCATGGCCTTGTACAGCGCGCCGTCAACGCCGATCATGCCGATGATGTACAGGATGACGTCCTTGCCGGTGACGCCGGGGGCAAGCTGGCCGTCGATCTTGAACAGCAGGCTTTCGGGCACCTTGAACCACGCCTTGCCCGTGGCATAGCCCACGGCGGCGTCGGTGGAGCCCACGCCGGTGGAGAACGCGCCGAGGGCGCCATAGGTACAGGTATGGGAATCGGCGCCGATGATCAGATCGCCCGCGCCCACGACGCCCTGCTCGGGCAGCAGCGCGTGCTCGACGCCCATGCAGCCGACCTCGTAGTAATGCGTGATGCCCTGTTCACGGGCGAAATCGCGCACCTGCTTGGCCTGCTCGGCGCTTTTGATGTCCTTGTTCGGAACGTAATGGTCGGGAACCAGGGCGATCTTGGTGGGGTCGAACACCTTCTCCACGCCGATCTGCTTGAAATTCTTGATGGCGATAGGCGACGTGATGTCGTTGGAAAGCACCAGGTCGAGATTGCACTCGATCAACTGCCCCGGCTCGACCTCGTCAAGCCCCGCATGGGCGGCCAAGATCTTCTCGGCCATAGTCATGGGACGTGCCATGTTCGCTCCTTCGATTTGCAGCCTCGTTTGCCCGCATACCGGGCGTTTTGAAAAACTGGCTGATTGTACCACCGGCGATTCCCGAAAATATGGAAGAGCCCCGATGGGGCTCTTCTTCGTAACATATTGTTTACGTTTGCTAACGCGAAGGGCGTGTCCGGCTGCTGAAGCTAGACCCGGCAAGGGCCCGAACACGGCCGTCCGAGATACCGTGCGTCGCGGACGGCCATCGCCGCGAAGCTCAACGCTACCAGGTTCCGGCATAGGCGCCGTAGTAGCTGGGATCGACAGCGGCCACGAACGCAGCGAGCATGCCGCCTATCATGACGGTGAAGATGATGCCGGCGAGCATCCATACGGCGAAACCGATGGCGGAGAACTTCACCGCATCATTTTTCACCTGGGGGTACTTATCTGCATTGCACACCCAGGCAAGCAGGATGCCCGGGATGCCCACCAACGCGCCGATGACGAACCAGGCGAACTTCATGCCGCCCGACAGCTTCATGAGCGGCGCCGGGGGATACACCGGCTGCGCATACATGGGCTGTTCGTAGGGCTGATGCTGCTGTGCCTGCGCATACGGCTGCCCGGGCTGGGGCTGGGTCGGAGGCACCTGGGAAGCGCCGGGGCCGCTTTGCGGCTGGTCGCCGGGCTGAGCTTGAGGCTGCTGCTGAGGAACAGGCTGGGCGGGCGTCTGCGGGGAAGCCGGCTGCTCGGTCTGCGGAATGGGGTTATCGTTATGCTCGGTCATGATCGGACCTTTCTCTTGATTGCAGGGGCCGCGTTCGGACCCCGCTTCGATATCCCCAGTATACGCAACGCCCAACCGCTTTAGGCAAACCGTTGCCATCCCGATGCAAAACGGGCGGCCCCGTGGACCGCCCGTTACCTTTGCTTCTTTTCGCTATACGCCCCTACCGCTTCGCGAGCGCCGTGCACAGCGCGTCGAGCAGCGTGATGGCGAAATGCTGAGCCGAACGGCCCACGCCGGCGTCCTCCCACATGCTGCCGGGAAGCTCGACGGCGATGCGCGCCGGATCGGCCTGCATGGCCGCCTCGAGCGCCGACTCCAGGCGCATGGACAGCGTTTCCTCGGGGGCGAACCCCACGCGAGGAGCGTTGCCCGTCTGCTCCTCGGGCAGCACGATGTGCACGAGCAGCATCTGCTCGTCGGGCGCCACCAGCAGGTTATCGGCGCTGACGATCTTCGATGCAGGGTTGGTGGCAAGCGCCAGGTTGCTCATACGCGAAGCCACGCTGCGCGTGAACTCCTGCGTGCCGAACAGGCACAGCGCGTTGCGCTCGAGCACGCCGGCCGCACGCGCGAAGCCCAGGTGAGAGGAGCCGCGCACGGCCTCCTTGCCCTCCCAGGAATGATGCAGGTTGCGGATGGCGGCATACGTGTACGCACCGGCGATGCCATCGGTGGGCAGGCCCAGGTTCGTCTGGAACTTGCGCAGGGCAAGCTCGGTGAACGCGCCGAAGATGCCGTCGATGTCGCCGCAGGCGAAGCCGAGCGCGGAGAGCGCCTTCTGCAGCTGCCGCACGTCATGACCGTGGAAATGGGGCATGCGCAGGTACAGCGTGCGGTCGCCCAGGCAAAACGATGCGTCCACCAGGGCAGCCCACGTTTTCTCGTCCACCTCTTCGCCGCACTCGAGCTGCGCCTGGGAGCGGAAAGCGGCAACTGCCTTCGCCGTTTCAGGCCCGAACAGGCCGTCGACGCAAGCCTCGTCCAGAAGCCCGATACGGGAGAGACGGTGCTGCACGTCCTCGACGGCAGCTCCGGAATCGTTGAGTTTAATGGTTTCCATTGCACCCACCTACTTCAGTCGGTTCACGAACCAATCGGCCATGGAGATCAGCATGTCGCGCGACAGGGACGGCCCCACCTTTTCCACCAAGCGGCCCTTCGCGGCATTGGTTAGGTTCTCGGCGTAGCTGCGCGCATACTCGACGCTGCCCGTGGCCTGCATGATGTCGACCGCCTCGGCGAGCACCGCCGGGTCCTTCTCCTTGGCGGACAAGATCTGGATAAGGCGCTCGCGCGCCTCAGGGGCGGCGTTGGCCAGGGCGTGCACCACCACCAACGTGCGCTTGCCCTCGGTGATGTCGCTGCGGAAATCCTTCTTCGTGGACTCCTCGCTGCCGATGAGGTTGAGCAGGTCGTCCTGGATCTGGAACGCCAGGCCCGTATCAAGGCCGTAGCTGCGCAGGGCCTCCACCTCTTCTGCCGTGCCGCCGCCGATGATGGCGCCCACGGCCAGCGGCACCGCACCGGAGTAATGGGCGGTTTTATGCGTGGCCATAACAAGATAGTCCTCGGGGGTGATATCGTAGCGACCGTCGCGCGCCCATCCGATGTCAAGGGCCTGGCCCTCGATGGTACGGCGCGTCATTTCGATGAGCTCGGAGATAACGCGCACCTTCGTATGATCGTCAAGGTCGGGGTCTTCCACGACCGTGCCGTTCACCAGGGACAAGGCAAGGTCGCCCGCGTTGATGGCAAGGCCGATGCCTTCCGTGCAGTGCATGCACGGCTCGCCGCGGCGAAGCTCCGCCTCGTCGGCGATGTCATCGTGAATGAGAGCCGCGGTATGGAAGTGCTCGATAGCGGCCGCCGCGCTGGTGGCCAGGCGCATGTCGCCACCCACTGCCAGGCATGCGGCGAAGCAGATGAGCGGGCGATGGCGCTTGCCGCCGTTTTCGCTGTACCGCTTCAGGGGCGTGTACAGATAACGATCCATGTCGGGATGCGTTCCCGTGGGAAGATAGGTGTTCACCAGATCCCCTACCTGATCGGCATAGGCCATCAGATAGCCTTCGAAGGTTTTCGGGGGTTCGGCTACGTCTGCGATGATCTCGTTGATGTTCTTCATAGCGCTTTCTTGATTCGAATCGCTTGCATGCTTCATGTCATGGTACCACAAGCGCCTTGCGCTCACGCGCCCCTCCGGACAAGCGGCGCAATCAGCCAAGGAACTTCAAATTGACCGCCGCCAAGACGTCCTCGCGGCTTTTTCTGATATGATGGTGGGCACGCTAACATGGGAGCGTGGCGGAATCGGCATACGCAGCGGACTTAAAATCCGCCGCCGCAAGGCTTGTGGGTTCGAATCCCACCGCTCCTACCATGCGGATACGGCAACGGCCCGGATCGGTTCACCGATTCGGGCCGTTTTAGCATGTTCACGCACGTCCGATGCATGCCGCGGGACCGCCCGCAAAGCGTCTACCCGCACCGTATTGCTTGGAAGGCGGGTCTATCCGAGCTTGGCCGCGTCCAGGATGATGCCGTGCAGGATATCCGTCTCGCTGACGGTGAACCCGTCCACGCCGACGGCATCCATGACCGCCTGCATGATGACCAGGCCCGCCACGATGACCGGCGCCCGGCCGGGATCCAAGCCCACGACCTGGCTGCGCCGTTCCAGGGGCATGGCAGCCAGCTCCGAGTACTGCCGATCGAGCTGCTGGCGCGTCACGTGCGCCTTATGCACCTTCGTCGAATCGTAGACCCGCATCCGGTCGCGCACCGCGACCACCGTGGTAGCCGTACCCGCGACCGCCACCAGGCGCTCAGGCGCCACGCCTGCCCTCCCAGCTTCCCCGAGATGCTCGGCAAGCTGTTGCGCTATCCATTCGCGCGCTGCTTCAAGCTCGGCGGGTATGGGAGGATCGGTGCGGATGAACTTCTCAGTGACGCGACGACATCCGATATCGAAGGAGTGCGCCCACGCCGGCGCTTGGCCCGCACGGCCCACCACCATCTCGGTGGAACCGCCGCCGATATCCACCACCATAAGGTCCTGACCAGGGAAATCGCACGATGCACCCGAAAACGACAGCCCCGCTTCCTTCCAGCCGGGGATGACCGAAAGGACGATGCCCAAGTCCGCCAGACGCCGCACGAACCCATCGGAGTTTCCTGCATCGCGCGATGCCGAGGTGGCGACCGCGATGGTCTTGGCGATGGGGGCGCCCTGCTCGGCAAGGCGGTCGCGCACGGCGCAATAGCCCCCTACCGTTTCGACGGTGCGGTCGATTGCGGCAGGCAAGAGCATGCCGGTGGCATCGACGCCTTCGCCAAGGTTGGTGATGGCGTATTCGCGATCCACCTCCTGGATGGCGCCCGCGGCGTCGACATCGGCCACGAGCATACGGCACGTGACCGTTCCGATGTCGATGGCGGCATAGCGCCCCGCGGCAAATCCTTGCGTGCGGCTTTCGGTCATGGCAACCCCCTTGCCTGCTTATTTGTAGCCGAACACCAGATCGAGCAGCGGCGAGTACCACGTATCGGGCGCCTGCACGCTATCGGAGGAGATGTTGGGCGTGATGTTGGAGCCCTGCTGCGTTTCCTCCAGGTTCAAACCGCGCACGTTGGCGGATTCCTCGCCTTTCTTCACCCAGCCGAGCTGCTCGTGGGCACGCTGCTCGACTCCCGCATCGGTTTGCAGGGAGTCGACGTCGGATTGCAGCGCTTGGTTGCGATCGACGAGCGCATCGTATTCGATGACCAGCTTGTCGTGGTCGCGCACGCTGCAATAGTAGCGCTGCGCGGTGGGATACAGGAACACCGTAGACATGACCAGGCATGCCGCCACGGCGGCACCGATCATGAAGTTGCGAGACCCCATGACGCCCATAAGGGCGTCTTTGGAGAAGCGCGCATGACGACGGTTGCGCGACGGCGCGGCCTCATCGGCCTGCATGCGCTGGGCACGACGCTGGCTTGCGCCCATCTGCCCTTTGTACACGGCTGCGCGCGGGGAATCGTCGCTCTCGGGCGCCTGCCCGCCGAACTGCTTCTCGAACGCGCGGCCGGCCTTGGCCTTGGCGCGGGCCTTCGCCTTGGCGCGTCGGCGATCGGCAGCCGTGATCCGACCCTCCTGCGGCTCTTCGGCACGCTCATCACGCTCTTGCGAGGAAACGCGAGAGGAACGGCGCAGCTCGGCGACGGCTTCGCCGCGCTTACGGGCGGAACGGGATGCGCCGCGGCGCTGCTGTGCAGGATGCCGCAAGGCCTCCTCGTCGAAATAAGGCTGCGCGAACGCGTCTTCGGAAAGATAGGACAGCAAAGGCGAGCTTTGACGGCGCGGGGCTTGCGAGGGACGCTGACCCGCGCGGGTGCGACCCGTCTGCGGGCGCTCCGCTCGATCGCGATGCTGATGTTCCGGGTAACGGGAACCGCCTCGCTTGACGTCGTCGAACGAGAGGATATGAGCTTGCCGTGACATGGATGACCGCCCCTTAGCGCATGTGGTTCGATTAAGTGTGTGATTTGATGCAAGAAGCATTCGGTAGGATAGCACATCGAGCGACGCCGCGCGGCCGGCGCCCAAGACGGAAAACCGCCCGTCTCCGAAGAGAAAACGGGCGGCTGGCATGCGGTTTAGCTTTAGCGATGGACGTCTTCGCGCCTTTAGAGGTCGAGCTTTTTAATATAAGCTCTCCATTTCTCGAACGAGTCGTCGCTGATGGCGTGCTCCATAAGGCAGGCTTCGTTTTCGGCAACGTCGGCAGGAATGCCCAGCTCCTTATGCAAGAACTTCGAGAGCATGCAGTGGCGCTCGTATATGGCGGTGCCATATACGAAACCAGCCTCGGTAAGGGTGACGTCGCCGTAATACGGCTGCTCGGCAAGCGCCTTCTCCTTCAGCGCGGTGACCGCCTTGTTCACAGAAGCCTTGGAAACGCCCATTTTGTTGGCGATGTCGACAGATCGGACGGACACCTCCGTGGTGCCCCCAAGCATTACGATGGCCTCAAGGTAATCCTCGTGCGATTTGGACATCTTCTCCATTGGGCCCTCCTTTCATAGTTGCCCTCATAGTACCACAGGGCGACAGCATAACGCCGAAAAGCGCATAGCTGCGCATTCTGGCTGCTCAAACGGCTTGTGAATTCGCGGGGAAACCCGAAGAGGAGAAAGTGGCCGACGAGGGTGGAGAGGGGGGGTATGGAACCCTCGTCGGCCTGCTGATACGGCGGGGCCAGACGAGAAGAGCCCTGCCGCCGGGTCAGCAAAAGAAAGAGAGGAGTCGAATGGCTTTTGCGAAGGGGGAAACGCTTGCCATCGACATTTGTCAGTATAGGGTAACTTTAGTAAACCGTCAATAACTTTTTGAGAAAAGTTTTCCTAAGCAATCTTCTCATTTTGCGCGCTTGATTCACGAGCCCACCCGAGCGTTTCGTTTGCGTTTGACACGGGTGCGGATGGGCTTCCCGTTGCCGGTTGATTCCCAAGCCCATCCGAACGCTTCCCAAGCGAACCTCCCCTGCCGCCCGGATATCGCGGGACGGCTGCGTCGCACGCTTCGCCTTCATATCGCGGAACGGCTGCGCCACATGCCCGGCTCTCCCCGACCGCAAGACCATCGAATACGCGAAGGGCCGGCATCAAGCCGGCCCCTTCCCTTGGTCGCATCTTCTATACCGCGGACGTGCACGCGGTTCGCCTATCTGCCGGACACGGCCTTGCCCATGTCGGCGGCCATGCGCGCCGCGGCGCTGCACCCCGTGCACCCGCCGCAGCCGCCCGAGCAACCGCGCGGGCTGTCGGCATGGCAGTCGCACATGCCTCGGCTCCACAGACGGCGCACCGCCCATACCGCCCATGCGACCACGATCAGCAGGACCGCCACGGTCGACAGGTTGAATTCCAAACCCAAGATCACGGTCTGACTCCTTCCCAACGCTGCGCACCGATGCCGGCGCGCGAAAAATGTTTCCCTTGGATAATACTACGAACGACAGCGGGACGCCACCCGAAGGCGGCGTCCCGCTTAAAGCAGCTCACGTCTTCGCAAAACCGTCATCGATGGTTTTCTGGCCCGATACCGGTCTTGCAAGATGGGCGCAGCGCTACTTCTCCTGCTTCTCCTCACGCTTGGGCATGGGGCGGAAGATCTGGAACAGCATGGCGGCTGCGATGACGATGGCCACCACGGTGAACACGTTGAACTCGACCTCGCCGGTCGCAAGGCCGACGAACTGGTAGAGCATGGTGCCCACGCACCAGGCGAAACCGCACAGGTAGCCGATGGTGATCCAGAACCACTTCGGGGAGTTCTGCTGCTGGCGGATGGTGCCCATAGCAGCGAAGCACGGAGCGCACAGCAGGTTGAACGCGCAGAAGGCGACGACGGCAGCGGTGGAACCGCCGAGCATCTGCAGGAAGCCGAACCACAGCTGCGGGTCAGCCTCGCCGTAATCGGCCAGCTGCGTGATGATGCCCACGGTAGCGACGACGTTCTCCTTGGCCACCAAGCCGGTGACGGCGGTCGCCGTAGCCTGCCAGTTATCGAAGCCCAGCGGCGCGAAGATCCAGGCAAGCAGGTTGCCCAAGCCGGCCATGAGGCTGTGCTCCATGTAGTCGGGGGCATCGGGGTCGAGCAGGCCGAAGCCCTCGCCCGCATCGCCGAAGTTCATGAGGAACCAGATGACGATGGTGGACAGGAAGATAATGGTACCTGCCTTGATGATGTAGCCCTTCACGCGCTCCCACATGGACAGCAGGATGGACTTCACCGTGGGCATATGGTACTCGGGCAGCTCCATGACGAACGGGGTTGCCTCGCCGGCGAACAGCTTGGTCTTCTTCAGCATGATGCCGGACAGGATGATAGCGATGACGCCCAAGAAGTAGAACATGGGGGCCACGTACCACGTTGCCGACGAGTCGCCGGATGCCAGCGCACCGAACACGAGCGCGATGATGGGCATCTTGGCGCCGCACGGGATCATCGTGGTGGTCATGATGGTCATGCGGCGGTCCATCTCGTTCTCGATGGTCTTGGTGGACATGACGGCAGGCACGCCGCAGCCGGAAGCGATGAGCATCGGGATGAACGATTTACCGGACAGGCCGAACTTGCGGAAGATGCGGTCCATGATGAACGCGACGCGGGACATGTAGCCGCACAGCTCCAGGATGCCCAGCAGCAGGAACAGGATGACCATCTGCGGGATGAAGCCGATGACGGCGCCGACGCCGGAGACGATGCCGTCGTTGACGAGGGACTGCAGCCACGGAGCGACATCGGCCGCTTCCATGGCATCGGCGATGATGGCGCCAAGACCCGGGATCCACAGGCCCCACGTGCCGTCGGCCGGATCGGGCTCCTCGACCTCAAGGGCCTTCTGGTAATCGGCGAACGTGATGGTCTGCTCCTCCACGTTGCCGTCCTCGTCCTCTACCTCCATAGAAGCCACGGCATGCGAGGTTTGCGCCTGCTCGTCGAAGTCGGCGACGATGGCCTGCGCCTCCTCGTATTCAGCCATGGCCTCCTCATATTCGGCCACGGCATCCGCATCGGCGTCGTCTTCGGGCGCCTCAGGCTCCTCGGCGGCTAAGGCGTCGAGCACTTCCTGCGATTCGTCGGAAGGCAGCTCGGATTCCTCGTCCTCGCCCAGAATGTTCTCGACATAGGCCACAACCTGGGAATGAGCGTCCTCGTATTCCTCGGTGGCCTCGTCGAACGCGGCGTTGCCGGTGTAGAGCCAGCCATCGCCGGAAATGCCGTCGTTGGCCCAGTCAGTCACCACGCCGCCGCCGACGGAAACCGCCAGCCAGTACACGAAGAACATGATGACGACGAAGATGGGCAGGCCCAGCCAGCGATTGGTGACCACGCGGTCGATCTTTTGCGAGGTGGTCAGGCCCGTGCGCGTGCGCTTGACGGTCTTGTCGACAACGTGGCTGATGGCATCGTAGCGCTCAGCGGTGATGATGGACTCGGCATCGTCGTCGAGCTTGTCCTCGATGGAGGTGCGGATGGCGGAGATGGCATCGAGGTCCGCCTGCGAAAGCTTGAGGTCGGCGATGGTCTTGTCCTCGGCCTCGAACAGCTTGATGGCATACCAACGGGCCGCGTTGGGGGCCACCTTGTCGCCGAGCACGCTCTCGATCTTGACGAGAGCCTCCTCGACGGCGGCGTCGAATTTCATCTGCGATGCAGGGGTTTTCTTGCTTCGAGCTGCGTCGATGGCGGCCTTGACAACATCCTCCATGCCGCGGCCCTTCAGCGCCGAGGTAGGAACGATGGGGCAGCCCAGCTCGCGGGAAAGACCGTCGACGTCGATCTTGTCGCCGTTCTTCTCCACCAGGTCCATCATGTTCAGCGCGATCACGACCGGAACGCCCAGATTCAGAATCTGGCTGGTCAGATACAGGTTGCGCTCAAGGTTGGTGGCGTCCACCAGGTTGATGACGGCGTCGGGGCCGCCTTCGAGCAGGTAATCGCGCGCCACGATTTCCTCGGGCGAGTACGGGGACAGCGAGTAGATGCCCGGCAAGTCCGTGATGGTCACGTCCTTGTCGCGCGTGTACTTGCCCTCCTTCTTCTCGACGGTGACGCCCGGCCAGTTGCCAACGTATTGGTTGGCACCCGTCAGGTCGTTGAACATCGTCGTCTTGCCGCAGTTCGGGTTGCCGGCAAGGGCAATGCAGATTCCCATGATCTACCTTTCTTGCGAATCGATTCGGCTTCTTGCGTTGTTTTGGGTTTCGTTGTTTTACATCGTCCCAGTTCAGAAGCCATTTTGAGTTAGTTATTGGTAACTCATTCCGGTAAAAAACGGCGCACTTGCGCCATTGCCCGTCGATTGCCGATACGCCGGCTTGCTACGCCGGCGCATCGCGCTAGTCGACGAGGATGCACTCCGCCTCGCTTTTGCGCAGCGACAGCTCGTAACCGCGGACCGTCACCTCGATGGGATCTCCAAGCGGCGCTACCTTGCGCACGTACACCCCGACGCCTTTCGTGATACCCATGTCCATGATGTGGCGCTTGAGCGCGCCTTCTCCGCTCAAGCGGCGCACCGTAGCAGATTCGCCGACCTGCACATCGCGCAGCGTTTTGCCCTGAGTCTCGGCCATCTAGCCCTATCCTCGCTTTCTTTTGTTCTTTTCCATGCCCGTATGACGGCGGTTGCAAGGCAACCGCACGAACGGCCGCAGCGCTATCCCGCTGCGGCCGGGTTCGCCTGTTGCAACGGCAGATCGGCTATGCCGTTGCCGCGGAGGTGATGATATGGGACGCCGCCTGGCGGCCGATGGCCACCTGGGCGCCTTTGACGGAGACGATCAGGTCGCCTGCAACGCCCGAGACCACCTTGATCTCGGCTCCTTCCACAAAGCCAAGGTTTTCCAAATGATGCTGCAGGTCGCCCTTCCCGCGCACTTTGACGACACGCGCGGACTCGCCCTCTTTCAGAAAGGAAAGCGGCATCTGCTGGACGGACACGCTCGAAGTTCGCGCGGCCTTCGCCGTAGCGCTCGCCATCGCAGTCTCCATGATGATCTCCCTTCATTTGTTAGACGCATACAACAGAAGGATGTTACCTCATAGTGACTTTTAATGGAAGCTTTGGGCAACTTTTTGTACGCTAAGGGTAATTTTTCAAAGTTTCACCACATTTACTTCGCAACGAGCAAAGCGCGGCCGAAGGCGCCGGGTACGCGGGCACGGAAAGCGTTCCGACTGCAAACCCGCTCTCCGCACCTTTCCTACCCGCATCCTTCGCTACCCGCATCCGCCGAAACTGTTCACAGGTATTTCCCGCACAGGCCGAAAACAGGTCTCCTACGGCTAGGCGACACGTGCCCCGGCGTCGAGCCCGTTTGCCGAGAACGCCGTTCGCCACCGTTTGTCTGAAGAACGGGAAAATCATCTTCCATCTGTACTTTCACAGGAATATTATGCGTACCGTGAATAATCCCCCCTTTTCGCAATGCCGAAGGAGGCGCCAAGCCCATGCAAGAGAATCGTTATATCGATACGCGAGGATGCGTCGACCAGCCCGTTGAATTCACCGAAGCCGTTATCAACGGCCTGGCAGATGGCGGCGGACTGTACGTTCCGCAGCATATCCCCGAGCTTACGCTCGATGAGATCTGCGAGTTGGCTCAGCTGCCCTATGCGCAGCGCGCAGCGCGCATCTACAAGGCCTTCGGCGTCGATCTTCCCGCTCAGGTGATCGACGAGCTGATGGCCCAGGCCTATGGCGACAACTTCGACGATGAGCGCATCTGCCCCATCACCTCCCTTGACGCCGACACCCACGTCCTCGAGCTGTGGCACGGCCCCACCAGCGCCTTCAAGGACATGGCGCTGCAGTGCCTGCCGCGCTTCTTCAGCGCATCGGCAGCCCAGCTGCGCGAGCAGGGCAAGCTCGACCACGACTTCCTTATCCTGGTGGCAACGTCGGGAGACACCGGCAAGGCCGCCCTCGAAGGCTTCCGCGACCTGCCCCATGTCTCTATCTCGGTCATGTATCCCGACGGCGGGGTGAGCGACATCCAGTACCGTCAGATGGCCACGCAGCGCGGATCCAACGTCAACGTGTGGGGCGTGCGCGGCAACTTCGACGACTGTCAGACGGGCGCTAAGAACGTGTTCGGCGACGCGACCTTCGCCGAGAAGCTGCTCTCCGAGCACGGCGTATCCCTTTCCAGCGCGAATTCCATCAACTGGGGCCGCCTGCTGCCGCAGGTGGTGTACTACGTGTCCGCCTACTCGCAGCTGGTCGCCGATGGCAAGCTCGCAGCTGGCGCGCCGCTTGACGTATGCGTGCCTACCGGCAACTTCGGCAACATCCTTGCCGCGTACTACGCCAAGCGCATGGGAGTGCCCATCGACATGCTGTACTGCGCCAGCAACGAGAACCGCGTGCTCACCGACTTCATCAACACCGGCACCTACGACGTGTCCGACCGCCCGTTCGTGCTGACTCCCTCCCCTTCCATGGACATCCTGGTCAGCTCTAACCTGGAGCGCCAGCTGTTCGAGCTGACGGGCCGCAACTCCGAAGCGATCGCCGGCTGGATGGCCGACCTGAAGCAGCAGCGCTGCTTCCGCGTGGACGAGGGCACGTTCAAGGCCGTTCGCGAGCACTTCGCCGCCGACAGCGTTGACAACGCCGAGTGCTTGCGCACCATCAAGGAAGTGCTCGACAAGCACGACTACCTGCTCGACCCGCATACCGCCGTGGCATATCGCGCCGCACAGAACCTGCGCGGCGAAAACCCCGTGCTCATCGCCAGCACCGCCCACTGGGCCAAGTTCGGCAACAACGTGTACCGCGCCCTGCACGATATACAACCCGGCCAGCCCCTGCCGGAAAACGTAGCCGCGCTTTCCGGCTGCGGCCTTAACGACCTGGTCGCTGACGAATCAGGCCACCACGACGTGCCGCGCGGCCTGGCGGAACTCGACGGTCTGCCCATCAGGTTCACCGAAGTCATCGACGGCACCACCAAGGATATCGAGAGCGCGACGGAGCGGTTTCTCGCTGACTTGGGCAACGAATAGCAGCACACACGAGGGGAACCGAAGGACCATTCATGAGCAAACTATCCAAGCTTAAACCGATCGTCAGGCTTTCCGTGGTCAACCCCGATACGGAAAGCAACTCGGTGTTCGGCCGCGGCATCGCCAGCCTGTGCATCGGCGTGCGCGACACCGGCTCCTTAAATGCCGCAGCCAAGAGCATGGGCATGGCATATAGCAAGGCATGGCGCATCATCAAGGACACAGAAGCAGCCCTTGACGTGCAGCTTCTTTACCGCGATGGCGCCCACGGAAGCCGACTGACCGAAGATTGCGAGCAAATCCTTGCCGCATACCAGGCCATCGAGGAGCAGCTTCAGGCGCAAGCCGAGGACAGCTTCGAGAAGCAGGTTGATAGCCAGTAGCCGATAGCCGCTCGCCCTGCGCATCATCTCGAGATTTTTCAACGAGAACGTGCAGGAAAGGCAAATCGGCCTTATCTCTCATTTTGCGGAGCGGCGCTACCGCGCACCTTATCAAGCGCCCAGCGCGCACCGCACCCCGGATCGAGCCGCCAACCGATGGCGGCTCGATCCGCATTCCACGCCTACGAGACCCAAATGCCCTCGTACCTTGGCAAGGCCCATCCAAGGTATGCCGTCATGGAGCACGTCACCTTCAGCTTCGGCGCCGGCGGCTGGGACGCCGAAGCATCGGCATATGCGCCGATAACGCCGACCGCCTCCCTTGCACGCCCCTCGGCCTCGTACCATACGCTGGGACGCCGCGAAAACGACAGCACCTCCCCGTAGGCCACCTCTTGCGCAGGCGGCAGCATGGATTCTCCGTCCACCTCGGCTTCAAGCTGCTTATCGGCGAAGCACCGCCGCTCAGAGAACAACTCCCGAGCCATATCCGTCAATGCATAGCGGACCTCGGCGATATTGTGCCCGAACAGATCCAACGTCGCCCCCTGCACCACCGTCCCATCCGCGAACGGAACGGTGCACGCGGCATCGACGAACCACCCCTCCACCTTCTCACACCCGGGTTTCAAGGCAATTGCGCGCGCATCGGAGGAGGCGCTGTACGAGGACGACTCGTCGACGCGTTCGGACCAGCAAGGCTCTCGTTCGCCATCCACGAAATAGCGCACCGTGGTGAAGGGGTTCACTACCTGCAACGGCTTTGAAACGGCGCATCCCAGATACGCGGCATGCAGGTATGCGGTAGTCGCGCGCACGATGCACGCCAGCCGCTTTCCCGCCAAATGCTCGCCGATCTGAAGCGTCCGCCCCGTCTCCTCAAGAAGCCCCGCTGGCACGATTCGGGCGCTTACGCCATGAAGCGGCATCCCGCCGCAGGATGCCTCCTGCCCGTCTTGGACCCACTCGGACCAGCTCCCATCCTTCCCGCACACGCGATAACGCACATGAAAGCGCAAAGCGGCATCCCTGCCGAGCTTTATGCTGAGACCCTGCGCCTCGGCCCCCTCTTGAGAGGCATCGCGCCACGCCCCGGACGAGACGATTTGCACGGCAAGCCCCAGCCCGCTTCCTTCGGCCGATAGGTTCAAAGCACGCAAAGCCCCAGCACGCCCGCGTGTTCCCACCACGTTCGCCGCCGGTTGCGCATCAAGCCACAGGCGCCCGCCGCCGAACGACACGCATGCGTGGCCCGTGACCTCGGGAATCTCGGAGACGGCTTCTCCCTGACCGTCATCGGCGAACCACAGGTATTCGTATCGAATGCCCTTCGCATCGGCCGATGCGCCTCCGGGCCTGAACGCGGTCCGGGGGTCGGGAACGCCAAGCGAAGCGCCCACGGCAACCGTCGAGCCGTCTGCAGCGCCCTCAAGGTCGAACAGGCCGCCGTCCTCCGTGCCGAAACGAGCATCTTCGAGATGCCACATATGCGATTCGTTGCCCCACTCCCCATCGGCATAGCCGTTCGAATGGAACTGCACGCGCGCGCCGTTTTCCTGCGAAGCCCCCACGCGATCGAGCGCCATGCCGGAGCAATCGCTGAAAAGCCATTGGCGCGGCCCTCGCCCATGCACCCACACCGCCTGCGCGCGATCGCCCCCCGCGCAATGCTGGAGCTCCGCCGCGCTTGCATCGAAACGCGGCCCGCCGCCAGCCTGGCCCAACGAAAGCGAGCCATCGCCGGCGCAAACGGGCACGAAGCGAAACGTTCCGGCAAAGCGCTCGTCTTCGTGCGCCACCGCTATCCAATGACGCCTCGTCGAGGACGCAGCGGCGAACACGCCGCACCCCTGGCCGGTCCGAGGCCCGTCGACGCCCAACTGCAGCGACGGCACCGTTGCCGGGGAGATGACGAGCACGCGACCGGCCCATTGCGCCTCGCTCGCAATGCCCACCCGCTTCGCACGCTGCTTAACCCACTTCGTGGAAAAGCCGATAGGGGGATCGTCGGCGCGCTGGTAGTACCAGTCCTTCCCATAGTAGTAATAGTTCCAAAACCACGACCTCAGCTGAAATCCATGCATCGCATCACGGTCGATGCGCCGAATCCAGACCGAATAATCCGATCCAGGATACTCGCGATAATCGGTCCACACATGGCAACCGTCTCTATGGATGCCCGCTCCTGCCTCATTGTCGATGACGACAACCTTCGATCCCTCTTCCACGCCCCCTTTAGGCGCACCGTCGACGGTGTGGAACAGGGTGAAACGCGTATCATCGCCCGAATCCGTGTGCCACAGGTTATACGAGGGATTCAGCTCGTTATAGCTTCCGCACGCTATCTCGAGCTTGCCCCTCATGTGGTAATACAGCTCCGTCGTGAAATCGCATGCCATGGTGATCTTGGTGGCCACCCTGATGAACTGCCGTGAGGAGATATCCCATTCAACCCAAGGCGTTTTCGCCGATACCTGCAAACCGGTGTACATATTCCCCGCCTGCTCAGCACCTGCCCCCGCCTGCACCGAACCGATTTCGCTCCAAAACCTGCTGGCATAACGCGCGCCATATCCGCGGAAAATCAAGGACCCGTCCCACCAAGGTTCATCGGCAAACGCCATTCGAGGGTTGTACATAATCAGTCCAACAGCGACCGCCCCTAAACCGAACACGAAACCACGGCGCGTGAGCACACGCCCATCCCCCGTTGACGCAGCGCCTGATGCGGGAACGCGGCGCCTTCGATTGCGCATCGCGATTTTACGTTTCTGCCTCACCATCGCCCCGCCCTTCCTTCCTGCGGCGCCCATCGAAACGACCTCAAGCCAGCCCACCTCCCAGAAACGCCAGCAGATCCACCACCGCGGGAACGAGCACCAGCAACGTGGTAGGCGGCAAAAAGCAAACGGACAGCACCACGTCAAGCTTTGTCGGCATCTTCCTGATATGTTCGAGCGCCGCCGCCTGTGCGCGCGAACGGGCAAGCGCGGCTTGATTGGCAAGCCCCTGCGCCACCGATGCGCCCTGTTCTATGGCCTGGGTCAGCTGAGCGGCGAACGCGGTGACCTCCTGGCTTGCGCAGCGCTGCGCAAGGTTCGAAAGCGCCTTCGCGCGAGAATGCCCCAGCAGGTTGACCTCTTGGTCCACCAGGCGGAACTCATCGGCAAGCGGACCGTTCAAACTCTCGGCAACCTGACGGAAGCACTGCTCCACCGGAGATCCGGCGGCTATCGCCACGCCAAGCAGCTCCATGGCGTCGGGCAATCCGGCATCGATGGCGGCGCGGCGCGCTTGGCGCTTCGATCGCAAATACAGCTGCAAGCCCCCGCAGCCCGCAAACCCCGCCCCGCAAACGACGAAGGCGAATACCGCCGGCGTCGCACGAAGCGCGATGCACGTCGCAACGGCGACGACCACGCAGCCCGAAACCGCGGCAAAGCATACGCAACGCCACGTTTCGGGCTCCAAAGCGATGCCCGCGCATCGAAGCCGTTCCCTTGACCGCTCCCGTTCCCTCATTGAAAGCGGGGCGAAATCCGCAAACGCCTCTACGGCACGCGACCACAAGCGAGCCGCGCCCGCATGGGCCCGATTCTTCGACGGACCGCCGGCTTGATCGGATCTTGCCCACGCCGGCATAAGCCCGCGCGCTTTCACCCCGGCCCAAGCGTTGAGCGCCTCGTAAACCGCCAACCCCGCAGCAATCGCCAGCAGGCAGATCGCGCAAAACGTCAGACCCTGCATGTATCACCCCCTAACCGGCGCGAGCGCGCCTAATACGAGAACCTTGTGATCCGACGGCACGCCGCAATACCCGCCACCTCCATGAGCGCAGCACCGGCAAGCACGGCCCACCCCAGCGGGTTTTCCCGATAGAACAGGGAGAACGCCGGGTTCGTGGCGAACACGAACGCGAAGATC
Organism: uncultured Senegalimassilia sp.; assembly: GCF_902464545.1. Taxonomy (GTDB): domain Bacteria; phylum Actinomycetota; class Coriobacteriia; order Coriobacteriales; family Eggerthellaceae; genus Senegalimassilia. Next base: position 33,594 of record NZ_CABQJR010000019.1, read on the forward strand.
GCGGGCATGGCGCACGCCACCACCACCGTGGCCATACGCGTTCCTGCAAGTTCGCTGCGCAGCTCCTGTTGCATGAGGGCACGGCCCTGGGCATGCTCCGCGATCAGATCGAGAACCGCGCCCATCGACCCGCCGAAACGCTGCTGGATGCGCATGGCCGACGCCAACGCCGCAACATCGGCGTCGCCTGTGCTCTGCGCCATACGGGCAAGGGCCTGCACCAACGGCATGCCATAGGAAACGCGCGCGAGCACCGCCATCAGCTCCGAGCGCAGCGGCTCCGGAGCATGGTCGGCCGAAACCCGCAGCGCGCGCTCAAGGGTCAGCGAGCTTTTCACGCTGGCCGACAGCTGAGGCACGAGCCGCACAAACTGCCGGGAAAGCAGCTCGCGCCGTTTCGCCCGCGCGCGCAGCACGTACAGCGCCGCGGCGATGGCAACCAGCCCCATACCCAGCATCGCACCGAGCGGGCCGCTTATCCGTATGCCGAAAAATGCAGCGAACGCGCCCACGGTGCCCAAGCACAGCGTCCATGAAACCGGAGACGCCTCGATGCCCGCATCGCGCAGCATCCTGCCGAGCGGTCCTTCGGCATCCGCCTTCGCCGACTCGGCATCGCGCCTGCCCAGTTCGTACAACGCCCGGTCCGACGCTCGGGCATCGCTTTCCTCGGCCCTTTGCCGCAACCTCAAGGACAGGGCGGTGCACGCCACCGCCGCTGCCGCAAAAAGCACGCCGAAGGCAAGCGCCCCGGAGAAGAATCCCTTCATAGCCATCGCCTTCCTACGACCCGAAAAACCAAGACGGATCGAACCTCACCCCTGCCGCGAGCATACGCTGCTTGATGCGCTGCGGCTGGACGCCGCACGCGCGCCAAGTTCCCGTGATGCGGCCGAACGCATCCACCCCGCGCGGCTCGAACCGGAACAGCTCGGCGCGGGGGATGACCGTCGAGCCCTCGGGCATCTGGTCGACCGCCACGATGCTGGTAACGCGCCGCCCTCCGTCGCGCATGCGCTCCACATGGACGATCAAACCCCCTGCAAGCGACTCCGCGATCTGCTGTACGATGACGTCACGGCCCAGATCGGCATTGGCGTAACCCACCATGGTGCGCAGACGGCTCAGCGCATTGCCCGGGTCGTTGGCATGCACGGTGGTCATCGAGCCGGGGTGGTCGGTCTGCATCGCCTGCAACAGCTAGTTATTCGATTGTGTAAGGAAAAGATTCTGAACTGGGGTTTCTCGTATTCTCGGAAGCTCGATCCGCTTCCCAACGGGACGGATAGCGGGAAACCCCCGCTAAACCCGTCCACGACCCAGAGCCTTGATTTCAAAGTTCAAGAAACAGCATACCAAAAACCCATCGAGAGTAAACTCCCGTCGGGTCTCAAAGGGACCTCAGCAGCCTCGGCCCAGCAAAGGGCCCTCGGACCCGAGGCGGTACAGGGCAGCCCCATACGGCGGTCGCTCCTTGCACTTCGCGGCATCCGGAAGCAAGAAGAAGCCCACACAGCACGTGTCGTCGGACAGGACCCTATCGAATCCCTCTTGGATGGAGGCGATCCTGTGTTCCACGCTTCTGCGAAGCGCGTTGTCCTTGACGAGGGCTGCAGCATCGTCGCAGAAGTAGACGAAGTGGGGAACGTCTGCCCCCATCGTCTCAACGACCACGGCGTCTTTGCACGTAGCGGCATCTTCTTGGTTGACCAGCACGAACTCCCTGGGTACGCGCACGTAGCCGCCGTCGGCAATCCCAACCTGCCTCATCTTGGCGCGAGAAGCGGAGGGCTCGTCTTCATCGATGCCCGCATCCCAGCGAGAAAGCAAGCGGTCCGCGACCTCTTGGAACTCGATTCGATGACGGGATTCGTCGCACCTCGGGAAACTGCACGCGTCAACAAGACCGGCAAGGAACCTGTAGGTAGGTCGAAAACCCCTGAGGACACGCCAGTTGTCCAGGATCAGCGTTGCGAAATAATACGGGGTGCCTGGATGGCTGCCGCCTTCCATGACGGGCACGAGCTCCCCCATGTCCCCGGCAGACTCCAACACATCGAACTTGATGTCGACGGGAGCTCCCTTCGCGGAATCCTCCACGCGCTGGACGAGCGCTCGCCAGCTCCTGCAAGATTCGGCCCTGTCAACCGGATGGGACGGCCACTGAGCCCCTTGCCACAGGATTATCTTGCTAAAGAACTCCACAAGTTCCCGCATCCCGGCGTACGCGGCTCTATCCCCGCTTCCCTTCGATACGTTCTCGCGGAAAATCTCGCCCATCGCCTGCACGACGCCGTAGTCCTCGCTCGTGCAGATGCGGTACACGTACTCGGCGGCCCTCTCGTTAGCGGGCAAAAGCGTACGCGCGAGGTGCTCGTTCATCTCGTCGGCAGCTGTAATCCCGTCCATCGCCGCAAGATCGAGGATCCTTCGGTCGACGAAGCGCTTGAAAGCCTTGTTTCTCAGGTAGAGCCTGATCTGCACGACCGGCCCCTTGGCCCCGATGAACCTGTTCACATTCACAGGCACCGTCCTTTCATCCTGGAAATTATTATAACTTTTGATTTTGTGGCTGGTCAATGTCCTTGCTATACTTATATCGGCCTTATGACAGCCTTGTTAATTTCGAGCAAAGGAGTTTGCGATGGAAAATCGGGCCGTCGTCGATGTAGAAGCCCTGCACAAGCTTGATCCCGAGAACGAGTATGTTGAAGCGCTCGCCCCATACCCCTACATGATGAGGGCAGACGACGTCGCCGAGTTTCTCGGCCAGACCAGGCAGGCGGTGACGGGCTTCCTGCGCGAAGGCACCCTGCGCGGCGTGAAAAGCGGGTCGACCTGGCGCGTGAGCAAATTCGCCCTCATCAAGTTTCTGAAGGAAAACGAGAACTAGGAGCAGCCTTGCAGGGCGATATCGATACCAGAGTTAGATGCGACAAACCGTATGATCTCGACGCCGCCGACAAAAGGCGGGGCAAGCCGAGGAGACGCAGGAAGGACTCGCGCTCGACGGCCTACGAGTTGACGATTCGCCTAAGCGAGCCGCAGCGCGAGGTCCTCGACGGCAAAAGGAAGTTCGTCAAAGTCGTTTACGCGGTCAACAAGAAGCACGACCTCGCACGCCAAGTCGCGGAGTTCGAGCAGGCGACAAGCAAGAAGATCGAGGCTGCGGCCAGCGAAAAGGGCCTCCCCATCGACGGCCAACCGGTCACCGTCGAGCACTTGGTCCTAGCCTACCTGAAATCAAGGGAGCCCGTTACGGTGTCGCAGTACGCGAAAGACAGCAGGGACCTTTTCGAGCGCTACATAAAGCCCACCATCGGCAAAATCCCGTTCGACGACCTGGAGCTGTCCGATATCCAGAATGCGCTCGACTCCATCCCCGAGCTTTCCCGCAGGCTCAACGAGCAGAAGCGCACCCGAGAAATCGAGAACAGGGCGCAGAAGGAGGCCCTCCGATCCGCCGGGAAGATCCCGTACGTAGGCAAGTACCCGGAGTTCAAGCCTGTGAAAGTCGCAGGCATGCCGACGATGCACAAGGCGCTGTGCCTGCTGAGGGAAGCAGGCAACTACGGTGTGGACATGGGGCTCGTGAAGGCGAACGCCGCCGCCAGCAAACGCCTTGCGAAGAGCTACCCCAGGAGCAAACCGAAAATCGACAACTGGACCGAGGACGAGGCGCGGCTGATCCATACAAATATCGCGAAGCTCCCCTTGAGCTGCCGTAAGGTCGAGTTCCAATTGCTCATGATGTGCGGCATGCGCCCTTGCGAGGTTCTCTCGCTCACGTTCGACGACATCACCATCAAAGACGGCGGCGGTTGGCTTCACGTCGTCAAAAGGACCAAAACGTCGAACGGGTACCGGACGATTCCCCTCGACCCCGAAACAGCGGCCCTGCTCGCATCTTGGAAGCAAAGCAGGGCAAAACTTGCCAAGGATAACGGGCTCGTCTTCACGGGCTCATGGCTCGTCTGCTGCGAAGACGGGCAGAAGACCGTCAGCAACACCCTCGTTTCCAGATGGCGAAGGTTTTTGAAAGAACTAGGCATCGAGCACCGACGCCCTTACTCGCTTCGCCATACGTTCGCCACGATGAACGCGCGCCTCAACGTGGACGCCAAGACCCTTTCCGGCCTCCTTGGGCACGCCAGCGCAGGCTTCACCTACCAGGTTTATGCAGGGTATCTCGAGTCTGCCGCCTTGCCGGTCACCTCGAACTACCTGGGCTTTCTCGATGACGAGATGGAAGCGGGGCAATGAACCTAATCGAGTCAATCGCAGAACTGTGGCGAGGCAACCGTGGCAAGATTCTCGTCTTTTCGCTAATTTGGCTATTAGCAACCTATCCGATTGCGGGACCGATCATGGCGGGCGCCAACCCCGTCAAGCTCCTGATATGCGCGCCCCCGGATCCGGGCGCTGCCATCGTCTACTATTCCGCACAGGCCTTTCAAGCCACAGCATCGCAGGGCGGAATCGTCAACCTTGCGGCCTACGGGACAGTCACTTTCGTCGTTATGTTCTACATCACGGCTGCGTATAGCTTTGATGCAAAGCGCGAGGTGAACGGGAGCGGCGACGCATGGGACGCGAAATCAGAGAAGAGCCAGGCAAAAATCGAGAAAGCCTGCCCTGCGTGGACACCTGGCAGACCCGGTAAACCGGGGTTTGTCGTCGGGTTCCGCAAGGGCAGGTATCTCGTAAGCCCGTGCACGCACCTTCTCACGTGCGCCTTCACCGGTTCGGGCAAGTCGAGGAGGCTGATAAGCGCCGCCGCCGCCAACATCGCGTCCGGCGGCGGGAATCTCGTGATCACCGACCCCAGCGGCGAGCTGCACTGCCACCTGGCACCATTTTTCGAACGCTGCGGCATGGAAGTCTTGTACGTCGACCTGGTGAACCCCTTCAGAGGGGCGCGGGTCAACCTGCTGGCACCCCTGCTCGCCCTCAACGCCGAAGGGCTCTCGTACCTGGTCTCCGACAAGGCCTCGGAAATCGGCACAGCCTTCTACCCGTCTACGGGCGGCAAGGAAGACTCGTTCACCCAGCCGTGCGCAGGCCTTTTCGCCGCGATCTGCTACATCGTTGCCACAGATGACGGCATCCCAGAAAAAGAGAAGAACCTCTGGTCGGTTGCGAAGACGCTGATCAACGGCACCCTTGAGAACGAGGGTGCGGCCCTTAAACGCTACCTGCTCGCCAGAGGAGCTGACGACCCGGCCACCACGCTAGCGGCCACCTTCATGACCGCTGAGAAGGAGTACCTATCGTCCATCCTCGGCACGCTGCACAACGGGCTCAGGCCCTTCGTCACAGAAGGCATGCGCTACCTGTTGAGCGGCGACGATGCCAACATACCAACGTTGACGTCGAGGCACGCCGCGCTCATCGTCCGTACCGCTAAGCCAGGCGCGCCGGCCAACAAGGTAGCGAGCCTGCTCATCGACATGGTTTACGCACAGCTCGAGAAGAGCGGCGAGAGGCGCGGCACCGGCAGGGAGACGTATTTCCTTATCGACGAGATGCACTCAATCCCCCGCTTTTCAGCGGTGCTCATATCGGAGCAGGGACGCAAGTACGGCGCTCACCTGGGCATATACGCGCAGGGTCTGAACGGGCTCGACCAGTACTCGACACCCATCGAGGACGGCAAGCGCGCGATCATAGCGAACTGCACGGGCAAACTCATGGTGTCGTGCGGCGACAAGGACGACGCCAAATGGTGGTCCGAGCTGTCGGGCGAGCGCCTCTCCAAGTTCAGGAACGAGGGAACCAGCAAGCAGTTCGGGCTGTTCGGCAACGGGTCCGCCAGCGAAGGCTACTCGGAGTCGAGGGTGCCCGTGTGGACCGTCAACGACGTGATGCGCAGGGATCCGGAGAAGGACGGCATGCTTCTGTGGCAAAAGACCGGCAACCCTTCAGAAAGCGGGCTTTTCGAGCCCAAGCTCGGCCCCGACCCGAGCGCCACACCGCTTGCGGACCTGCTGGGAACGTTCGGTTCGCGGGATTTCGAGGCACGCCTATTCAAGGAGCATGCAGACGAGCTCGACCGTAAGGCGGCGAATGCGCGCCGCGAGGAACCCGTGCCGGCCTGGACGCCGGACTTCAGCGCAAACGCCGAAACCGACAGCAAAGAGCACAAGGAGGATTTCGATGACTTCTTCGGCTTTTGATGACGGCAAAAAGCCGCGTGCCCGCAAGCAAAGCAGCACCCGGAAAACCGAACGGCTCGAAACGCGCCTGACCGAAAAGGAGAAGCGGACTGTTGAGGCCATGGCGGCGAACGCTGGCATGAGCGCATCCGCCTACGTGCGCGCCGCCGCGCTCGGGAACGGCTACGATCCGCCGCAGGTCGATGCGAAGCAGCTCAACGAGCTCCTGCACCAGGTGAAGAAGCTGGGGACGAACATGAACCAGATAGCGTACCGCCTGAACAGGAGCGACATCGTATCAAGCGATGAGATCATGGCTGCGCTCAATCGTCACAAGGAAGCCGCGCGCGGCCTCGAGCAGCTGATCGACGATGCGAGGGGGCCGAGGTGATCGTCAAGCCACAGACGTTTAAGCGCGGCGGCAGGTTCTCGACCGCTCGGGAAAGGGCCGAGTACCTGCAGAAGGACGGCCGAGAGCTCGGCGTCGCCACCCAAAACGTCAACGACGAGGCAAAGTGGTGGAACGAGCTCGACCGCACCACCGACCGCTACCACCTCAGAGGTGACGTCGTTGCCAGGGAGTTCGTCCTTTCGCCGTCGCCCGAAGACAACGTGACGCCCGAGCAGATGCTCAAATTCGGGCGCGAATGGGCTTCGAAGTGCTTCCCCGACCACGAGGCGGCGATTATTGTCCACGATGACAGCACCGAAAGGCTCGCACGCGGCGAAAACGGGATAGTTCACGCCCACGTCTACGTGAACGCGCCAAACCTTGAAACAGGTAGGAAGATGAAACTAGCGAACGCGGACGTGCGCAGAAACCACGATGTGGCACAGGACATGTGCAAGCAGCGGGGTTGGAACGAGCAGCAGCGTTATTACGATACCGAAGGGAAGAAGGTGAACAGGCTGACCACGAAGCGCACCGACTTCGAGCGACGCCCCGCACGCGAGCGCTCGGCACGCTACAAGACGTCAACCCCTTCGGCCGAGCGCCAGCGCGAGCGCCTGAAGGCCTTCGAGCGTTCGCGCCTAGCGGCGAAGGGGCTTGGCTACAGGGAGTACCGCGAGGCCATGTCAGGCCGCAAGCTCGACAAGACGGCGATACGCAGGGCGCTGAAGGAGTCGGCTGACGCGGCGGCTGCAAACGGCACGACGCTAAAGGAAGAGCTCGCCTCTCGCGGCGTGCGCATGGCGCACGCCGCCAACGGAGATTTCAAGTACGCGCGCGAAGGGAGCAAGCTCTACTTCAAGGGTGCGACCCTGGGCAAGGCGTTCGCGCGCGATGCGCTCGGGAGGTCGATATCCCTGGGAAGGCAAGCAATCGATGAGCAGACGCAAACGCGCGGCCTTGGCCACTAAAGCAAAGCGTCGCTCCTCCCCGGGAGAACGGATTGGGGTCCCTTTTCGTTTCGAACTCCCCCCGAAGGAGCTGCGCCGCAATTTGCGGCGCAGCGTTTTGACGTCAGCGCGACAACGCCGCATCGCCTAGCTTCCATTCCTCGCCGTACTCCGCCACGTAGCAGAGGAACTCGCTGAACTCGCACGGGTGCAATTTCTTCGTGCAAACCTCGCCGTCGAAAACGGCGAAGCCGTCCGCCCTGGCTTTCGCGGCCTTCGCGTTCCACCAAGCGATGTAGTCATAGGCCGTTGCGAAGTCCTTGCGGGTCTTGATGCCCCTCTCGCGCTTAGCCTTCTCGAAACGCTGGATCCTGCTCAACATAGTGCCGCTTCCTTTCTCCTCGTTCCCGCCCTGCCCGAGCAAGTTGCGCTTGGGCTTTGGCGCTGCACTTGCGCCATGCCCTGCGCGGCTTCGCTCGGCTTGCCCGAGCCGCACCCCCTCGGCAGCGCGGGTCAAGGACGAAGGCGAAGAAGTTGCAGGAAAGTTTTACGAGATGCGCAGCATGGAGGAAAAGTTTCCTGGAAGTTGTTCGCCGCCTTGACGCGCATAGCCTGTCGAGGGTGCACCGGGGTCGCAAAGGGTTGGGTCCTACGCGTGCAGGAGCGGCCGCAAGAAGATTCCGAACACCCAGCAAAACGCCCCGGGTAAGGGCCCCGGGGCGTTTTGCTGGGTGTTCCCCGAACGGTCGCGAAGTCGACCGTTCGGCCCGTTTCGCCGCCCCTCGGCGGCGAAACCCAGGTGACTTTGTACGTACAAAGTCGATCCTGGCATACCCGAAGCAAGGCGTAGGGTATCGCAACCGCGGCTGAGGCGCGGCGAGCGAGAACGCGACCCGAAGGAGCGTTCGGGCGTTGCCGCGCCGACCCGCGGTTGCAGCCGGGTATCCGGCGACACGGCGACGTCACCAGAGCCGTTCGCCGGGGCCCGGCGGCGTGAGCGGAGCACGCAGTGATGCCGACCTATGGGAGGCATCGAACGGAGCGCGTAGCGAGAGCTCAGGCGCAATGAAGGCGACCTATGGGGAGCCTTCGAATGGAGCCGGAGCGGGCCCCGCCGCCCAGAAGCGGCGGGGCGTCGGACGCAAGGCCGACAACGCATGAAGCGAAGCGAATGCATCGGGCGCTAGCCCGATAACGGCTAGCTATCGGAATTGTCGTCAGCAAGGTCTAGGCCAGCAAAATCGGTGATGCCCTCGAGGTCGGAAACGATAGCCTCGCTTGCCGCGAGCAGCACCGTCAAGCCCTCCCGACCAGGCGGGCAGCAATCCGCCCCACAGACGACGGCCTCCAGCAGCTGTTTAAGGCCGCGAGCCTTTTCAAGCGCATCCTCAACGATGTCGATAGCGAGTTTGTTGTTCTCCATGGACACACCTCCTCGTTTTGCATGCATACCAATCAGCGCCGAAAAGGCCCCAGCCGTATTCACTGGGCTTAAAGCAAGATCTCAGCTTCAGCAAGCATGGGTCCATCGACGCGTTGCATATTGCTATGCGGGGTTCGATGACTCGAGCCAGCCCCTTCGCAAGCATGTCGATTTGTCATGATTTCATTAAGACGGCGTGCTCGATCACGGTTGCGCGCCAGGCGAGTTGCAAAGATTGGCTAGGAATCAAGGATTGCACTTTTGGCACGGCTCGTAACCTTGGGCCAAGAGGTCGGAGCGGGTGGACTCCACGTCTTGGCGGTTGGCGGCCTTCATTTTGTTGACCGAAGAGCAGCCGGGAACGTGGAACTTCTTCGTGTTGGTGTTGAGGACGTACGATTTCACCTGCGCAGACGATGCGTCTGATGCCGCAGAGCCGGCATTAGACGAGCCTTCGGACCCAGATGCCGATGACTCGCCGGCTGCGGGGAGCAGCGGGGTTTCCTCCGAGTTGCCGTCGACGTAATCGATAGTGATGCCGGGCTGAGCATTGTACGCCCACACGCAGAACTGCAGACCCGCGCCCTCGTCCTCTACCGAGCGCGCCTCCATGAGCACGCCGCGCGCGACGAGGTCGTCGTCGAGAAACATCGGCGTCACGCGGTAAAGGACGTGGTTGCCGGTTGACTTGACGTATGCGGCCACGTCGTCCTCGTACTTGAGCATGCCGTCGACGTTCATGAATCGCGTGCCCGTGATGAGGTTGTTGATGTTGGAGTTCTCATCGGTCAGCTGCCAACCGATGAGGTGGCAGCGATTGTAAAGATACTTGCCCGAAACGGATTCGTATTTAACCGTGTGCCAGCCGGTCGGCTTTATCTGGCCGATCTCGCCGCGCTCCTCCCCCTCGGCGGGCATGGTCTCCTTGCCCACCGATGCGGAAGCGACCGTGCAGCGGGCCAGACGGTCCTGCTCGCCGTAGTGCTCATAGCCCGGGTTGTCCTTGGCGTACTGGACGTCATCGGCGGTGAAGTAGGGAACGTTTCCGTTCATCTGCACCGACGCGGTGCCGTCGAATGCGGGAACCTGGGAGTAGTCGAACGACGCGGCCGCAGGCGTCGCAGCGGCAGGCTGTTCGGTTTGCTTTTCGGGCGTTTCCTGCTTGGATTGCGATTGATCAGGTTCGGGGTTTGCCGGCTGCTCGACTGAGGGTGTTTGCGGCTCATCGACCGTATCGGACTGCTTCGTCGAGCTGCTGCCGCCGACGGCTCCGATAAGACAGAGGCTTACGAAGGCGCACAGCACGCCGGCGGCGATTTTTCGCGCGAGAGGCGGCATGGACATGCCGGCCTTGACGAGCTTGCTGTCGGGCGACGAAGCAACGAGCTTGCGCCAGCCATAGCGTATGAGAAACCACAGGCCAACGCCGGCGGCAACGCACGCGACGAACGCGAGGGCCGCGATTGCGAAGGAAATGACGATTAACGCTAGAAACGCGTATAGGCAACCTTTTCCAATTCCCACTTTTCCCTTTGCCATACCGGCTCCCTTTCCTTGGTTAGTTGCAAGTAATTTTGAAATACGAGTTAGCTACCGGCTTATATGAGAGCTTTTTTGTCAAGCAGGGAATAAAGGGGCGACCCTCCTTCTG
>NZ_CABQJR010000020.1 GCF_902464545.1 uncultured Senegalimassilia sp.
ATTCTGCACAGTAGAGAAACGCGGCCCACGATATATAGAGGAGTATCATTCCATTGGTAGAAATGCTGAATCAGCTATAACAAATAATTGTGTGTTTCACTATAATACATGTTAGAAAAGCTTGAATATCATTCTGTAAGTAAGTAAAATTAGCACTGTGCAGATTCTGCACACTCCTCAAATACAATCGTACATATGTTCGTGTTATACAGTAGACAGGAGCGCAAATGGCCAGCAGGGCAAAAGTGCGCGGCGGGGAAAAGCAGCAGCAATCTCTGTCGTTGGGTAGAGAAACCGTAGAAGAGCTTGAAAAGGAAGCAGAACGCCGCGGACTGAACAAGTCGCAGCTTGCCGACCTGTTGCTGAACGGGCAGCTGACCCAATCCGCCGACAAGCCCACCATCATCTCGATCATGAGCTACAAGGGCGGCGTCGCGAAAACGACCACGAGCACCTGCCTTGCGGTTTGCCTTTCGGAGCTCGGCTACAAGGTTCTGGTTATCGATATGGATGGCCAGGGTAATGTCAGCCAAAGCTTGGGCGTTTACGATCCCCGCTCGGAAGAAGCTTGCATCGCCGACGTCCTGTACCAGGCAACCCCAAGCTCCCCGCGCATGTCGCTGAGCGAGGTCATGCGCACCACCGACTATGAGAACGTCTTTTGCGTCCCTTCGAATTTCCGATTCGCAGACGCAGACACTCGCCTGAAAGCAGAGATAGCTGGCGGCGTGGACACTCGCTTGCTGTACGCCATCGAGGATCTTATCGACGAAACCGCCAAGGGCGGGGACCGTAAGTTCGACTACATCATCATCGACTGCGGTCCTCGTCTGGATATGACTACCACGAACGCAATCGTCGCGCTTGAAGCAGGCAACAACGCATCGCATATCATCATCCCGATTAAAGTGGACGGCTATGCTATCGCAGGTCTTTCGCAGACGATCGATACGATCAACCGCACGGCAAGGGAGCGTCGTCGCCTGCCGCAACATTGGAAGATTTTGCAGACCATGATCGAGCGAAATACGTCTGCATACAAATACGGCTGCCAGATGATGAAGGAAGCTATCCCGAACGCGGAGTACTTCAACACGAAGATCGAGAAGAGTACCGTGGTCCCTGAAGCAAGTTTGGCGATGGAGCCCCTGATCAAGTATGACCCCAACAGCAAACCCGCGATTTCGTATCGACTGTTGGCCCAGGAAATCGAGGAAATGAATGCCTAGGAACAAGCTACAAGCCGCACTGAAGAACAACGGAGGAGCTATCGCCAACGTGACGCCGCGTTACGAAAAGCTGACCGACGAGCAAATGCGCCTTGCGGCATTCGAGGCAAGGGACAACCAAGAGGGCGCTATTACCGATAAGATGGCCAACAGCAATCGTCGAAACACGCTGCTGGCCGAAATGGGCTTCGACTGGTTCGATATCGACAACTTGAAGCCGAATCCGAATAACAGCTACACCATCACTGACGAGGATGTGAACAACCTTGCCGGCCTGATTTGGAACAGCAAGGAAGTCGAGCCGCTGATCTTGCGAGAAACCGAAGACGGAATCCAGATCATCGATGGAGAGCGCCGTTGGCGAGCATGCAAGCTCCTTGCTGAAAAGTATGGCGATGCGTGGCGCATGGTTCCCGGCAGATGCCACAAGCTGGGTGCAGTTTCCGATGAGCAAGCAAACTTCATCATGCATTCGAGCAACATCGGCCAGCGAAACATCAAGCCATCGGAACGCGCACAAGGTTTTAGGGTTCTTGCTGACAAACTGGTAGAGTGGCGCAAAGACGACCCGTCCCTGAAGGGCGTGAATACGAAAACGTACCTGGCAGAACACTTTGGAGTGTCAGAGCGTACAGCACAGGTGTTGTTGAACATTGCGAGGAACCTTTCGAAGGAAGGCAACGACCTCCTGGACGCAGGAAGCATCACGCAATCCCAGGCAGAAGCTTTGTCCAAGCTAACAAGTGTGCAGCAAGAAAGCGTAATCAACGCTGTCCACAAAGAGGAATTGACTGCAGAGGAGATAACAACTCTCATTGAAGCAGCAAAGACCTCTGAACAGGAACAACCAATTGAAGAGCTTGTTGCAGCCACGCAAACCAAAACGCTCGAAAAAGCCGTACGAGAGCCCAAAGCACCAAAGGATGTTAACGGCTACCTGAAAACAGCAAGGAATGCTCTCCGGCATGCTGAAAACGCAGAAGGAGAAGCAGACTTCAAGCTGCTAGGAGAAATCAAAGCCCTGGTGCGTTCGATCGAGAAATCACTGGACTAATCGTTTCGTATAAAGAAAACGAGAAACAGCAAAGACGAAACCCTCCCAAACGCGAGTGACAAAAACACTTGTAGGGAGGGTTTCTGTCATATGCAAACGAGACAAACACACAGTCGAATGAGTAGCAAGAAGAGAAAGGGAGCTGGGTAACAAACACTTCTTAAACTCGTATGACAAAAAATTGCATGCATCTAGTACTTTCTTGTTATAACGTGTGGTGTTCACCAAGACTGGTTGGCGTTGGGTTTGCTTATAGGAGCTAATGACCGCAGCTACAGTCCTGACCGAGCACATAACTTGTTTTGCTATCGAGGCATACGTATGTGAACCTTGACGGAACAAGGCTACGATACGAGCGTTTCTCTGCTCGCGTTTCTCTTTGGTTATGCGTTTGGCTTCTTGTCGCAGGACCGATCGCTTTGATTCAAAGAAGTTGATTGCCATTTCTTCTTCAGGCGTCATGCCAAGAAGCTCACGAAGGCGATTTGCGCCGATGAGGTAATAACCTTGCTCTCCGCGCAGGTTGGTGACGGAGTCGACCGATTTGATGATCCCGTCCAGCTCGCTTTGATTGAGCGAGCTGACGAACGCATTGTTGAAGTTGCTCAGTTTTCGTTGGGCAACTTCGTGCGGATACACCTGAACTGCTGTGTTGTAAAACACGAACGACATGAGTTCACGGTTTCCTTCGCAATTGAAATTGCGAAGCTTTTGAAGCTCGGCGATTTTTGCAAGTCGGCTGTTCAGCATCGGCTGGTAATTCAGCACAGACGCAGTCTTCTTGAATGCCCGCTTGAGGTTATTGTTTTGTACCGGTTCCTTCGGATGTGCGCTTACAAAGCTGGAAAGCCCCGACAAGCTGTACAGCGCATCGAAGGAGTAGTCGCACAGTGTGGCGAAACATCCTGCTTTTGCGTTGAAGGTTCCGGGGATGCGGGAAACGCGGGAAACATCGAACGTTGCACGATCTACCGAGATACCCTTGATAGGGGAGATGACGGAATCGAGCAACGAAGCCATGCGCTTCTGCATGTTTTCGAACAGCTTTACCGATTTGACGTTGACCTGGCCATTTGCGCTCACGCGGTACGGGATCGATCGTGCGAGGATGTAGAACAACTGCACACCTCGACCAGAGTCGATCGTCATGGTGGGTTGAGGAAGGATGCCCTCCGCAACAGCCTGTTTCAGCGCACTGAGCGTTTGGGATACGATGGTGCGGGTTTCCTGAAGGCCCTGATCGTGGCAGTCGAGGTCGAAGAACAGCGCGTTCAATTGCCTGACCTGCTCTGATTTGCGGCACGCCGAGGTGAACCCGTTGTGGGTCATGTAGTAGGCAGACTTCGAGTTGAAGCCCATGGCCGGCAGAGATTCGCTTTTTACCGCGGTGTCCTCCCAGGAACCGCTGGCGTCAGACGAGACCACGTAGTAGCTGTTGCGGTCATCGTGCGTGATGAGCGTGCGGAAAATCTCCCACTCGCTTCCTTGCACGTGGGGGACCGCCGCACCTACATGTGGTTGAGGCATACTGCACCCTTCGCGACCTGCGTAAACGCAGTCGCTATCTAGTCGAATGTATTCCGTTTTCGACAATGAAAAAAAGGGTGCAAAAACAAGAACGCCTTGTGAGCGTATGTTCTAAGTGGTAAAATATCACCTGTGAGTGAGTGGTCGATACTTGATCACTTAGGCAACCCCCTAGTTGGCGCTAGGGGGTTCTTTTTTCTGTTGTCGATGCAAGCGGGAGCTATGTTGGCGCATAGGTATCCACGCTTGTTACTTGCACAGTCTATAACAAGAAACACTTGGCTGTCCACATTGTTTTGTTATGAAAACGGGCAAAAGGGCTTGATTCGGCTTCGCGTTGGTGGTTGTTGCAGCGTTGAGAGCGTTGCAAAACTGCCGCAAAACACGCTTCCCGTCTGGTGTTTCTTGTCTGACGGGCTCATCTGCCCGCGAAATTGTTGCAACTTGTTTCCGAATGGAAAAAATTGTTATAGTTTGATGGCCGAACGCCGGTTGACGGTGCTTGGCGCCCGGGCTTTAGCGTATGATATGCAGTCAAAGATCGCTGAAGTCTGAGAGGAGCCTTGGGATGGAAGAGATGCGATTAGCTGACGAGCGGCTGAGTGTGCTCGAGCATCCCCTTATCGCGCATAAGATGTCGATCATGCGCGATGCATCCACGGCTCCCTCCCAGTTTCGCCAGCTTGTGCATGAAGTTGCCATGCTGGAAGTGTATGAGGCATCGCATGATTTGGCAACGGAGCCTGTTGAGGTGGATACTCCTTTGCAGCATACGGTTGGGAAGCGGATTGCGGGCGAAAAGCTTGCCGTGGTGCCGATCCTGCGTGCGGGCATGGGAATGCTGGACGGGGCTCTTTCTGCAATACCCTCCGCTGCGGTGGGGGTGCTGGGCATGGAGCGCGATGAGCAGACTCATCAGCCCCGCGAGTATTACGCGAAGATGCCGAAGGGCATTGCCGATAGGACGGTGTTTTTGATCGATCCCATGTTGGCGACGGGCGGCAGTGCGCTTTCCGCTATCCATTATCTGCGAGAGCAGGGCGTTCGCGATATCCGATTCCTGGTGCTGGTGGCTGCTCCTGAAGGGGTTCGCGCCGTTTTGCAGGAAGATCCCGATGTTCGCATTTGGACGTGCGCGTTGGACGACGGGCTGAACGATCGGGCGTATATCCTTCCCGGTTTGGGCGATGCGGGGGACCGCATCTTCGGCACTTTGTAGGGGGCGTTATGGAAAGCATGCAGCGTCCCGTTAGCATCGAGGAGATCGCAACGAAAGCGATGGGTGCATCGCGGCCGGTCATAGGCATCGTGCCGACGTACGACCCGAACGAGGGCATCCTTCGCATGAACAACCACTACGCGCAGGCGATCGTCGCTGCGGGCGGCGCGCCGTTGATCATCCCGTTCACCAGCGACGTCAGCGTGTATGAATCGCTGCTGCCGCGCATCGACGGTTTCGTGCTGTCGGGCGGCCAGGATATCAGCCCCGTGCGCTATGGCGGCGATATCACCTACGGCAAGCTCTCCGAGCTGACGCCCGAGCGCGAGGAAGTGGAGTATCTGCTGCTCAGCTACGCGTATCAGTTCGACTATCCGCTGCTGGGCATCTGCCGCGGTATGCAGATGATCAACGTGTTCTTCGGGGGCACGTTGTATCTGGACCTGGAAGAGCAGTTCGATGGCGTGTGCGCCGCCGACGATGTCCCCGTGCCGACAGAGGGCGTGCAAACGCAATCGGGCGGGCGCGTGAACCATTGGCAGACGAAGGAATACGGACATCCAACCCATACGGTTTCGATCATGCGCTCAAGCAAGCTCGGTGAGATTTTGGGCTGCGATTCCGCTGCGGTGAATTCCATGCATCATCAGGGCGTTCGCGCGCTGCCTCCCAATTTGGCGGCTGCTGCCTACGGGCCCGATGGCCTGGTGGAAGGCGTGGAGGCGAAGGATTGTCGCTTCCTTATGGGCGTGCAGTGGCACCCCGAGTACTTTGTGGAGGACGGCGGTCATATGGCGCCGTTGTTCCGCGCCTTGATCGACGAGGCGCGGCAGATGCGCTGTCGCGAGGGGCGTTGCCATGATTGCTTGCGCATCGATCGCGAGGAATGCGATCCGAATGCCGTGTGGCCTGCGGTCAAGTTTGCCGATTATATCTAGTTCGATGGCTGAAGCCGGGGCGTTCGATAATAGTGCAGCAGTAGGTTGTTTGAAGGAGAAATCCCAGGTGGATGGTGAAATGCGAGAGCGTGTGCTGGTTGCGATGAGCGGCGGGGTGGACAGCTCCGTTGCGGCGCTGCTGCTTCGCGATGCGGGCTATGATGCAACGGGCGTTACCATGAAGCTGTTCGACAACGAGGTTGCCGGCGCCGGTGGCGCGTGCGTGGTAGGCGAGAGCACCTGCTGCAGCCAAAGCGATGTGGAGGACGCCCGTCAGGTGGCGTTCGGGCTGGGTCTTGAGCACTTCACGTTCAACTTCACCGGAACGTTCGGCTGCGAGGTGATCGATCGGTTCTGCGATGCGTACCTGCACGGCCGCACGCCGAATCCGTGCATCGATTGCAACAGATATCTGAAGTTCGCCGCTTTGCAGCGCCGCCGTGCGCAGCTGGGTTTCGACTATGTGGCGACCGGCCATTATGCCCGCCGGGTTTTCAACGAGCGAACGGGCCGCTTCGAGCTTCGCCGTGGGCTGGATGAGGCGAAAGACCAGAGCTATGTGCTGTATCACCTGACGCAGGATGATCTGGCGCATATGCTGTTTCCGCTTGGGGAGCTGACAAAACCGCAGGTGAGAGAGCTGGCGGAGAAGCATTCGTTCGGAAACGCCCACAAGGCGGAAAGCCAGGACATCTGCTTCGTGCCCGATGGCGACTATGCGTCGTTCATTGCCCGGTACATGGGGTTCGGGGACGATGCCGTGCGCGATGACGGCAAGGAGCCGACGGTTCCTGCGGCGTTCGAGCCTGGGAACATAGTCGACGTTTGCGGCAAGGTGCTTGGACGGCATAGCGGGCTGGTCCATTACACGATAGGGCAGCGCAAGGGCATCGGCGTTGCCGCGCCCGAGCCGCTGTACGTGGTGGGCAAAGATGCCGCCGAGAACGTGCTGGTGGTAGGCCCGCGAAGCGAGCTGGGAGTGCGCGAGGTGCGCGCCGGGGATGTGAATCTGATCTCGGTGGCGGAGCTTGACAAGCCGTTGCGCGTCACGGCGAAAACCCATTATCGCCAACGAGCGCAGGCGGCGGAGGCGGTTATGGAAGGCGATCAGCTGGTGGTTCGCTTCGATGAACCGGTTGCCCGTCCGGCGGCGGGGCAGTCGCTCGTGCTGTATGACGGCGACGCCGTTGTGGGCGGCGGGACGATAGAGACCAGCGAGTAAAATCTCTAGATGGTGATTTGAGCTGGGGTTTCCAATCGAAAGGCTGCATTGGGAAAGCGGTTGAGCCGCGTTCTGCAGCTTGGATGTCTGACATAAAAGGTACGCCGAAAGGGGCTGGTTTCGGAACTTCTCCGGAATCAGTCCCTTCGGTATTGCTGGGCGTCTTCGGATGCCTCGGCAAGCTGCGCAGACGGCGAAACCTGGCGCCTTTGGCTGTTCAGGTGATTACCTGGGTGATTTGGCTTTCGATGCGGGCCTGTTCTTCGTGAACGAGGCCGTAGGGGGCGAGTTGCCGTGGGAGCATGGAGCAACGCAGCCTGTTGCGAAGAGAAAGGGGATCGACTGCGCATCGTGCGAGTCGGTCCCCTTTTGCGTGATGCTGTGTGTTGCGTTCGCTACTTCACGATGCGGACGCGGTGAACGCCTTCGATGGCCGTGAGCTTGGCGACAAGCTCGTCGGTTGCGGGGGCGTTGAGGTCGAGCATGGTGTAGGCGGCGTTGCCGCGGGCCTTGTTCGTGAGGTTGTCGATGTTTGCTCCGACTTCGCCGAACACGCCGGTGATCTGGCTGAGCATGTCGGGCACGTTGGCATGCAGCACGGCGACGCGACCGCCCTGCGCGGGGGCGGGACCCATGTCGCAGGCGGGGTAGTTCACCGAGTTCTTGATGTTGCCGTTCTCCAGGTAATCCTTCATCTGCAGCGTTGCCATGATGGCGCAGTTGTCCTCGGCCTCGGCGGTGCTGGCACCGAGGTGCGGCAGCACGATGGTGTTTTGCATGGCCATGACCTCGGGCGTTGCGAAGTCGGTGACGTAGGTGGCCACGCGACCGGCCTCGAGGGCCTCTGCCATGGCGGCATTGTCGACCAGGGTGTCGCGGCTGAAGTTCATGACGGCGCAGCCAGGTTTGGCGACCTCAAGCTCATGTGCGCCGATCATGCCGCGCGTGGAATCCATGGCGGGCACGTGGATGGTGACGTAGTCGCTGCGATGCAGGACGTCGTCGAGGTTGGTGACGTGCTCGACGGAGGGGGACAGGCGCCAGGCGGCCTCGGCGGAGACGTAGGGGTCGTATCCAAGCACGTTCATGCCCAGGTCGATGGCGGCGTTGGCCACCAGTGCGCCGATGGCGCCCAGGCCGATGACGCCGAGCGTCTTGCCGGAAATCTCTTGGCCGGCGAAGGCCTTCTTCGCCTTCTCTGCGTCCTTGCCGATGGTGGGGGAATCGGCGTGCTCGCGGCACCAGGCGGCGCCGGGCAGGATGCCGCGGCTTGCCAGCAACATGCCGCACAGGACGAGCTCCTTCACGGCGTTCGCGTTGGCGCCAGGGGTGTTGAACACGACGATGCCGGCTTCGGCGCACTTGTCAAGCGGGATGTTGTTCACGCCCGCGCCGGCGCGGGCGACGGCCAGCAGGCCTTCGGGAAGGTCCATGTCGTGCATGGCGGCGCTGCGCACGAGCACGCCGGAAGCTTGCGCGATGTCGTCGGTGAGCTGGTAGTCGGATCCGAGCAGGTCGGTTCCCTTGGCGGAGATGTTGTTCAGGCAGTTGATGTAGCGCATGAAGCCCCCTTCGGCATGTGCGGTTGCGGTTTGCGAACTAAATCTAGCTATATGGTGGGTTTGCTTTTGGGCGAAGTCAACGATGCGGCGGCAGCCGGGCGTTTTGGGGCGGGTTTGGCGGCAGATTGCGGCTCGGTGAGCGGCGGCTCTTTCGAAGATGACGGGTTGTTTACCGGTGGTTTGCACCTTGGGTGGGCCTGTCGAGGTGTGCCATAATGACCAGTTGGGGAAAGAAAGGGGAAGAGGTTGACATGCTTCGCTATGATTCATTGCGGTCGGCCGATTGCAATCGCGTGCTGATGCAGGGGACGGCTGCTGCGGTCAATACCCCCGATGGCGCCGGCGCTTCGCTTAGGGCGGCCGACGATGCGGCTTTATGCGACACTGCGAAATCCGAGGCGATCAAGCTGGACCTGTATCATCTGGTGTGGATTTTCGCGGTATGCAGCGTGCTAGGGCTGATCGGTGAGACGGTGGTCAGCTATTTCGTTGATGGCCGATGGGAGAACCGCGCCGGGTTTTTTGTGGGGGCCTTTCAGCCCGATTTACGGCGTTGGCGGTGTTCTGATGACGTTGGCGCTCGCTCGCTTGTCGGATGCGCGCGGCGGCGTGTTGTTCGGTGTGGCGGCTGTTGTCGGGGCTGCGTTCGAGTGGTTTGCCGGATGGTTCTGGGAGAACGCGTTCGGCATTGTGGCTTGGGATTATTCTTCGCAACCGTTCAATCTGGGTGGGCATACGTGTTTGGGCATCGCGCTTGTATGGGGAGCTGCCGGCGTAGCGTGGGTGAAGCTGGCGTTGCCGGTGATGCAGCGCGCGGCCGATACGGTCCCCAATGCATGGCGTGCGCCGTTGGCCTGGGGATTGCTGGCGTTTTTCCTGGTGGATACGGCGGTGACGTTCGCGGCGTTCGATTGTTGGATGAACCGCTTGGCCGGGGCCGAGCCCGTCGATGCCGTGCAGCGCCTCTTCGCCGCGCATTACGGCAACGATGTGATGGCGAACCGTTTTCAGACGATGTCGATGTACCCGTGCTTGGCGGGTTTCCGCGGGTGACGATGTGCCCTTGACCGGGTGCGAAGCGCTCGGGAAGGGTCTTCGAGGTTGCCTATACGTCAACATGCCCGACGTGCTCGATACGCGTCGGGCACGTTCGTTTTCGGGCGGGTTTGGGCTACCGGTCGTTCATGCCGGCGATGCGCAGCGTGGCGCGGACCCGCTCGAGCACGGCTTCGTGGGGAATGCCTTGGGCGATCCCGATCTGCCTCACAAGGAAGTCCGAGTTGTTTTTCGCGAACGAGAGGAAGAAATCGGGAGGCGCTTCGCCGCTTTCGTGAAGGGCGCCGTAGGCGATGATGCCGATGACGCCGCTGGTGCTATATTCGATGATCATGCGCGTGCTCTGGGAAAGCTCCTCGCCCTCGTCGCATAGGATCGCCTTCCAAGTGCCGAACATGAGGCGCTTGACCTTAATGGAGAACGAGTCTATGCCGCCTTGTTTGATGAGCAGGGCGATCTTTTCCATGTCGTGCTTGGTGAACGCCTCGAAGCCGATGGCGGTCGACGATCCCGCAACGAGGCTGAGCATGTTCTGTAAAACGGACCCATTGCCGAGGACCTCGTCTTCGATGGCGCGGTCGACAAGATCGTCCATGCTTTTGAAATGGTAGTAGAACGTGCCGCGGTTGAGTTCGGCCTGCTCGGTGACCATGCCGACGGTGATGTTGGCGAGTCGATGATGCTCGAGCAGGGCCCAGAATGCGTTTGCTAAGCGTATATCGGCGGTGTCGCGTTCGCTTTTCCTCGGTCGTGCCATGGCTTACTCCTGGTCCTTGGTGCCGGTGCTTTCGGCGTTTTGCCTGGGCTGGTGTTGCGCCTTCGCGTTCATAATGAGCATTTGCAAACGGTTCTCGATATTGGCGAAGCTGACATCGGGGTCGTAGTCGAGCGGCAGGATGTTCGCGTCGGGGTAGCGCGCCTTGAGCTGCTTGACGATGCCTCGCCCGACCACGTGGTTCGGCAGGCAGCCGAACGGCTGCAGGATGACGAACGCGCGGCAGCCGCGCGCGGCATGGTGCAGGATCTCGGCAGGGATGAGCACGCCTTCGCCGGCATCGAACGTGTGATGGATGATGGGGTCGCTTTCGCGTACGAGCTCGGGCATGCGGCATGCGGGCTCGTAGAGCGGGTGGGCCTTCGCGATGCCGTCGCAGACGTCGTGCGCGATCTCGAACAGCCGGTTCGCCACGCGGTTGAACGCTTTGGCGGCGAAGGGCTGCGAGACATGGAATTCGCGTGCCTGCGCATCTTGGTAGAAGTAGGTTTTGCGGATGACGTCGGTCATGCGCGCCTCGATGATCTCCAGGCCGTTCGATTCAAGGTAGCGCTCGATGTCGTGGTTGGCGCCGGGGTGGAAGTTCAGCAGGTATTCGCCCACGATGAGCACCTGCGGGCGCGGGTTCGAGCGGTCGTAGCGAACGGTCCCCATGACGGCTATGGCCTGCTTGAAGCCCGCGATCGCGCCGCGGACGCCGTGCTTGCGTATACCCGACATGACGCATTCGATAGCCTGGTCGAACGCCTTGTCGGCGCTGCCGGGCTCAAGCTCGTAGGGACGCATCTTGCGCAGCAGGTCCTCGAGCGCGTCGATCATGGGTAGGCCGAACGCGACGCGGATGGCACTGCCGAGCGACATCTTGAAACCCGGGTGCATGTTGTGGGCGTCCTTGTCATCGTTGGTGATGATGGGGACGTAGTCGTAGCCGGCGTCGTCGAGCGCCTTGCGCAGCAGCGCCGCGTAATGCGTCAAGCGGCAATCGCCGATGTATTTGCCGGTGCCGATGGCGACGGTATGCGGGTCCCATTCGCCGCTGTCAAGCGCGGCGAGGGCTTCGCCGATGGTCATCTGCGCGGGGAAGCAGATGTCGTTGTGAACGTATCGTTTTCCCAGCTCGATGGCGCGTTCTCGGCCGATGTCAAGGGAGACGGCCTGCGCACCCTGGCGGGCGAACGCCGCCGACATGAGCAAGGAGAACGCGTGCGAGGTGTTCGGCACGAGGATGGTCTTGATGCGCCGGTCGGCCTTGACGTACTTGACGGGGTAGGGGTCGGGCAGCGGATGGGCGCCGGCGGGTGTCGAGGGGCTGGCGGGCGCGCCGCTTGCGGACGCGTCGGCCGCGGCGGTTTCGTCCCCGCTGGCGATGGAGCCGATGACGGCCTGGCGCGCACGGCGCTCGTCGACGGTTTCGATGAACGAGCGCACGCGGATGCGCAGCGGCCCGGCGACGTCGGACTCGTCGAGCTTGAGGATGAGCGGCTGCTTGCCGGAGCGCTCCTTCATAAGGCGGCAGATCTCGTCGGAAAGGTAGGCGTCGTGACCGCAGCCGAAGCTGACGAGCTGCACGTATTCGAGCGCGGGGGAATCGGCGGCGATGACGGCGCTGGCGAGCATGCGCTGGTGGAAGTTGTTCACGATGTCGATGCGGCTTGCCGACAGGTCGACGTCGGCGATGCCGGGGACGGCGTCGGGCGGCAGCACGGGATGCCCCATGTCGGAAAGCATTTTGGGCAGGTCATGGTTGACGAGCGGGTCGTTGTGGTAGGGGCGGCTGGCAAGCACGATGGCGTAGGTCCCGGCGCTGCGGGCGGATTCGATGGCCCGCGCGCCCGCCTCGGTCAGCAGCGTTTTGAACGCGCGCTGGGCCTTGTCGGCCTGCTTGATGGCGCGTATGGCCTGATCTGCGGGGATGCCGAACGTGCCTTCCAGGTAATCCACGAGCTGGCGGTCGCGGTCCTCGGTGGAGTACCAGTGGAACAACGGGCTGTCGAAGGGGATGCCCCAGCGCTCGGCGGGATCGTCGGAGCTTTTCACCACCATGGGATAGCCTTTCACCACGGCGCACATGGATACGCTGGTGGATGCCGTGTTCTCGCTGGGCACGGTGGTGATGATGGGCATGAAGATGCGGTCGACGCCGGCGCGCGCGAGCTCGTGGACGTGCCCGTGCACGAGCTTCGCCGGGAAGCAGATGGTGTCGGAGGTGACCTGGGGCAATCCTTCTTCGAACATGGCGCGCGTGGACGGGCGCGAAAGGCGGATGGCGAACCCGAGCGAACGCAGCAGCACGTTCCAGAACGGCATGGCGTCCCAGAACGCCAGAACGCGCGGGATGCCGATGGTGATGCCGCGGTCGGGAGCGATTTGTTCGATGGGCCAGTCTTGGAAGAGGAGCTTTTGGCGCGTTTCGAAGAGGTTCTCGCCTGTTTTGGCGCGCTCGTCGGCGGTTTTGAGCGCCGAGCGCGTGGCGGGGTCGGTCGGGTCGCCTACGATTTCGCCGCGCGGGCAGCGGTTGCCCGTGACGAAGGTGGTGCCGTCGGCGAAGGAGATGACGGTGCGGTTGCAGCGGTTGGCGCAAAACGGGCAGGCGACGTTGGCGTGCTGTTGGTAGGAAAGCGCGCCGAGCGCGTCGAAGCCGATGAATGTGCTGGCGGTCGTGGCGGGGTTTGGCGCGCCGGTGGGGCGGGTCGCGCGGGGGCCGGGTTCGCTTTCTGCGCATTTTGCCTGTTCGTCGGCCTGTTTTGCCATGTGGTCGCGCGTGAGCAGCGCCACGCCGATGGCACCCATGAGCCCAGGGTAGGGTGCGCGCGAGACGGGGCGGCCGATATGCTGCTCAAGGGCGCAAAGCACCGCGTCGTTGCGGAACGTGCCGCCCTGCACCACGATGTGCTCGCCGAGGCTGTCGAGGTTGGGCACGCGCACCACCTTCGTGAACACGTTCGCGATGATCGAGCGGCACAGGCCCGCCATGATGTCGGCAGGCGTGCGGCCGTTTTTCTGCTCGCTGACGATGCTGGAGTTCATGAACACGGTGCAGCGGCTGCCGAGCACGGCGGGCTGTTCGCTGGAGAACGCCGAGTCGGCGATCTGGGCCGTGGGGATGCCGAGCGTTTGCGCGAAGTTCTCGAGGAACGATCCGCAGCCGCTCGAGCAGGCCTCGTTCACCACGATGTTGCCGATGACGCCGTCGGAAAGCCAGATGGCCTTCATGTCCTGGCCGCCGATATCGAGGATGAAGCTGGCGTCGGGCACGTAGCGGGTGGCGGCGTGGGCGTGCGCCACCGTTTCGACCGTGTGGTAGTCGGCGTGCAGGGCGCGGTGGAACAGCAGCTCGCCGTAGCCGGTGGTGCCGACGCCGGCGATGTCGAGCGCGACGCCGGCGGAGGCGTATTCGCCGTGCAGGTCGATGAGCGCGCGGCGGGCGACTTGGAGCGGGTCGCCCTCGTTGTTGGCGTAGAAGCTGTCGATGAGCTGGCCGTCGTCGGCGACGAGGGCCAGCTTGGTGGTGGTGCTGCCCGAATCGATGCCGAGCCAGGCGCGAAGCCGCCCGTTGCGCGCGTGCGCTTTCGCGGCGGCGCTTTCGGGGCCGTGCGGCTCCTTGGGCAGCCGGTTGCGCTTCGTGAAGGCTTCGTGCTCGGCGGCGGTTTCGAAGAAGGGCGTGCCGGGGGCGTGGTCGTCGTCGGCGCTGGTGAAGCCGACGAGCGATGGCGCGGCAGTGGCGGGGTCGATGGTCGCGGGCGTGTCGGCGAACATGCCGGAAAGCGATAGCGCGGCGCCGCGGGCGACCATGGTCTCGGGGTGCTCGGGGACGATGGCCTGGTCATCGGCGAGGCCGAGCCGTTCCTTGAAGACGTCGACGAGCGTGGGGTTGAACGTGAGCGGGCCGCCTTCGAAGATGATGGGCGGACGCACGTCGATGCCCTGCGCAAGGCCGCCGAGCGTTTGCTTGGCGATGGCGTGGAATGCCGATAGGGCCAGGTCATCGCGTGATGCCCCCTGGTTGAGCAGGGGTTGGATGTCGGTTTTCGCGTACACGCCGCAGCGGCCGGAGATGTCGTAGACCGTGCGTCCGCGGCCGGCAGCTTCGTTGAACTGCTCGATGGGGATGTTGAGGACCGAGGCGATCTCGTCGATGAAGGCGCCCGTGCCGCCGGCGCAGCTGCCGTTCATGCGCATGTCGGCGACATCGAGCGCGCCGGTGGTTTCGTTGGCGCGGAAGAAGATCATCTTGGCGTCCTGGCCGCCGAGCTCGATGGCGCAGCGCGTGCGCGGGTAGAGCGCCTGGATTGCGCAGGCGTTGGCGACGACCTCCTGCACGAACGGTACGCCGAGCTTGTCGGCGATAGGTGCCGCGCCGGAGCCGGTGAGCGCAAGCCTGATGTCGGCCTGCGGGAATAGCTTCGCGAGCGAGTTGAGCGCCGCGTGGACGCTTTTGGCCTGGCGTGCGCTGTGGCGTTCGTACGACGTGTGCAGCAAGTTGTGCGAACGCGCGTCGAGCGCGCAGATCTTCGTGGTCGTCGAGCCAACGTCGATCCCGACGTCGACGGCAGATATGTTTCCCATCGTTGTTCCTCAGGTGGTGCAGGGTGGCGCGAAAAGCGCGCCGCAAAAGCGTTTCGTTCGATTCCCATGGTAGTTTATCCAACAAGGTGTTGGGAAAAAAGCGACAAGATATCGGTTTTGTCACGATTTTCGGGCCTGTTTTCGGGCGATGCACCTGTTGGATAAGGTTATTTCGCCTGGTCTTCCCGCATTCTCCGTCTGCAATACCTATGAAGGGTTGGGTGGGTGAAACGGGATAGTTGACAAGGGTGCTAGAATTATCAGCTGGTATTTGCTGTAATTCGAAGGGACGTGCTATGTCAGGGCATTCTAAGTGGGCAACCACGAAACATCGCAAGGCTGCGCAGGACGCTAAGCGCTCTGCGTTGTTCTCCAAGCTGTCGCGCAACATCACCGTTGCTGCCAAGGAGGGTGGCGACCCGAACCCCGACAACAACGCGTCGCTGGCCGCCGCAATCGAGAAGGCAAAGGGCTATTCCCTGCCCAAGGACAAGATCAAGACCGCCATCGACAAGGCCTTCGGTTCCGGTAAGGACGCCGCGAACTACGAGACTGTCGTGTACGAGGGCTACGGCCCCTGCGGCGTGGCCATCCTCTGCGAGGCGCTGACCGACAACCGCAACCGCACCGCTGCCGACGTGCGCGCCGCATTCACCCATGCGGGCGGCAACCTGGGCACCTCCGGTTCCGTTTCCTACATGTTCGAGCGCAAGGGCCAGATCATGGTCCCCAAGGAGATCGAGACGGGCGACAAGAAGCATCCCATGGGCCCGAACGGCGCCGCTGCCGATGAGGAAGAGTTCGAGATGGCCGTCATCGAGGCCGGCGGCGACGACTACGAGGACGCCGATGAGGAGTGGATCGTCTACACCCAGCCGTCCGACCTTATGGCCGTGAAGAAGGCCCTGGAAGAGCAGGGCGTGCAGGTCAAGGGCGCCGAGATGACCATGGAGGCCACCACGCCCGCAACCGTCACCGCCAACGACGCTAAGAAGGTCATGCGCCTGGTTGACAAGCTGGAAGAGCTTGAGGACCTGCAGAACGTGTACCACACCATGGATATCACCGAGGAGATCGCGGCTGCTCTGGACGAGTAAGCGCGCGGAACATCCTTCGCGAACGAAAGGCCTCCCTGGCGGGAGGCCTTTTTGCGCGCTGGGGCCTTGCGTCGGGCGGATGGTTTTGGAAAGAAGCAGGGGCGGGAAAATCGTTGAGGGAATGCGAACATCTGTGTGGTAGTATGTCCACGAACAAATGTTTGAACGGATAAGGCGGGCGGATGACGGAACCTCGAACGATTTTGGGCATAGACCCGGGTTTGGCGAACACGGGCTGGGGCGTGGTGCGGCAAGACGGCCCGCGTATGGAATGCGTGGCGTACGGGTGCGTGTCCACTCCTGCGGGTGCGGAGCTGTCGCAGCGCTTGGCGAAGATCCACGAGCAGATCTCGGCCGTGATCAGCCGATTCGAGCCCGTGTGCCTGGGAATCGAGACCGTGTGGTTCGGGCAGAACATCACCGCCGCTTTCGCTACGGGCCAGGCGCGAGGAGCGGCGTTGGTGGCGTGCGCCCAGCATGGGCTTTCGGTCGGCGAGTTCACGCCGCGGCAGATCAAGATGGCCGTGGTGGGCACCGGCTCGGCCGATAAGGCGCAGGTGCAGTATATGGTGAAGAAGCTGCTGAACCTGCAGGTGGAGCCGAAGCCCGATCACGCCTCGGATGCGCTTGCGGCCGCCATCTGCTATACCACCCACGAGGGGTTCGGAGGAGTCGGCGGCGCTAATGCGTTGGCGAAGCTGGAAGCGCGCGGCCGCGTGATGGCCGGCGCGGGAACGGGCGGCGCCGCCGGCGCGGCGGCGCGTAAGATTCTGGAGGAAGGTGCGCGATGATCGCATTTCTGAAAGGCGCGCTGGCGGGGAAAACCGCCGCGTGCGCGTATATCGATGTGCAGGGCGTCGGATATGCCGTCGGCATGTCGCAAGGCGCGCTTTCGAAGCTGCCGGCGGTGGGCGAACCTGTGCAGGTGCATACCTATCTGCAGATGTCCGATAACGGCATCGCTCTATACGGGTTCTTGACGCTTGAGGAGAAGGCGCTGTTCGAGCGCTTGATCGGGGTCAGCGGCGTAGGTCCGAAGGTTGCGCTGGCGGCGCTGTCCTCGTTCACGCCCGAGGCTTTGGTGGCGGCGGTGCAGGCGCAGGATGTGGCTGCGGTGCAGAAGATCCCGGGCGTGGGCAAGAAAACGGCATCGCGCATCATCCTGGAGTTGAAGGGTTCGTTCGATCAGGGGCTGGCAAGCTTGTTCGATGCTTCGGGTGCGCCCGCTTCGGCGACTGCGGCTGCGGCCGAACGCCTGAAGGGCGCACGCGAGGCGTTGCTGGCGCTGGGGTTCGCCTCAGCAGAGGCAGATGTTGCGTTAAAGGGCGCGCCCGAAGGCGCGGATGAGAACGCGCTGATAAAATATGCCTTGAAACGTTTGGGTAAATAACGGGGCAAATGGATGACGGAGCTTGAGCTTTGGCTGATGGAGTGAAAATAGAGGGAATGGTGTTCGAAGCGGGTTCCGGTTTCGATGGCGGGTCTGCGTCGGCGGCTCCTGTCGGTGCGACCGACCCCTCGCAGCGTGCGGTCACGCCGGATTTGACCGAGGATGACCTTGCGCTCGATCGCAGCTTGCGGCCGAAGCGTCTGGGCGATTATCTCGGCCAAACGAAGATCAAGGAGTCGCTTGCCATCTTGATCCAAGCTGCGCAGGAGCGCGGCGACGTTGCGGATCATATCCTGTTCTCGGGACCTCCGGGCCTGGGCAAGACCACCCTTGCTACCGTAGTGGCCAACGAGCTGGGCGCGAACATCAAAACCACCAGCGGTCCCGCCATCGAGCGTACCGGAGACCTTGCGGCTATCCTGACGAACCTCGAAGAGGGCGACGTGCTGTTCATCGATGAGATCCATCGTCTGAACCGCATGGTGGAAGAGGTTTTGTATCCCGCGCTTGAGGATTTCGCGTTGGACATCGTGGTAGGCAAGGGACCGGCGGCTCGTTCCATTCGCTTGGACCTGCCGCGGTTCACGCTTATCGGCGCTACCACGCGCACGGGTCTGCTTACCGGGCCTTTGCGCGATCGTTTCGGCATCGCGTTCCGCCTGCAGTACTACACGCCCGAGGAGCTGGCTTCCATTGTGCAGCGCTCTGCTTCCATTTTGGATGTGCCTATCTCGTACGACGGCGCGTTGGAAATTGCGCGTCGCAGCCGTGGCACGCCTCGTTTGGCAAACCGTATGCTCAAACGCGTGCGCGATTGGGCACAGGTGCGCGGTAACGGCGTCATCGACGAGGACGTGTCCGCGCAGGCGCTGAGCTTTTTCGAAGTGGACCCGCTGGGGTTGGATGCGGTGGACAATCGCATCTTGGAGCTGCTGTGTGTGCAGTTCGGCGGACGTCCGGTGGGGTTGACCACGCTGGCGTCGGCGTTAGCCGAGGACCCGGATACGCTTGAGGACGTGTACGAGCCGTACCTGATGCAGCAGGGCCTGCTCATCCGCACGCCGAAGGGCCGCCAGGCAACAGAGCGAGCGTACGAGCATTTGGGCATTTTCCACGAACCGACGAATAGCTAGGAGCGCCGATGTTCGAGCAAGACTATCTGATGAAGCTGCTGTTGGCCTTTTACCAGGCGATGTTCAAAAGCCTGCGTCGCGTCACTGACGAGGATGAAGATCCGAAGGAAGCGGCCGATACGCTGGACGAGGTTGTCGGGAACGCCGTTGGGATGGACGGCGCCAGTTTGCTGTCATTGACCCCGGAATCCGTCGTCGGCGTGCTGCAGGTCTCCGGCACTGATCCGCGTGTGACGGAGTTCATCGCGCGTAGCTTGTTGCTATCGTCCGAGTACCTGACGCAGGCGAAACAAGGTGCGCTGGCGTCATTGCGCGTGGAGCAAGCGCGTGCAATCGCTGATGCGTATGGGATCGATTTGCCTGACGACCCCACCGACCTGTCGGACTTGAAGGAAATGGCCGAGCAAGCTAACGCCTAGCAAAGGGAGATGACGGGAGCGAATATGGCGAAGATCGTAGCGGTTGATACCGACTTCGAGGATAACTACCTGGAAGAGACTATGGCTCGGGAAGCGGGCATCGAGTTCGAGGTCACCCGTGGCCGCACCGCCCAGGCGGTTATCGATGGGTTGTTGAAGACCAGTGCAGATGCAGCAGTGACGTCGTATGCGATGTTCCCGCGCGAGGTGTTCGAAGCTTGTCCGAACCTGAAGGCGGTCAGCCGCACAGGTGTCGGGTACGACGAGATCGATGTGGAGGCCGCAACCGAGCATGGCGTTGCCGTTTGCAACGTGCCAGGCTACGGTACGGAAGTGGTGTCCGATCACGCTATTACGCTGGCGCTTTCGGTTTTGCGCCGGATTAACGAGCTTGATGCCGATATGCGTCGCGGTGTGTGGGATTATGCGCGCACGCGTCCGCTCGGGCAGTGCCGCGGTCGCGTGTTCGGCGTCGTCGGCATGGGGGAAATCGGCAGAGCGACGGCCAAGAAGGCTGCCGGTCTGGGTTTTGAGGTGGTGTGCTGGTCGCGTAGCTTGAAGCCTGGACGACGCACCCCCGAAGGATATCCGGTGTTGCGTTTGGATGATTTGTTGCAGCGGGCCGATGTGGTTAGCTTGCATACGGCGCTTACCCCCGAGACGCATCATCTGATCAACGCCGAACGCCTTGCCATCATGAAGCCGGATGCTGTGCTGGTGAACACCGCTCGCGGCGCTGTGGTGGATACCGTGGCGTTGGCCCAGGCGCTTTGCGAGGATAAGCTGTGGGGCGTGGGCTTGGACGTGTTCGAACAGGAGCAGCCCTTCGACTTCGACCATCCCATCATGAAGGCGCCGCACACCGTGCTTTCGGCGCACGCGGCGTATTGGTCGGAGGAATCCGGCCGCGAACTGCGCGAGCGCGCGATGCAAGCGGCTATCGACGCTGTGCAGGGCCGGGTTCCGGTTGATTGCTTGAACCCTTGCGTGTTCGATTTATCTGCGAGGTAGTGCTTGACGATGACGTAGCGTCATCCGTTACAGTAGTGATTTTTCGGCAGGGTAGATGTCGGTTCGTGGGGTGAAGCAGGACATGGGAGAACAAAGTAGCCAAGACTTGATGACGGTTGGAGAATTGGCTTCGCGCGTCGGCGTGACGGTTCGAACCATCCAGTACTACGATCAACGCGGGCTGCTGCATCCCACATGCAAAGGAGAGCAAAATCTTCGCTTGTATTCCTCGGCTGACGTCGACCGTCTCAATCGCATAATCACGCTGAAATACCTGGGGCTTTCGCTTTCCCAGATTCAGGAGGGCGAAGGGAGCGACCCCGACGATGAGCTGACTGGCGCTTTGGCGGAACGTGAAGCGGAGCTTGAGCGTGAAAGCGCGAGGATTCTTCGGGATATGAATGCGTTGCAGAGTTTGCGCGCGCATCTTGCTGTGGCCGATCATGTGGATTGGAGCGAATCTGCATCCGCCGTTGGGAGCGTGCGGGATCGTGAGGACATGCTGTGGTCTGCCATCACCGGCGAATCGCTTGAGGGTTGCCCGATTCCCGAGTTGACTCGTGAAGAGGTTATCTGCTGGCATCAGCTGATGGGCGACACGATCGAGGCAATGCATGACGGTGTTTTGGCAACCGATGAGCGCGCGCGAGCGCTTGCAATTCGTTTTTCCAGCTTAGGGGGTATGCCCCATGCCCTTGCTGGTTTGAAGCGCTTGGCGAACCAACGCAGCTCGGGGCCGAAGCAATACGGTCGTGACTTTTATGCTGGTATTCAACGGCGCACACTGAGTTTTTTGCAAGATGCGCTTGATTGTTCTCGCTCTGATATGCGGGAATAGCTGCACAGGTACGCTTATCGTTGTATTGACGGCGACGTAACGTCGCTCGGTACCGTTTACCCTGTAGTGATAACTTGATCAGAGGGGGAGACGATGATCGTATCGTGGATGACCACGAATCGATGCAACCTGAAGTGCGCTCATTGCTATCAAGACGCAGATGAGTGCGATAACCGAGAGCTGTCGACCGAAGAAGCGCGTGCGATGATTTCCGACATTGCACGTGCAGGTTTCAAGATCATGATTTTCAGCGGTGGTGAGCCGCTTATGCGTGATGACATTTTCGACTTAGTGGCTCATGCGGCATCATGCGGACTCCGCCCGGTATTCGGCAGCAACGGAACCTTGATCACGCAAGACGTTGCGCGAAAGCTGAAAGCGGCGGGTGCGTGCGCTATGGGCATCAGCATTGACAGCCTTGACGCGGAAAAGCATGACAAGTTTCGAGGAATCAACGGTGCGCATGCAGCAACGCTGGCAGGAATCGAAGCCTGTAAAAGCGTTGGCCTGCCATTTCAGATTCACACCACCGTGGTTGATTGGAACCGTGACGAGGTGTGCGACATCACTCGGTTTGCCAAAGAATTGGGCGCGATGAACCATTCGGTGTTCTTCTTGGTGCCGGTCGGGCGTGGTAAGGACATTTCAGACGAGAGCATCGACGTTGAGCAAAACGAGCAGTTGCTCGCTGATATTTTGCGCGCCGGTCGTGATGCCGGCATCGAGGTCAAGCCTACGTGCGCGCCGCAGTTTATGCGTATTGCCGAGCAGATCGGTGTTGAAACGCGCTATACGCGAGGTTGCTTGGCGGGGCTGACGTACTGTGTGGTCGGAAGCGAAGGCATTGTGCGCGCGTGTGCATATATGACTGAAGATGCCGGTGACGTGCGCAAACAGCCGTTTGATGAGATTTGGCGCACCAGTCCGGTGTTTCAAGAGCTGCGCACGCAGGCATATAAGGGCGCGTGTGGATCGTGCGATTATAAGGGCGTTTGCGGCGGATGCCGCGCTCGCGCTGCGTATTACCACGACGGGGACATTTTGGCGCAGGACGATTATTGCGCATGGGGCATGAAGAGCGCAGCACGGGATGCGTCCGGCGTATCGGTTGCTTAGCGGCACGTATCAATCCAAAAGGAGCAAGCAATGAACAAAGTTGCAAAAGGCGCCGTTGCGCTTTCGTGCGTGTTGGCTATGGGCGCAGGATCGCTTTCTTTAGCGGGGTGTGCGTCGCAAGGAAACCCCGTTGCGTCTGATGCGGGCGAAACGGAGACGTCGGCCACGCAAGGCGCGTATACCTTTACCGATGATTTGGGCCGCGAAGTGACGGTCGCGTCGCATAATCGCGTGGTTGCCGGCATGGGCAGCTTCGCAAACGTGTGGGAGCTGGCCGGCGGCACGCTGGTTGGAGCG
Organism: uncultured Senegalimassilia sp.; assembly: GCF_902464545.1. Taxonomy (GTDB): domain Bacteria; phylum Actinomycetota; class Coriobacteriia; order Coriobacteriales; family Eggerthellaceae; genus Senegalimassilia. The sequence continues at coordinate 22,450 of NZ_CABQJR010000020.1, forward strand.
TCCGATGACGCTTTCTCCGATTACCACATTGCGTCGGATGCGCAGAAGATCGGCGATTTTTCGTCGCTCAACGCCGAATCGATTATCGCGCTCAACCCCGATTTCGTGATTTTGACAGGGTCGAGCAGCGGCCGCGGTGGCGGCGTTGCGCAAACCGAGCTGGCTGATACGCTTACGGCGGCGAACATTCCCGTGGCGTATTTCAAGGTAACCACGTTCGACGACTATCTGCGCATGCTGCGCACGTGCTGCGATATCACAGGCGACGAGCGGGCGTATGCGGAAAACGGCCAGGGTCCGGCAGATAGGATCGCCGAGATTTGCGCCAAGGCAGAAGGAAAGCAAGCTGGCAGTGCCGTGGTGCTGACCACGTATTCGGGTGGCACGCGCGTGCAGTCGTCCTCGACGCAGACGGGAACCATGCTTGCCGATTTGGGCGCGCAGAACATCGCCGATTCCGATAAGGGCCTGTTGTCCGATTACAGCATAGAGGCGCTGATTCAGGATAACCCGCAAACCATCTTCCTTCTGCCTATGGGAAATTCGGACGAGGCGGCGCAGCAAGCGCTGGCCGAGCAGACGACGCAGAACCCGGCATGGGCGCAGCTTGATGCGGTGAAGAACAATCGTGTGGTGACGCTTGATCCGCAGTTGTTCCAGTTCAAGCCAAATGCTGAGTGGGATCAAGCGTATCAAGTCCTGTTCGACGCGCTGTACGGCGAATAGGTTGATTCGTGCGTAGGAATCGACTCAAAACGGTCGGGGCGACGGATTGTGCGCAGCGCCGCTTTCGCGTGATGCTGCTTGTCTTGCTTTTGGCTCTTGCCGGCGTGGTGTTCGCTGGTCTGGCGCTGGGGTCGTCATCTATTGGCGCGAACGACGTGGTGGCGTACGCTACGGGCAACGCGTCCGACATGGCAGTGAACGTGCTGGCGAACGTGCGCGTGCCGCGTGTCCTTGGGGGCGTGCTTGCCGGTGCTGCGCTTGCCGAGGCGGGCGCGCTTATCCAGGCAACGCTGAATAATCCGCTGGCCAGCTCAAACATTATCGGCGTCAACGCTGGATCCGGCCTGTTCGTTTTGCTGTTCGCATGCGTGGCTCCGCATGCGCTGGGCGTGTCGGCAGCTGGTGCGTTTGCGGGCGCGCTCGCTTCGGCGTTGCTGGTGTTCTTCGTGTCGTTGTACGCGGGGGCCTCGCGCCTGACCATCGTGCTTGCCGGCATGGCGCTCACGTCCATATTCACGGCGGGAATGAATGCGATTCTCATTTTCAATCCGGACGCCTACGTGAACTCATCTGGGTTTTTGGTCGGAAGCCTTTCGGGCGTGATGGCGTCTGAGCTGGTGATTCCCGGGTGCGCGATCTGTGTCGGGCTGCTTGTTGCGGCAGGCCAGGGAACGCGTCTTAACGTCTTGTCGTTGGGGGATGAGGGTGCGCACGCGCTGGGGCTGAACGTGCGGCGAACCCGGCTGACGTTGCTTTTGCTTGCGGCCTTGTTAGCGGGTGCCGCGGTTTGCTTTGCCGGCCTTATCGGATTCGTCGGGCTAGTCGTCCCCCATATCGTTCGCTTCTTTGTCGGCCACGACAACCGTCGCGTATTGCTGCTTTCGCCTGTTGTCGGGGCCATCGTGGTGTGCGCGTGCGACACCGTTGCGCGCACGCTGTTCGCGCCGTTCGAAATCCCTGTGGGAATTTGCATGGCGCTGATAGGCGGCCCATTCTTCATTTATCTGATTCTTCGTTCGCGGAAAGGAGAAGTCGATGGGCGCTCTTGAGTTTGACGACGTCGTTTTCGGATACGGCAGCGGCCTTTTGTTCGACGGCTTTTCCGCGTCGTTTCCGAAAGGGAGTATCAGCTGCATTGTCGGGCCGAACGGCTGCGGGAAATCAACGCTTGCGAAACTTGCCATGGGGCTGGTGAAGCCGACGTCGGGGCGCGTGTGCGTCGCCGGGCGCGACGTGTCGTCGTTGGCTGCTCGCGAGCGAGCGCGTCTTTTGGGCGTGTTGGTGCAGCAGCAAGAGGTGCCCATGATGACGGTACGCGAGCTAGTGGCGTGCGGAAGGTTTCCATGCTGCGGGTCGTTTTCGCGCTTGAGCAGGGCAGATGAGGAACGCATCGACGAGGCGCTTTTGCTCGCCGGCGTGTCCAAGTTACGCGATCGTTCGCTGCAGAGCTTGTCGGGCGGGCAGCGGCAGCGCGTGCGCATGGCCATGGTGTTAGCGCAAGGCACGCCGATCGTGCTGCTTGACGAGCCAACGTCGTTCATGGACGTGGCGGCGTGTTTCGATATGGTGCGGCTGATCCGCCAGGTTCGGCAGCGTGGCAAGACGGTTATCGCGGTGATTCACGATTTGAACCTGGCTCTTTCGGTTGCCGACCAGGTCTTTGTGATGGAGCGAGGGCGCTTGGCTGCGCAGGGAGAGCCGACGGATGGCTGCGTTCGTGGTGCTATCGAGCAGTCCTTCGGCGTACGCTTGGAGCACGTGCAGACAAGTTACGGCACAGCCTGGGTTCCTTTCGAGTTGCGTGAATGAATCTGCCTCCGTGGCGTTCTAGCTCGCCATCTTTTAACAGGTGGCGAGCTGTACCTGCGAGAAGTGGGCGTTCGCGAGATGTGAGCCGCGACACGCGGAAGTTAGCGGGCGTCCGCATGCGATCAAAGACAGCGGTCTTGCGGGACGAAAGCGTCGATGCCCGCCTTGCGTCTTATAGGCTGCGTTGCTGGTACAGCCCGTTGTCGGCGAAGCCTTGCTTGCGGTAATAGCCGCGTGTGCCGATGGCGCTGATCACGTTTATGGCGGTGTAGCCGTTTTCGCGGGCTATATCGCAGGCTCGCTCGATGAGCATGCGGCCGAGGCCTCGGTGCTGGGCGTTCTCGCCGCCTTGATGCAGGCCCGCCACGCGTCCGTATACGTGCACCTCGCGGATCATGGCCTCGCCTGAATGGATGGGCAGGTCGGAGCCGTGCGCGTTGACGTAGTCGGCATTCGGCATGGACAAGCGCAAAAAGCCCGCGATGCGGTTGTCGGGCGTGATCCATTGCAGGAACACCTCGCGGGTGTTCGTCGTTTCGTAGGCGATTTCCGACAGCGAAAGCTCGTCGTTTGCGGCGGCCCCGAAAGCGATCTCGCGGGAGCGGATCTCCTGCACCGGCCGGGCTCGTTTCGCAAGTTCCAGGTCCACCAGCTGGCGCAGGTTCACCTTCTTGTTGCCGGTCATGATATCGTGTGCCGAGATGTCGCGGATCATGCGCGAGATGCGCGTGAACGGCGGCGTGACCAGCACGTCATCGGCTAGCAGGTTGACCAGTTCCCGCTCGGTATAGGGCCGCCAGCTGCCATCGCGCCAATGTGCGACCAGCCCTGTGCCGTCCACAAGCGCGCAAGGATACAGCTTGATTTCATCGGGCTTGAAGGCGGGATGTTCGACCATGCGCCGATAATCCGCGGCGTCGCTTTCGGGCGTTGCGCCGAGCAGGTTCGTCATGAAGTGCGCGTGCGTTTTGAAGCCGAAGATGCGGGCAAGCTCGAAGGCCTGCTGCATGCGATCGACGCCGATGCCGCGATGGTTCGCGGCAAGAATGTGCTCGTCAAGGCTTTGGATGCCCATTTGCAGCTTCGTGCAGCCCAAGCGGCGCAGCATGGCAAGCCGTTTTGGCGTGACGGCATCGGGGCGGGTTTCCACGACCAGCCCCACGCAACGGTGCTCTGCGGCTTCGTTTTCGCGTTGCAAGGTTTCCAGCTGGGAAAACGTTGCGGTTTGCCATTGTGCGGCAGCGGCCCAGCCGTTATTGGAGGTGCCGTCCTGCAAGTTGTCGAGTGCGAAAGACTCAAAGGCGGCGACCTGTGCATCGTCGGCTGCGGCAGAGCAAGGGGGAGCATCGATGGCTGCGGCATTGCGCTCGATTGATCGACGCTGCAAAAGAGCATTGTCGATCTCAGTGTTGCTGTTATTCGTTCGAGCGCGCAAGCGGGCATCGTCCGCACGGGCTCCGCAGGCGTATAGGGTTCGAACCGTTTCGTTGTAGGAGGCGTTGCCGGCGGTGATGCGAGCCTGGGCTTCGGCGGCCCAGCTGGCAAGGTCGTCTCGTTCGCAGGCTATGGCGGCGCTTTGGTATTGCTCGCGGCGCGTCTCGGATTCGCGCTCCACCGTGGCTTCACAGCTCATGTCGTTCAGGGCGCGGAACAGCTCGTGCATGTACCAGATCTGGTACGCTTCGGGGTAGTCGCTCCAGGTGCCGCCCAGCACGATCAGCTCCACCTTGTCGGTGACGTGCCCCATTTGATGCAGCGTGCGCAAACGGGCGGTGACCTGCAGATACGGGTCGAACCAGTTGCGCTCGGCGCGTTGGCAGGCCGGCTCGTCGTGCAGGTAGCTTTTCGGCATGCGCACATCGTTGGGGCAGTACAGGCATGCGCTTGAGCACGGCCAAGGCTTCGTGAGCACGGTGACGGTGGCCACGCCGGATGCGGTGCGGCGCGGTTTGACCTGCAGCGTCCGAACCAGCAGGGCCTCTTCGGCGGGCGAAATGCCCCAGCTGCGCCATTGCTCCGGGTTGTGCTCCTTCGCTTCCTGATAAAACGGCAGCAGCTTCTTTTTCGCCACATAGCGAACGGGGCCGGCGACCTCGCGGTTCCGGGCGCGGATGATGCGGTCGAGCGCATCGGGGGCAAGCGGGGCGTTGGCGCGGCGGATCTCGCCGAGGATGTTCTGCAGTGTCTTTTCCATAGGCAGTATTGTACGGCATCGCGCAAAAGGGCGAAGGGGCGGTGCGCCCGTGTCGAGAAAAGCCGTGGAACTCTGCATATCGGGTCGCGTGAGACCCCCATCACGAGCGCCACAGCATGGATGCCAGGGGCAGGGCGGGTCGGCCGACGAGCAAACCGCCCCGGCTTTGCCTCATTATGCTTGGGCGTGCGCGAAGCTAGGGACCAGATGTGCGACGGCTATGGTTGGTAACGGGGTCGATCGCGGGGCCTGATCGTGCGGCAGACATGGAAGCGGCAAGAAGCGTTTCGGGCTTTGGGGAGCGCTCGACATCGGTTCTTTCTGCGCAATGCCGGCATACTCGTGAAGGCTTTGCGGAACGTGCGCGGCGGTTCCATGCAAATGGTCGACGGATTGGGGCTTGGATGATGCAGAACGCTTATCGAAAGTATGCCTAAAATGGGCAATGACCAGGCGTTATCCGCTTATCGAGAAATCAGTTCCCAAGTGATGTTGGTTTAGTGCCATTTAAACGGCCACGTTAGAATTAAAGGAAAGGACGAAACGAAGCAACGATGGGAACGCCCGTGGACAAGCCGCTTACATATCTGGACAACGCCGCAACGACGCCTCCTTATCCGGAAGTGCTTGCGCGTATGCATGAGGTCATGATGGACGGCTGGGGCAATCCTTCGTCGCCGCATGTGGTGGGGCGACGCGCCAAGGAAATGCTCGAGGATAGCCGCGCGATCATCGCCGATGTGCTTGGCGTGGATGCCGACGAAATCTACTTCACGTCCGGCTCGACGGAATCGAACAACCTGGCCATACGCGGGGCGTGCTTGGCTCAGCGCGAGAACCCAGGCAAGATCATCACCTCCACGCTCGAGCATTCTTCGGTGACCCGAGCCGTTCGCGGCATGCGCCGTGACCATGATTGGGATTGCCGTTACGTCGATGCGCCCGACGGAGGCTTCGACATGGAGCAGCTGGCGGAGCATCTGCAGGACGGTCCTACGTCGCTCGTCTCGGTAATGCGCGTGCAAAACGAGACGGGTTGGATCTTCCCTGTTCCTGAAATCGCACAGTTGCGTGACGAGCTTGCTCCGGGCGTGCCGCTACACTGCGATGCCACGCAGGCGTTTTGCAAGATGCCGGTCAACCCGCGCGAATGGGGCGTGCAACTGCTCACGGCGGGTGCGCACAAGATCGGCGGGCCGCGCGGCATCGGCATCCTGTACGTGCAGCGTGGGCTTCCCATGCATACTACCGCGTTCGGCGGCAACCAGGAGCGTGGTTTGCGTTCCGGCACCGAGCCGGTGTTCCTTGCCGTGGGCATGGCGGAAGCCGTGCGCATCACGGCGGCGCATATGGAAACGGACATGGAATACGCAGCAAGCCTTCGCGAGCGCGCCATCGAGGGCTTGAAACGCGAGATTCCCGACGTGGTGGTGCATGCACCGGAAGGCGGAAGCCCCTACATTCTGAGCATCAGCGTGCCTGGTTTGCCCAACGCCGTGTCGGTGAAGTATCTGTCCGGTCGCCGCGTGTGCGTGTCGCGCGCCTCGGCGTGCGAGGAGAACCACACCACCGTCGCGCCGGGCACGTGGCGTCCGAAGCATCCGTTGTCGCTGCAGGCGGCGGGCATCCCGCTTCGCGAGGGCAAGGAAACGCTGCGCGTGAGCTTCTTCCATCGCAACACGCCGGAAGACGTCGACCGCTTCGTTGCCGTGCTGGCGCAATGCGCGCGAGAGATGCGCGAGTCGTAAGGACATGGAACTACGTGGGGACCCTAACGGCGGACAAGTGCGTGCAGCTGTAGGCGGTGGCGCAGCTTGCGCGGTTGGTACAACTGAAGACCTTGCGGCGGACGGTGATGCGGCAAGAGGCGCCGAAGAGGCGCTGACGTTGCGGCTGTGCGCGCTGACCAGCGAGTTTTATCGAGCGAACGCGGAATCGTTCTCGCAAACGCGGCAGTCGCCATGGCAGGGCTGGGTGCGTTTGCTCGAGGTTATGGACGCGGCAGGCGGGCGAACGGGTTGCGAACCTGGGGCTTTGCATGCTGCGGATGGGGCGGTTGAAGGCTCTGTCCGTCGCGATACGCGTGCTGCAGACGACGAGGGTTGCGGGAAGTCATGTGCTGTTGCCGATGTTGGCGCAAGCGGGCAGGAACCGCTGCGTGTGCTCGACCTGGCTTGCGGCAATCTGCGTTTCGAGCGATATTTGGCGGACGCCTTGCCTGGCAGGATGCTGTCGGGTTGGGCGGTGGACAATTGCGATCCTCTGGTGGAGGCGGGGGAGCGGGACGGGTTTGGGCCCTTGTCTCGAATGAGCTTCCAGAATCTTGACGCGATCGAGCGGCTTTCCGCCGGTTGCCTTCGGGAGGCGCTTGAGGCGCCGGATGCGTCGTGCGATTTGGCGGTGTCGTTCGGGTTCATGCATCATGTGCCGTTGGAGCGCTGGCGTGTGGAGCTGTTGCGCGCGCTTATCGCGAAGGTGCGCCCGGGCGGGTTCGTGGCCGTGAGCTTCTGGAGATTCCTCAATAGCGACAAGCTGGCGCGCAAGGCGCAGGAGACTACGAGCCGTGCGCTCGATGAGCTGGGGCTTCCCGAGCTGCCACCGAACGATTATCTGTTGGGTTGGCAGGACACGCAGGGGTTGTACCGCTATTGCCATCATTTCGACGAGCAGGAAATCGAGCGGCTGCTGGTGGCGGTGGCGGATTCGGCGGAGCTTGTTAGCCGCTTCGAGGCAGATGGCAAGACGGGCAACTTGAACGAATACGTGGTTATGCGCGTAAAGTAAGGGGCGGCTGCCATGCGAACCGTTCGCAGGCAATCGCCCTTTTTCGTATCTATATTCGGCTATGCAAGCAGCTTCTTGCCTGCGCCGGAGATCACCGCTGATCGCGCGACCAGGTACGTGGACGCCAAGTAGATTGCGTACACCGCGACTACTAGCGCGATACCGACGGCAAGCGTGCCGGAAACCGCCCCCGTGCCCCAAAACGACAGCAGGTTCTTGTACAGAAGGCTGATCGCGCATGCGGAATGACAGCCTGCAACCAGGAGCGGAGCCACGAAATAGATGCCGATCTGCGTGCGCAGGCTTCGCAGCACCATGCTCCTGTCGCATCCCAGTTGAGCCAGCAGGCGATAGCGAGGGATGCCGTCTGCCACCTCGGAGAGCTGCTGGACGGAAAGGACCGCCGCGGTGGTCATGAGGAAGATGAATCCAACGTAAAGCGCCAGGTAGACCAACAGAAGTTTAAGCCCCATGCTATCGGCGATAATGCCCTCGCTCGTGTCGTAATAGGACACCGGCCATGGGCGGGAGTCGTACGTCCAGCCAGCCTCGGCAAGCTCTTCGCTCGGGGGAACGGCCTTGCCGTATTCAGCCATCAGATCTTTCATGGCCTGTTCTTTCGAGTCACTGGCAAGGTTGACGTTCAGCTCGCTCAAATACGGCAGATCGCCTGCGGCGAACCTGTCGGCCGCCAATTCGTCGGGAACAACCAGTACGGCGATCAAGCAGCTCATGTTGCTTACCTGGAGCGATTGCGAAACAACCTGTCCGGATGCGGTCAGCTTATGGCCGTCGACGGTGATGGTGCGCCCTTTCTGGCCTAGGGCCTTCGCGTAGTCGGCGGATTTATCGACCGTGTTGTCGACCAGGTACTCGTTGGAAGCAAGTTCGATGGGCTTTTCGCCTGCAAGCTGACGTGCGGCATTGAACTGCGACAACGGTACATACTGCACACCCTCGTCGGCCATGCTGGAGTTCTCGTCGGAGCCGATTTGGGCAAGCGTGAAGCCGCACGCATCGACAAGCTGCTTGTTCGTCAAATCGGTCGCAAGCCACGTGTCAACCTGAGCCGAGCCCGTCACGCGTTCGCCCCAATCAGGGATGAGCGACTTGAAATACGCAGCGGTTGAGCCGCCGTTCGCCTGCCATAGGCTGTGGATCTCATCGTGCTGGGCTTCGGCTTCCATAATCGCGGCTGCCTTCTCGTCTTCCCCGCCGTACTGCTCGGCCGGCACTGCTTCCATCTCGGAAACGTCGAGCGACATCAGGCTCGCGCGGATGGATGCGTCGAACTGGGTGTTCTCCTCAAGCTGGTCGGAGAACAGCGACGCCAGGCTGAAGCCCGTGGAGAATACGACGATGCTGAAGAGCAGAAGGACGCTCACCACCCACAGCGATACGAACGCGGTGTTCACCTTCGCGGCGATTTGGCGCATGGTGAACATGGCCAGTCCCTTGAAGTAGACGCTGCGCAGGCGCTGAATCAGCAGGATGAAGAACCCCGAGGCCGACCAGAACAGGCCCAGCGTGCCAACGAGCATCAGCGCGGTTGCGATGCGGAAGTGCTCGCCGAAGTACACGAGGCCGTCAAGGTTGAGCTCGGCATACGCCTTCGCCAACACCAGGCACGACAGCACGAACACGACGAGGCAGACGATGGGGTTGCGCATGGGCGTGCGCTCGTTGCGGGAGCCGGCCGAAAGCAGCGTGACAAGCTTGCAGCGCGAGATCTGCACGGCGTTGAACAGGGCGACCACGGCGAAGATGAGCGCGAAGCACCCCAGCGTCAGCTGTGCGGAGCGGACGCTGAACAGCAGATGGTAGTCGCTGATGGCCACGCCGATGAGCCCCGCCGTGGCGAAGGCGATCGCCTGCGAGATCAAGAAGCCGAGCCCAAGGCCGACCACTAGCGCGATAACGCCGACGATCAGCGTTTCCGTCAGGACCACCGAGGAAACCTGGCGCGGGCTCATGCCCAGTAGCAGGTACGTGCCGAATTCCTTCTTCCGCGCGCGAACTACGAACCGGTTGGCGTACAGGACCAGAAATCCCAAAACCACGGCGACAACGATGCTGAAATAGGTCATGACCTGCGCGAGGATGTCGAAAATGCTTGCGCCCGACGCCAGGAACACGTTCGCGGCGCCTTCCTGCGCCTCGAACAGCACGCGGGAATCCTCGATGGCATTGAAGGCGTAGAACACCGCCACGCCCAAGGTCAGGGTTACGAAATACACGGCGTAGTCGCGCATGCTGCGGCGCACGTTGCGCAAGGCAAGTTTCATCAACATGATGGCCACCGCCTAGTTGCGCGGCGCGTCAGCGTGCGAGGGCGCGAAGCCGACCGCGGGGGAGTCGCCTTGCTTGCCGGAAAGGAACGCCTGGACTTCAAGGATGCGCTGGTAGAAATCGGTTCGGGCGTCATCGCCGCGGCGCAGCTCGTTGAACAGCTTGCCGTCCTTGATGAACAGGATGCGGTCGGCGTAGGAGGCGGCGACTGCATCGTGCGTGACCATCATGATGGTGGCGTGCAGCTTCGCGTTCAGCACTTCGAGGGTTTCAAGGAGGACGGCGGCGTTGCGCGAATCGAGCGCGCCGGTGGGCTCGTCGGCAAGGACCAGCTTCGGATCGGCGACGATGGCACGCGCCGCGGCGACGCGCTGGCGCTGGCCGCCCGACATCTGGCGCGGGTATTTCTGCAGGACGTCCGTTACGCCCAGCATGTTCGCGGTGCTGTCGACCTTTGTGCGGACGGCATCGGCCTTCTCGCCCTTGATGGTAAGGGCCAGGGCGATGTTCTCGAAACCGGTCAGAGTGTCCAGCAGGTTCGCGTCCTGGAAGATGAAGCCCAGGTCATCGCGGCGGAACTTGGAGAGCTGACGGCTGCGCAGCTGCGTGATGTCGAGCCCGTTTAGGATGATGTTCCCGCTGGTCACGGTGTCGATGGTGGAGATGCAGTTCAAAAGCGTGCTCTTGCCCGAGCCCGATGGACCCATCACGCCGACGAACTCGCCCTTGCAGATATCGAACGACACGTCGTCGAGCGCGCGTGTGATGGCCTCGCGCGAGCCGTAGACTTTCCGAACATCGCGCACGGAAAGCAGGACGTTGCGGCTGTCGGGCCGGCCTGCGTTCGCAATGCCTGCCGGTGGGGTTGCGGTAACTATGGTCATGGGGGATTCCTTTCTCTTTGATTCGGCATATCCCCATGATGCGGCGCTTGCGAAAACGGAGCCATCGAAGGGCCTTACCGCAATCTTACGGTTTTGTAAGGTTAGCTGCCAAGTCCATGCGCGTGCGGTCGAGGGGGAAGGTCAGCGCGACGGTGGCACCCGTGCCCTCTTCTGAGGAAATGCGCAGGCCAAGGCCCATTCTTTCGCAGGCCACGGCGGCCAGGTGCAGCCCCATGCCCGTGGCCTTGTGATGCGTGCGGCCCCTGCTTCCCGTGAAGCCGCGGTCGAACACGCGCGGCACATCGGCGGCAGGGATGCCGTCGCCGTCGTCGCCGATCGCCAGCTCGATGCAGCCGTCTTTCGTGCCCGCGTCCTTCACTGTGCTCTCGAACCGGACGGTCTTCGCGCCGTACTTCGCCGAGTTCTCCAGAACCTGGCCGATGATGAAGTCGGTCCATTTCGCGTCGGCGAGCACCTTGAGTTCGTCGTCGACGGCGAACTCGAGAGAGACCTGCGCGCCGATGAGCGTGCGGGACCGTTGGCGGCACGCCTTGCGCGCGAGGGCCGCGAGGTTGAGCTCCTCGATGGAGAAGTCCTCGCTCAGCGTTGCCGAGCGTGCGTAGTAAAGCGCCTGCTCAACGCGTGATTCGATGCGGTCGAGGTCGCCGCGCACCTTGTTGATTTCCGGCCCGTGAAGGCTCGACAGCGCAAGCTGCGCCGACGCGATGGGCGTTTTGGTCTCGTGGACCCACAGCTCGATGTAGTCGCGGTACTCCTTCATGTCGCGGGAACGGGCGGCAAGCTCGTCGGAGGCGGCTTTGCCCTGCACGGCGAGCGCGCGGTAGGCGATGGAACCTTCGAGCGTGCGCGGCTCGTCCAGGATCGACGAGAGGTAGCGCGCGTTTTCGGGCGAGTCGCAGAACAGGTTCAGCTGCTGGTAGAACTCTCGATCGCGCAAAAAACCGGCTGCAAGCGCAGCGCAGGCGAATGCTGCTTCGCAGAAGGAAACGAGCGCGATTGCCGAAGCGTTCGAGCCGGTGACGGCCATGATGCCCGCAACGACGGCTATCAGGGAAACCGCGCCGAACGCGAACCCGGCGTGCGAGCGGAGGTACGCGCCGAAGGAGTAGGCGCGCTCCGGGCGGTCGGCGCGGCCGTCGGCGGCGGGTTGCGCGGGCGCGGGGGTGCGCGGCGGGATGGCGGGCGGGTTGGATGCTGCATCCGGCGTGCGGTTTTCCCAGATCGAGGCGCTCATCGGATCACGTAGCCCAGGCCGCGGCGGGTGGTGATGAAGCCGTCGGGCACGCCCGCGGATTGCAGGCTGCGGCGCAGGCGGTTCACGTTCACCGTGAGCGTGTTGTCGTCGACGAACGCGTCGGTTTGCCACAGCTCGTCCATCAGCTCGCTGCGCGAGATGATGGAGCCGGCGTTCTCCATGAGGATGCGCAAGATCAGAAGCTCGTTGCGCGAGAGCTCGATGGTTTTGCCGCGATATGAGACCTCGGCCCGCACGGGGTCGAGCGAAACGCCGGCGTGCTCAAGCCTGCCGCGCGCCGGGTCGGCGGAGCCGCTGCGCGCGAGCGCGCGATCGATGCGGGCGAGCAGCACGGCGGGGCGATAGGGCTTGACCACGTAGTCGTCCGCGCCGACATTCATGCTCATGACCTCGTCGAACTCGCTGTCGGAGGAGGTCAGCACGATGACGGGGACGTTGCTTTCCTGGCGGATGGAGCGGCAGATCTCGTGGCCGTACGCGCCGGGGAGCGAAAGGTCGAGCAGGATGCAATCGGGGCGAGCCGCCAGGGCTTCGACCGCGGCGTTCACAAACGACTCGCAGCAAAGGCATTCGTGCCCTTTAAGTTTGAGCATGCGCACAAGATTTTCCCGCAAGGAGGCATCGTCCTCGACAATGAACAATCGCGCCATCGGTCCCCTTCCACATCAAACGGATGAGCCGATGATAACGCAACGCCGCGGCTTGCCGGCGTTTCGTCACAGGCCTGACGCTTTGGGGACGTAGCATTATAGGTCAGGGTGCGGTTGCCTCTCAGGTGCCGTTTCCCCTTCCGCTTGCGGCATTGGCCGGAACGTGGTCGGCCGCGCCGGCGGGTTAGCCTATGCTTATGCGCATAAGAGGCTTGCGAAAGCAACGACGGCGTGAAAGGAACCCTCATGGGAATGAATATCGTATGTCTGGACCTGGAAGGCGTGCTGGCACCGGAGATCTGGGTCGCGTTCGCGGAGAAGGCCGGTATCCCCGACCTGATGCGCACCACGCGCGATGAGCCCGACTACGACAAGCTCATGCAGTTCCGCCTGGACGTGCTGCGCCGCCATGGCATGGGCCTGCCGCAGATTCAGGAAGTCATCGCCGACATCCAGCCCGTGCCCGGCGCCAAGGAGTTCCTGGACGATCTGCGCGCGCAAACCCAGGTGATCATCATCAGCGACACGTTCGAGCAGTTCGCCCAGCCCATCATGGAGAAGCTCGGCTGGCCGACCATCTTCTGCAACACGCTGGAGGTTGCCGATGACGGCACCATCACCGGCTATCGCATGCGCTGCGATCAGACGAAGCTGACCACGGTCCGCGCGCTGCATTCTTGCGGCTTCGAGACCATCGCCTCGGGCGACAGCTACAACGACCTGGGCATGATCAAGGCGTCGAAGGCCGGTTTCCTGTTCCGCAGCACCGTCACCATCAAGGCCGAGCATCCGGAGATCCCCGCGTACGAGACCTTCGAGGACCTGTCGCGCGCCATCAAGGCCGCGCTGTAAGGCGGGTTTTGCGCGGAAGAGGCGCGGGCCGTTCGGGCGGTTTCGGACGGATAGTGCTACGTCCCCGAAGTGTCCGGCTGACGGATTTTGGGGTTTTTAAGGCCGTCGCTTGGAACGTTTGCCTTGGTGGCTTGCGTTTCGGCGGCGGCCTTTTTTCGCTTTACGGCGTGTGTTTGTTCGGAGGGTTAACAAGACCGAAACCTGAACCTTCGCCTTATGCCATAGGATACTGCGCAAGTATCAAAACACTAGGAGTACGATGGGGCGGCTTATACCATTGCCGTCCCCATACAAGCGTTGCGAGCCTGCATAAGCAGGCGAAACGGGGGAGAAATGACGAGATTGTCCATTGCGCCCGCTTCGGCGGACGACGCCCGCATCGGCGGGTTCCTGGACCGGCAGAAACGTCGCGTCGACGCCATGCCGCCGGGCATGTGTCCTCTGGCGCAGCAGCTGACGCTGCTCGAGGAGGGCGCGCTGCAAACGTGCGGCAAATGCGTACCGTGCCGCGACGGCCTGCCCCAGTTGGCGGGCATGCTGCGCCATCTGGTGGATTGCAAGGCAGACGCCGCCGAGGTCGAGCGCATGCGCGCGCTGGCCGAGATGGTGCGCGACACGTCCGATTGCGCCATCGGCTACGAGTCGGCGAACGCCCTGCTGGAGGGTCTGGACGCCTTCGCCGCCGAGGTCGAAAGCCATGTGAGCAAGCACGAATGCCAGCGCAGCGTGGGCCAGTCGGTGCCGTGCGAGACGTTCTGCCCGGCGCACGTGAACGTGCCCGCCTACATCGCGCTGGTGGCGCAGGGCGATTATGCCGGCGCCGTGCAGATGATCCGCAAGGACAACCCGTTCCCCACCGCGTGCGGCCTGGTATGCGAGCACCCGTGCGAGCAGCGGTGCCGCCGCACGCTCATCGACGCGCCGCTCAACATCCGCGGCATCAAGGAGTTCGCCTGCGAGCACGCGCGCGCCGACCAGGTGCCCGTGCCGCAGCGCCTGCCCGAAACCGGCCGCCGCGTGGCGGTCGTGGGCGGCGGCCCGTCCGGTTTGACCTGCGCGTACTTCGCCGCCTTGATGGGCCACGACGTTGACGTGTTCGAAGAGCGCAAGCAGCTGGGTGGCATGATCCGCTACGGCATCCCCGCGTACCGCTTCCCGCGCGAGCGCTTGGACGAGGACATCCGCGGCATCCTGGCCGTGGGCGGCATCACCGTACATACCGAAAGCCCCGTGGACGCCGCGCGCATGGCGCAGCTTTCCGCGGATTACGATGCCGTGTACGTGGCCATCGGCGCGCAAACCGGCAAGGGCCTGCGCATCGACGGCACGGATGCCGAGGGCGTATTTTCCGCCGTTGACCTGCTCGGACGCATCGGCGATGGCGATTACCCCGACTTCACGGGCAAGAAGGTGGCCGTCATCGGCGGCGGCAACGTTGCCATGGACTGCTGCCGCACGGCGGTGCGCGCCGGCGCCGAGGAGGTGTCGGTGGTGTATCGCCGCCGCATCTCGGACATGACGGCGCTGCCGGCCGAGATCGAGTCGGCCATCGCCGAGGGCGTGGAGATGATCACGCTGCAGGCGCCGGCCGCCATCGAGAAGGACGAACAGGGCCGCTGCTGTGCGCTGCTGACGAATCCGCAGATGATCGGCCCGGTCAAGCGCGGTCGCCCCGCGCCCGTGGCCGCCGACAAGCCGCAGATGCGCATCCCCGCCGACATCATCTTGATCGCCGTGGGCCAGAACATCGTGTCCGCGCCGTTCGAGGAGTTCGGCATGGCGGCCGAATGGGGCGAGTTCAAGGCCGACGAGCAGCTGCACGCGCAGATGGACGCCGAGGCGATTGCCGCCCGCGGCGCCGACGCCTCCGCGGGTGCGAACGTGTTCGTGGGCGGCGACTGCCAAACCGGCCCGGCGTCGGCCATCAAGGCCATCGCCGCCGGCAAGGTGGCCGCGCGTAACATCGATCATATGCTGGGCTTCAACCACACGCTCGACTGCGGCGTGGCGGTTCCGCCGGCCCAGCCCAACGACCGCGCGGCGTACGGCCGCGTGGAGGTGCTCGAGCGCCCCGCGCGCGAGCGCAAGAACGATTTCGATGCCGTCGAGGTTCCCATGAGCACGGAGGAGGCCATGCAAGAATGCGGCCGCTGCCTGCGCTGCGACCACTTCGGCGCCGGCGCCTGCGAAGGGGGGCGTATCCAGTATGCTTAACATCACCATCGACGGCCGCGCGCTCGAGGCGCGCGAGGGCCAGACCGTTTTGGAAGTCGCCCGCGAGGCCGGCATCCACATCCCCACGCTGTGCTACCTGGCTGAGCGCAGCGCCATCGGATCGTGCCGCGTGTGCGTGGTCGACGTCGAGGGGCAGGACGCCCCCGTGCCCGCGTGCACCACGCGCGTGGTCGACGGCATGCAGGTGCAGACGGCCACCGAGTGCGTGCTGAAGTATCGCCGCATGGCCGTTGACCTGCTGATCTCCAACCACGGCCTCGATTCGACCGACTACTGCTTCAGCTGCGTGAAGAACGGCGCCTGCGAGCTGCAGGCCGTGGCGCGCGAGGTGGGCGTTTCGCACCCCACCTTCCCCGTTGCGCAAACGCGCAAGCCGGTGTTGGATTCCAACCCGTTTTTGCGCTTCGACCCCAACCTGTGCATCGCCTGCCAGCGCTGCGTGGGCGCGTGCAACAACGCGGCCGGCAACCATGTGCTGCAAACCGGCAAGCGCGGCGTGCGCACCACCATCCGCGCGCCGTTCGGGCCGAACTGGGACGCCACCATCTGCGAGAGCTGCGGCAACTGCGCGCAGGCGTGCCCGACGGGCGCCCTGGTGGAGAAGCGCCGCGGGCTGTACCGCGAATGGGACACCCATACCGTTCGCACCACCTGCCCGCACTGCGGCGTGGGCTGCCAGCTGGACCTGGTGGTGAAGGGCGACCAGATCGTGGACGTGCAGGCAGCCGACGGCCCGTCCAACGACGGCCTGCTGTGCGTGAAGGGCCGTTCCGGCAGCTTCGACTTCGTGAACTCCCCTGACCGCATCACCACCCCGCTGGTGAAAAACCCCGAGACCGGAGAGTTCGAGCCGGCCGATTGGGATACGGCGCTCGACCTGGTGGCGCGTAGGTTTGCCGAGCTCAAGGAGGAGCATGGCGGCGAGAGCATCGCGGCGTTCGCGTGCTCGCGTTCCACCAACGAGGATATCTATCTCTTCCAGAAGATGGCGAGGTGCGCATTCGACAGCCCCAATGTCGATAACTGCGCACGTGTTTGACACGCCCCTACCGTTGCCGGTCTGGCAACTACACTTGGTTCGGGCGCAATGACGAACTCCATCAAGGATGTGTGCGAGGATTCGCAGGTCATCCTGCTGGTGGGCAGCAATCCGGAAGAGGCGCACCCGGTCATGGGCATGCGCCTGCGACAGGCGGTCGAGCGTGGCGCGAAGCTGATCGTGGTGGACCCGCGCGAGATCGGGCTGGCGAAGAAGGCCGATATCCACCTGAAGCTGCGTCCCGGCACGAACGTGGCGTTCGCGAACGGCATGGTGAACGTGCTGATACAGAAGGGCCTGGTGGACCGCGAGTTCGTGGAAAGCCGCACCGAGGGCTTCGACGAACTTGCCGCCATGGTGGCCGACTACACCCCCGAGCGCGTGGCCGAGATCTGCGGCATCGATGCGCGTGACCTGGAGGCGGCCGCCGAGATGTACGCGACGGCCGAGCGCGCCCCTATCGTCTACTGCCTAGGCGTGGTGGAGCACTCCACGGGCACCGAGGGCGTTATGGCGCTGTCGAACCTGGCGCTGGCCGCGGGCAAGCTGGGCCGTCCCGGCTGCGGCATCAACCCGCTGCGCGGCCAGAACAACGTGCAGGGCGCGTGCGACATGGGCGCGGGCCCGGCGGACTTCACGGGCTATCAGAAGGTGGCCAACCCCGAGATGCGCGCGAAGTTCGAGGCCGCATGGGGCGTCGAGTTGAACCAGGCCGCGGGCCTGAAGGCCACCGAGTGCTTCCCCGCCATGATCGACGGGCGCATCCGCGGCCTGTTCCTGTTCGGCGAGGACCCGGTGCGCACCGACCCGGACACCGGCCACGTCATCCGCGCGCTGGAGTCGCTGGACTTCTTCGTGTGCGAGGAGCTGTTCATGACGGAGACGGCGAAGTATGCCGACGTCATCCTGCCTGGTCGCAGCTATGCGGAGAAGGAGGGAACGTTCACCAACACCGAGCGTCGCGTGCAGCGCGTGCGCAAAGCGGTGGACGGTCCGGCGGGCGCGCGTCTGGACACCGAGGTGTTCGCCGACATCATGCGCCGCATGGGGTATGACCAGCCGACGCTCACGGGCGCGCAGCTCATGGACGAGGTGGCAAGCCTGACGCCGTCGTACGCGGGCATCAGCCATGCGCGTCTGGACTCCGCCGCCGTGGCGGGCCAGGGTCTGCAGTGGCCGTGCACGGGTCCGGATCATCCGGGCACGCGCATCATGCACGAGGGGAAGTTCTCGCGCGGCATGGGCGGATACTCGCTGGCGCAGTACCGTCCGTCGGCCGAGCAGCCTGATGATGAGTTCCCGCTCGTCATGATGACCGGCCGCGTGCTCGCGCAGTACAACGCGCAGGCCATGACGGGCCGCACCGATGGGCTCAACCAGATCGACGGCACGTCGTTCATCGAGATCAACGATGTGGACGCCGCTGCCGCGGGCATCGCCGACGGCGATCGCGTGCGTGTGAGCAGCCGCCGCGGCGTCATCGAGAGCTGGGCGCGCGTGTCGGGCAAGACCAACCCCGGCGAGGTGTGGATGCCGTTCCACTTCCAGGACGGCAACGCCAACTGGCTGACCAACGCCGCGCTCGACAACATCTCGGCCACGCCGGAGTACAAGGTGTGCGCCGTGAGGGTGGAAAAGGCGTAAGGGATAGAGCGAGATCGAGCGAGGGGCGCCGCTTGGCGGCGACCTCGCAACCAAGGGGCGCCGGCCGCGGATGCTGCCGGCGCTTTTTTGCGTTCGCGAGGGGCGCTGTGCTGGATTGCGGCTGGTTACATCGGGTTGGTTGTGGGTCCGGCTACGTGGTTGGTTGCGGGTTTGGTCTCGGTGTGGGCGCCCGTGCCAGCCATTTCAGGGATTCGCGGGTTCGAGGGCTTGGTTGCGCGTATCTCGGGGTACAGTAGCGGAATCGGAACTTGCTTAATGGATTCGCGGATCGTTTAGGGGAAGGGGCGCATATGAAACGGGTTTTGGTGATTGCGACGGGCGGGACCATCGCGTCGGCCGAGGAAGGCAGCGGCCTAGCGCCGGCGTTGACCGGCGAGCAGTTGGTGGCGTTCGTGCCTGAGGTGGCGCAGGTTTGCCATGTCGAGGTGGCGCAGGTCATGAACGTGGATAGCACGAACATGCGCCCGGAGGGATGGCTGACCATCGCGGGCGAGGTGCGTCGGAGCTACGACGACTTCGACGGGTTCGTGGTCCTTCACGGCACCGATACACTGGCGTACACGGCGGCGGGGCTGTCGTACCTGGTGCAGGGTAGCCCGAAGCCCATCGTTCTGACCGGCTCGCAGCTGCCCATGGGCGACCCTGGAACCGACGGCAAGCGCAATCTGCTCGATGCCGTGCGTGTGGCCTGCGATGATGTCGCCGTGGGCGTGATGGTGGCGTTCGGGGGCAAGGTGATCTCGGGGACGGCGGCGCGTAAGGTGCGCACCCGCAGCTTCGAGGCCTTCGACAGCTTGAACGTTCCCGACTTGGGGCGCGTGCGCGACGGACGGGTTGAATGGGCTGATGGGGTTTGCGGGCGGATATGCGGGGCGGCAAGGGCCTGCGCCGCGGAGGAGGTTGGCGGTGCGCCTTCGACCGTGCGCTTCTACGATGCGCTCAACCCGCGGGTGGCGGTGCTCAAGCTTACGCCGGGCATGGACGCGCTGGTCGTCGACGCGCTGCGCCCCGCGTGCGATGCGCTGGTGGTGGAGGCCTTCGGGCTGGGAGGCATCCCGGAGTACGATGGCATCACCGAAACGCTGCTCGCATGGGTGGATGTCGGGAAAACGCTGGTCATGACCACGCAGTGCCCGTACGAGGGCGCCGACTTGAGCGTGTACGAGGTGGGTCGCGCGTTCTGCGACCGCCCGGGCGTGCTCATGGGCGGCAGCGCTACCACCGAGGCGCTGTTGGCGAAGACCATGTGGGCGCTTGCGCAAGCGGCCGACCCCGACGGCGTCGTGGACCGCGAGCAGCTGGCGGAACTGTTCGCCAGCTGCTAAGGGCGAGGGGATAGCCTAGAATCTCATCTCAGTCTGAAATTGCAAATACTCGTCCTTAAAAGTGTGATACATCACATTTTAAGGACGAGATCGCAAGGAAGGCGCATACGCATACGTGAAAAGAGACGGGAGAACGTGTCGCTTTTCGCGATTGGGGTTTCGGCGCTGTGGCGATAGGCGCGGCGTTGCAAGATGGCCCG
Organism: uncultured Senegalimassilia sp.; assembly: GCF_902464545.1. Classification (GTDB taxonomy): domain Bacteria; phylum Actinomycetota; class Coriobacteriia; order Coriobacteriales; family Eggerthellaceae; genus Senegalimassilia. Next base: position 42,378 of record NZ_CABQJR010000020.1, read on the forward strand.
TTGGCCTGCGTGGGGCAGGCCAACGGGCCGTTGTCGATCTCGGGGCGTTTTGCGGGGTTCGTCGCGATGGTCGCCCGGCGCTTTCGCTCTATTCGCAGGAAAATGCAGTTTACGATGATTCCTATTTTCAAAAAAATGCTGTTTTATGCGATTCCTATTTGCGGAAAAGTGCAGAATTAGGCTGATGCTATTTCCCGATTCGTGCGATAATCGATGCATTCTATTTTCCAATTCATGCGGTGGAGGTTGTCCGTGTTGCGACGAAAAGTTACAAAACAGCTGGTCAACTGGAAAAATCACTCGAAAAAGGCCTTGCTTGTCACTGGTGCACGCCAAATTGGGAAAAGTTATGCAATCCGTGAATTCGGAACAGCGGAATACGCGTGCTACTTCGAGGTGAATCTTCTGCTCGACAAAACCGCAAGGGAAGCGCTGATCGGTGCCGAAAACGCAATGGACTTCATCAATCGCGTCGCTTTGCTGTCCGATCGTCCGCTTGTCGAGGGCAAAACGCTGATTTTTATCGACGAGATTCAGGAATATCCGGAAATCGTCACGCTCATGAAGGCGCTTACAGAAGATGGGCGCTATTCGTTCGTATTTTCAGGCTCCATGCTGGGTACCGAGTTCAAAGGGATCTCGTCGTTTCCAGTGGGTTACATCGAACAGCTGGTCATGCGTCCTATGGACTTCGAGGAGTTTTGCTGGGCCGTGGGCGTTGAGCAGCGATTTCTGGATCAAGTCAGGCAGTGCTTGCGCGAGCGAAAGCCGGTGGAAGGATATCTTCACGACATCATGATGCGAAACTATCGCGCATATATCGTGGCAGGCGGCATGCCCGAGGTGGTACAGAAGTACGTGGGTTCGGGCTATTCGCTTGCGGAAACGCGTGCGATGCAGACGTTGCTTGTGCGGCAATACGCGCAAGACATCGGCAAATATGCAGGTAATCGCGCTTTCGAGGTCCGTGCGATTTTCGACCAGATCCCCGTGCAGCTTGAAGGGGCAGCGCATCGGTTCAAGCTGTCGTCGCTACGCGATGCGGCACGTATGGAGTCGTTCCATCACGATTTTCTGTGGCTGGTGAACGCCGGGGTCGGTTTGCAGGTGCTGCAAACCACCGAAGCGCGATGCCCGTTGAAGCGCACGGAGCAGGCATCGAAGTTCAAATTATACGAATCGGATACGGGCATGCTCGTATCGCGCTATCCGCAAAGCACGGCGCGGTCGATTTATCTTGACATGAAAGACCCTAACCTTGGCGGCGTGTACGAGAACGTGGTTGCGCAGGAGCTGACGGCTTTGGGCATTCCTTTATGGTATTACCAGTCCGAACAGGCTGGTGAAGTGGACTTTCTTATAGAGGGGAGAAGCGGGAAGGTCGTTCCCGTCGAGGTGAAATCAGGTAAGAAGGTCCGGGCGCATGCGGCGCTGAATCATCTTCTGGACATTCGGGGTTATAAGATTCCAGAAGCGGTGGTGTTGTCTCGCAACAACCTTTCGCAGGAAGGGCGGGTCACGTACGCTCCGCTGTACATGACGTTTTGCCTGGATGAGTTGACGGAGGAAAGTGCGGGAGATTTCTCGTTTGCTCCGGCATTGCCGTAGAGAGGCAGTCGAACAAGTTGGGGAAATGGGTGCCGGCGATAGGCGCGGCGTTGCAAGATGGCCCGTTGGCCTGCGTGGGGCAGGCCAACGGGCCGTTGTCG
>NZ_CABQJR010000021.1 GCF_902464545.1 uncultured Senegalimassilia sp.
CCCCCCCCCGCCGGGGGCGGGGGGCGGGGTTTCCCCCCCCGCCCCCCGCCGATTCCCATGGCGCCGCCTTCTCATCGGCGCCGCTTCGCCGCCTCGTCTCCCATCCCGGGGCGGCGAAGCCCATCGCGGGGTCTCCCTCCCCGCATCGCAGAGGACCGCCGCGGCCTCCCACCGCGGCGGTCCTACGTTTAGGCGGGGAAACGGGCGGGCGCAAATCGGCTCGCCGCGATCGAACCCGCCGCTTGGCGCGCCCTGCGCTTCCCCACCCTGCCGCGCGCGCCGCGCGAGGTCGCCGCGCTTGCGCTACCATGTCGTTAATCGTCAGGAAGGAACCTATCATGCGCGAAACCCCGCAGCTGAAACATATCGAGCAAGTGTCAGACGGCTGGATCAAGAAGTACATTCTCACGTACGTGCTGCCCGACGGCAGCGACTATATATATGAAGCGGCCTCGCGCAAGGGCCTGGAGGCGTATCGCGCCGAGCTGGCGCGCCTTGAGGAACGCAGCAACACGGCCATCGCGGCCATCGACGAAGGCGCCGACGATTTCGGCGCCGCAGCCGTTGCCGCAGCCGAAGAGGCGGCCGGCACCAGCGGCAAGCGCACGGCCGACGCCGTGTCCATCGTGCCCATCACGCGCGACGGCAACCTGGTGCTCATCCGCGAGTTCCGCTATCCGCTGAACAGCTGGGTGGTCGGCCTGCCCGCGGGCCTGGTGGAGCCCGGCGAGGACCTAACCGTGGCCGTGGACCGCGAGCTGCGCGAGGAAACAGGCTATGGCCTGCGCACCGGCCTTCCGGAAGGCGCCGTGGAACTGCTACCGCAGGCCGGCCACTCGTCCACCGGCATGAGCGACGAGAGTGTGCAGACGGTGTTCGCCCAGGTGGAGAAGGACGAAGCGGCCCATCCCGAGTATGGCGAGCTTATCGAGGTGTTCACGCTGCCGCTTCGCGAGGTGCCGCGGTTCCTGAAGCAGAACCCCTTGCCACTGGGCACTCGTCTGCAGCTGGTGCTGGAGATTTTCGCGCGAAACGAGAAATAGCTCGCGCTTTACGCGAAGCGCAGCGCGTGGGTGAAGCCTGCCCAGGACAGCGGGTCGGTGTCGCGCACGAAGGCGCCGAACGTGGGGGCGTGCACGTAATGCGTGCCGCCCTCGTTGCAGGCGATGGCCACGTGGCCATTGTAGCCGTCACCATAGCTGATCCACAGCACGTCGCCAGGCTGCGCGTCCTCCACGGGCAGCTGCGCCGCGGCCGCATAGTACAGCGACTCCGTCTGATGCGGCAGCGAAATACCCACCTGCAGATACGCCCAGCGCACCAACCCCGAGCAGTCGAAGGTCTCGGGGCCCTCGGCGCCCCACACATACGGGCAGCCGATGCGAGAGAGCGCATAATCCACCACCGAGCCGTTGGCAGGGATGGGCACCGACGGGATGTTGTACGCATATGCGCGCCTGACCTGCGCAGACGATGCCTGTGCCGTCTCGGCGCGGTCGCGATCCCGCATGGATTCCAGCGCTGCCTTCGCCTCTTCGTCGAGCTGCTGCAGGATGGCCTGCATGGCGGCCACCTTCTCCTGCGCCTCGTTCTTGACGCGCTCGGCCTCCTCCGCCGCCTCCTTCGCCGCCTGCTCCTGCAGCTCGAGCTGCTCCTTGTCGGCGGCCACCTGGTCGCGCAGGGCCTTGGTCTCCTCGATCATCCGCTCGTCGTTCTCGTTGAGCGCATCGTACATGTCCAGGCCCGTGGCGAGCTCCTTGAACGACGCCGAGCCCATGAGCAAATCGACGACGGTGAACTTGCCGGCCTTGTACATGCCCACGGCGCGTTTGGCCAGGCGATCCTGCAGCGCGTCGATCTGCGTGGAGGCCTCGTCGATGCGACGCTGAGCGTCGTCGACGGCGCTCACCGCGGCCTCGTGCTCGTCAAGCGCCTGGTAGTAAGCCTGCGCCGCCTCTGCCAGCTCGTTTTGCAGCGACGCCACGCGCTGATACACAGCATCGGCTTGCGCCAGCTTCTCCTCGGCATCGGGCTCGTCGTTCTCCTTCTTGTCGTCGGAGTCCTTTTCTTTATCGTCCTCACCGTCGGCCCAAGCGGGAACGGTGCCGAGCACCGTGGATGCGCCGAACAGCGCAGCTGCCGAGACGAACAGGCGACGATCGATTTGCGGGCGGGGACGAACCATGTGACACCTCTGAAACACCCTTGCGGGCACGTTGATTGCAATTTGCCATCGGGCATTGTAATACATGGTAAACTTTTTATTCGCAACGCCACGGCTTCTCCATGCTAGTTTATCCTCGCTCAAGGATGATACTGCGCGGGAGCGCCCCCACATAAGTTCCGCATCAGCTGCGGTTCGCGCATCCAAACGGCGCGTTCGCCCAATGTCAGGGGTCTGGCAGGCGGCGAAGCGGGGGCGCAAGTGATGAAGAGGCGCGAAGCGTCGAAGAAAGGAAGGGAACGAAGCGAAAGGCGACAAAGCGGAGAATGCGAACGGCGAAGCGAGGTGCGAAATCGCGCGAGAACACAAAAACCCGCCGCCCTCGAAGGAGGACGGCGGGTTCGACGCGACCGCATAGATACGTTAGCGACAGATGCGCCGCAAGGGACACCGCGGCGGGCGCCGATTCCCCACCCTGCCGCGCAGAGAGCACCACGCGGGGCATGCCGGGAAGCTCCGGTTCCGCCCTGCCGCTCGGGGCTCACTTCCCTTTGCGGACGTCGTCCAAGATGTTGAGCGCCATGGTGTAGCCGCCGGCGCCGTAACTCAGGCACTTCGACACGCGGGCGATGGTTGTTGCCGACGCCCCCGTGGCCTTCTCGATGGAAGCATACGAATTGCCGGCATCGAGCTGACGAGCAACCGCCAGGCGCTGCGAGGTTTCGCGGATCTCGCGGATGGTGAACAGATCTTCAAGCAGCAGGAAGATGTCGTCCTTGTCCTGGATTTTTGAGAAAACGGTCAGCAGATCCTCCACCTCGGGGGTTCTCAGCTCGCTCATTCGGCATCGCCTTTCCGATTCACCGGGTCCTTTGCCTTCATTGTACTCCATCATGGTGGAGTGCTTGAGAACTCCGCAAACCTCGCCGCAAACGGCCGGACACTTAGGGACGCGGGCTTACCTGCCGCCAGCCGCGGCCGTGCCCGTGCCCATACCGCCGGCTCCACCCATGCCGCCAACGCCCGCAGATGCCGTGCAGCTGGCCGTGATCGCGGTTTCGCCGCCACCGCTCACCGTGCCGGAATCCGTGTAGCCGTCGGCGTTGGCATTCGCCACCTCACCGCCGATGAACAGGGTATATTCGCCGCCTTCCGCAAAAGCCGGACTGGACGCCAGCACCATGCCGAAGCGCTTGGTCGCCGTGAACGACGCCACCACGTTGCCACTGCCGTCGACCACGCAGACGCTCTGGCCGGCCTCGCCGCTTGCCGAGGTCATGGCGAAGGCCTGCGTGCCGCTGGTGAAGTTTTGCGCCATACCCGTGGAGCCGACCATGAGCACGGTGCCGCCGCTGACGGTCGCGCTGCCGTCGTAGTCGAACGCGCCGTCGCCGTCGCTGGTGGGCCCGGAAACCAGCAGCACACCGCCCGTCACCTCGACGTTGCCGTTACTGTCGATGGCATCGCCGACGGAATCCACCACCAAGTAGCCGCCGTTGATTTGGATAAGGCAGTTGCTATCCGCCTGGCCCATGCCGCCGCCTGCCGCGGGATCGGCGGCACCGCCAGCCGCTCCACCCGCATTACCTGCGCCGGCAACGTTACCACCCGCCGGCAGCCCGGACGCGGTTCCGCCCTGCTGGGCACCTGCAGCGCCCGGGGCTTGCCCATCCTGCTGGACGGCGGAATCGGGAGCTTGCCCGCCCTGCTGGGCGCCAGCGGCATCGGCGGCCTGACCGCCCTGCTGCATGCCCGCGGGCGCCTGACCACCGGCATTCGGAGCCGCGACCCCGCCGCCCTGGCCGGGCGCGCCGGGCGTGCCGCCGTTGGGCAACGTGCTGCTGACCGTATCGGCATCGGCATCATCGGACAGGTCGGCAGCACTGGCGTTCACGCCGTCATCGCTTGCCACGATATGCGTATCGCCGCCGTTGACGTAGACCTTCTCCGCTTCGTAGCCCTCGTTGCAGCTAGTCACGTTCATGGTTCCGTCATCCACGGTCAGCTTCGTCTCCGCATGGAACGCGTCATCGCCCGCGCTCACCTCGATCACAGAACCCAGCAGGTGCATCTCCAAATCGGAATGGAACGCGTCATCGTTGGCCGCCACCGTCAGCGAGCCGCCCGCAAGGCGAACGAGCGTCTTACCCTGCGCCGCATCGTCACCGGCCTGAATATCGAACGTGCCGCCGTCGATGCTCACGAAGCCCTTCGCAGGATCGTCGTCCTTGTTCGACTTGATACCGTCGCCGCCCGCCTCGATAGCGAAGACGCCGTCGCGGATCTTCACGCAATCGCGGCCGCGCAGGCCATCTTCCACAGCGCTGACGTTGTACGTTCCAGATACAACGACCAAGTCGTCCTTCGAGCACACAGCGTGACGGTACGCGCTCGTCACGTTCAGCGTCCCGGACCCGTTCAATGTCAGGTCGCAGCGGCTGAACAGCGTGGCGTATGGCTCATCGGAATCATCTTCCAGCACATACAACGATCCATCGGACAGGCTGTTCTCCGTCCCCGCGTCCAAGGTGACGAAGCACTTGTCCGCGTTACGCACATAAATCGCCGGGCCGTCCTCGTTGTGGATGGTCGCGCCAGCCAGCACCAGCTGCACCTTATCGTCGTCGCCGGCATCGACCAGCAGCTGGCTGTCGGTCAGCTCGCCCGACACCACGTACGTGCCCGCCGACGAGATGACCACGCCGTCGGCGGACACCTGGGCGCCCGCCCCCTGCACGCTGGCCGAATCGCCCGACAGCGTGATGACGGTCGCCGACGGCGCGTCATAGGAAGCATCAAGGTCGCGCTTGGAATAGTCCAGGTCAAGGGCGCTTTCATCAAACGCAGCCGCAACTTCCTCGAACGATGCGTACTCCGTGTCGGAAGCGCTTGCCGCAGCGGCCTGCTCGGATGCGGCCGAGTTTTCCGCATCCGTCGAAACCGCCGCGCAGCCCTCCATCGCAAGCACGCCGCTCAAAGCCAGCAGGGCAACCGCACCGCACGCCAGGCGCGTCAGCCCGCGCACGTCGGTGCGCTCCGTCGCCGAGGAACCGCCCGCAACGGACGCGACGGCGTCGGGACCCCGCCCCTCCTCTTCGCCAGCAGCTCCGCAAAACGCCCCGGAACCTTCGGCCCCGGCTTCGCGCGCCGCTCGGGCGCGTCGGTTCGCAAACCAACCCATTTAGAGCACCTCCCTGGAGACCTGCGCGTTGCTCAAGCTGACTTTCAGGTTCCCGTTCAAGCAGCGCACCTCGTCCATCAGGCGTTTCTCGATCCCGGGCTGCGCCAGGCGCACCTGATACTCAAGCTGGTACAAACTGCCCATGTTCGTGGTGGAAACCTCGGTCAGCTCATGCTCGGCGGTGTAGCGCGCCAGCACGGCGTCAAACATACCGTCGAACTCCAGGTCCTCGGGCACCGTCACGCGGAGCACCTTCTCCGGCTGCTGCGGCCGCCCGAACGGCGACAGCACGTACACCACATTCACCACGCCCACGATGAACGTGAACAACACGGCCAGCGCGATGAATCCCATGCCGGTGGCCAAGCCGATGGCCATGGCGAAAAACACGCTGCCGATGTCCTTCGCGCTGCCCGGGATGCTGCGGAAGCGCACCAGATTGAACACGCCCATGACGGCGATGCCCGCGCCAAGGTTGCCGTTGACCAGGGTGATCACCATCTGCACGATCAGCGGCAGCAGCGCCAAGGTGACCACGAAGTTCTTCGAGTACTTGTGACGGAACATGTAGATGCAGGCCACGGCCGCGCCGAGCACGATGGATGCGGCACAGCACATCAGGAACTGCACGGTGGACACGCTTGCCACCAGGGAATCAGTCGTTCCGAAAACCGAGGAGAGGGCGGAATCAAGCACAACGATCATCCTTTCGGGAGGTCAGGGACGGGAAAGCGGCGCGACGGACGCGCGAGCCGGGCGCAGGAGCGGAAACGCGGCGAGCACGCGAATCGCACGACGGGGAGAGCCGGTCGATGACGGCCGTTTCCTGCGAGGAGGCTTGCGCGAATGCGCGCCGCGCGGAAGGCGCCACGCCACGCACTTTCGACGCCGAGGCCGCAGGCGACGCAACAGGCGAAGCCGCCTGTGCAGACGCGCGCTGCGAAGAACACGCTGCGCCGCACGCCTTCGATGCCGAAGCCGCAGGCGGCACGACAGGCGACGCCACCTCCCCTCGCATCGCGTGCCCCGCCCGAGCCGGGGAAACCGCCGGCAGCGGCTCGTGCCCGGCAACGCCTTCCGCCTGTGAAGCCCCACGACTCGAAGCCCGCACAGCGCCGGCAGCACGCTCGCACTCCTGATAGGCGGCGCCGTACTTGCTGAACGACGATGGATACGCCTGGCACCCGCCGAGCACCTCGACCAGCCAGGACGGATAAGCGCCGGCGGTCTTCACCTCCATAATCGTCTCGCCCAAACCCAGAAGCGGATGGAAGGTGCTGCCCGCCTCGCGTTCGCCCGCCAGCACATCGCGATACGCGACGCCCGAATCGAACGTGATGCGCAGCCCATCGGCATCGGCGCCCAGGATCGGGGCGTACGCCGTGCGCTCGCACACGATGTACATGGAAGGCCGCAGGTTGCGATAACGCTCCGTGAACGCATCGATCTCGCGAGCGATCTGAATGCTGTGCAGCGTGAGCGCCTCGTCCTGTTGCACCTGGTCGGACAGCGGGTTTTGCACGCAGGCGTTCTCGTAGGGCACGCGCCCCATCAGGTACGCGTACGCCGCCGTCAGCGAACATCCCACGCGGCGCTTGTACACGATGCCGTCGTATTTCTTCTTGATCTCCACGTACACGCGCTCGCCCGAAGTCGGCGTGCCGTACCAACGCAGGCGCAGCTTCTCCTTGTACAGGGGCTTTTCCAAACTGCGCGCGATCAGGTCGCGCGTCGGCGTGTCGAAGTACAGGCTGGTGATGCGCGTGCGGCCATACTCGTCGGCGGCCATGCGCCCGGCCAGCGCGTCGAGCACTTCGCGATGCTGCTTCGCGTTTAAGCGGTATTTGACCTCTTTGCGTTCAAAGGTGTCGGTGAATGAAGCCATCGTTTCCTCCCAAGGGCCCAGCGGCCCACGCTCGGGGAACATTTCGAGGCTAGATACTACGAAGGCACCCTTAAAGTTGACTGAAACCGAGATCGGAAACACAAAAGCCCGCCGGTGGCGGGCTTTCGATCGTTGCAGTCGGAATCTTCCGTGATTGGCGCTACTCGGGCTTTTTCGCCACGTGAACCGCGGCGATGCCGCCGGTGTAGTTCTTCCAGGTGACGTCCGTGAAGCCGGCGTCCTCCATCATGCGGGCCAGGCCCTGCTGGTTGGGGAACGCCTTGATGGACTTCGAAAGGTACACGAAACCGTCGCGGTCGCCCGTGATCAGGCCACCCCAGAACGGGATGAGGTGCTTCAGGTAGAAGTTGTACAGCGCGCGCCAAACAGCATTGGGCGGGGTGCTGAACTCAAGGCACACCAGGCTGCCGCCGGGCTTGAGCACGCGATACATCTCCGACAGCGCGCGCGGGCGGTCGGGCATGTTGCGGATGCCGTAGGCCATGGTGATGGCGTCGTAGCTGGCATCGGCGTACGGGATTTCCTGCGCGTCCACCACCTCGAAATCCACCGGCACGCCGTCGGCCGCACCGTCGGCGTAGTGCGCACGGGCCACGTCAAGCATCTCGTTGACCAGGTCGGTGCACTGGATATGGCGCGGGTGCTTGGCGCGCGCCACGGTGAAGCTGACGTCGCCCGTTCCGCCCGCAATGTCCAGAACGTCATCATTTGCGCTGATGGGAGCCTGTTTCATCATACCCGCCAGCCACATCTTGTATGCGCCGAAGCTAGAGATGGCGTTGAAGCGCTCGTACTTCTTCGCGATAGTGGAGAAGATGTCCTTCACGCGTTCGGACGAGATCTCGGCCGGCGCTTCCTTGCCGGTGGCGGTGTCGATGGCCATGCGGTGCTGCTCCTTGCGTATCGTGCGCGCCCGGCGAACCCGGGCGCGTTCATCAAGCTGGCCCTGAGCGGGCCGTTCGTTCGACATTCCAGTATAGCCGTTCGCGCAGCCGCGACGCGCGTTCGGCATGAAGCGAACACGCAAGCTGCGGCGACAGCGGCAGCGGTCGCCGACCGACAAAGGGGCGCGGCCGCGCAACCCGCGCAAGGCGCAAGCGGCAAAGTCACGCCCATCAGGCAAAACGCCGACGAGAGCCGTGTTCGCAAAGCCTCGGAGCGCGAGCTGCTAGTACTCCTGCTCTAGGTCCGCGTGCGCCTGCGCATCGGTTTCAAGGCCGTAGAACTTCCCCTGACGGAAGCGGTCGAGCGCTACCAGCGCGATCATGCCGGCATTGTCGCCGCAAGCGGAAAGCGGAGGCATGACCAGGCGCACATGCATCTTCTTGCACAGTTTCTCGTACGCCGCGCGCAACACAGGGTTCGCGGCCACGCCGCCGCCCAGGCAGAACGTGAGGGCACCCGTTTCGCGCAGCGCCATCTCGGCCTTCTTCACCTGCACGTCCACCACGGCGGCCTCGAAGCTGGCGCAGATGTCCGGCACGTTGAGCTCGCTGCCCGCGGCGCGCTCGTTGTTGATGTAGGTGACCACGGCGGTCTTCAGACCCGAAAGGCTGAAGCGCATGTCGCCCGAATGCATCATGGCGCGGGGAAACTCGATGGCCTTCGGATTGCCCTTGGCGCCCTGCGCCGACACCACGGGGCCGCCCGGGTAACCCAGGCCGAGCGCCTTGGCAACCTTGTCGAACGCCTCGCCCACCGCGTCGTCGATGGTGGCGCCCAGCACGCGGTAATCGCCCCAGCCGCGCATATGCACGAGCATGGTGTTTCCGCCGCTGACCAGGGAAACCACCGCTGGAGGGGCGAAATCGGGCGCGCCGATCTTATTTGCGTACATATGACCCTCAAGGTGGTTCACGCCAACCAGCGGCTTGTCGGCGGCCCAGGCCGCGCCCTTGGCGAACGCCACGCCCACCACCAGCGCGCCCACCAGGCCCGGCGCGTACGTGACACCCACGCCGTCAAGGTCTGCCCAGGTCAGACGCTCCATACCCAAGCGCTGCGCCGCAACGTCCAGACATTCGTCGCACACGCCGCAAATGGCCTCGATGTGTTTGCGGCTGGCGATCTCGGGGACCACGCCGCCGAAGCGGGAATGGAAGTCGATCTGGCTTGCCACCACGTCGGAGAGCAGGTTGCCCTTGCCGTCGACGATGGCCGCGGCCGTCTCGTCGCAGGAGCTTTCGATGGCCAGGATGAGCGGGCGCTCGAGTTGCGCGGCGGGCTGGGCTGCCTTCTGCGCATCATGCGCCTCGTCCACGCGCAGCGTCATGCCGGCGACGTCGACCGAGGATTCCTGAATGCCGGCATCCTCGGTGACGGCGCGCAGCGCCTTCGCGTCGGCGGCGCCGCCGACGGCCGAGGAGCCGATGACGCCCTGCAGCGGGCCCTCCATGATGACGGCGTCTTCACGGTCGGAATAGTAGTGCGGGCGCTTGCCGATGGAATGCATGCCGAGCGATTCATAGAACGCCTGCGCGCCGACGTTGGAAGCACGCACCTCGAGCGAGCACGTGGTGGCGCCCAGGTCGCGGGCGTCGGAGGCCACGCGCGAGATGAGCTGACGCGCGATGCCGCGGCGGCGCCACGCCGGATCGGTGCCGATCTTGAGGATTTGCACCTGCCCGTCGATCACCATGCCGCCGGCATAGCCGACCAGCACGTTCCCGCGTGCGGAAGAGGCGCCATCGGAGCCGGCATCGGGCCCTTCCCCGCTTGCATAGGCCGCCCACCAGGTGCGGTCGGCGCGCGGAAGCTCATCGGCCACCAGCGCGGCGTTCCAGGCGTCCGAGCCCATGACCTTGGATTCCATGGCGGCAACGTCCTCAGCGTGCGCGGCGTCGAGCGGCTTGTACGTGATACCGTGCTCGTCGGGGCGCGCGTTGAGCACCGCCGTATCGTGCATGGTGGCGCGCTGATCGCGGCGAGGCGCAGCGTCCTGCACGCCCGTGGCAAGGTTTTTCGGGTCGTTCTTCGCCAGACGGATGCGCTCGTTCTCCTCGGCATCGGACAGGCGCGTGTACACCGGCAGCAAGAACGCCGGGTTGTGACGCTGCGCGTCCAGCGGGTCGGCCGCGGCCGTGCGCCATGCGTCCTGCAGCGCCAGCAGAAGCCCGCGACCCGTGGGCGCCCACAGCTCCTCGGGCAGCAGCGTGCCCGCGGGAGCGAACAGCTCCGCGTACTTCGCAAGCCCATCGCCCGTCAGCTGCAACGTGTCCGCCGCAGCGCCGGAAGATGCTTCGTCGACCAATTCTTGGGCTGCCACCTGTGCTTTCACCACGCGGTCGGCCTCAAGGCGATGCACGCCCGCTTCATCGAGCGCGTAACGGACCGGGTAAACCTCCTTGCGCATGGCGTCGGCGACCACGGCCAGCCGACCGCGCACGCCCGAGGCCCACGCATGCCAGGCCACCACGTCGAGCGACGACACGCCCACCAGCGCGGCGCCGAGCGCCTGCGCCGCGCCCTTGGCAGTGGCCATGGCGATGCGCACGCCCGTGAACGATCCCGGGCCGCGGCCGACGCACACGCACGCCAGCTGGCCGCGCCCCACGCCGGCTTCGCGCAGCAGGGCGTCCACCCGCACGAGCAGCTGCGTGTTCGACGCGCGGTGCGCCGCCACCTCCACCGCAGCCACCGGCTCCACCGCGCATGCCGCGGCGTTCAAACGGCCCAGCCCGATGGAAATCACCTCGTTCGCCGTATCGAACGCCAACGCATATGCGGTTTCAGGCACAGTGCTCCCCTTGCTTTCGAATATGGTTCCTACATGGCCGGTTTCGCTGCGAGGCACCGCTTGCCGCGCGGCGCCCATCCGGGCCGCATCGGGCGCGACAGCGGGCGTTTAAAGCGTTTCCGCAGGCGAATCGGCGGGTTTGGCCTCCGCGACCTTGACCGGAGGGATGGAGCCCGTGTTCATGGGGGCGCCCCCTGGCACGATGAAGCCGCCGGCGCTGGCCGTGGTCTTCGACAGACGCGCCTTCGAGTCGTTGGCCCACACGGTGAGCAGCTGGCGGGCGCGGTTTCCCAACGCGTGCGCAAGCACGCGACGGCCGCCGTCCTCGGTCACCAGGATGCGGATCTCCAGGTAGCCGTACGGCAGCGCGCCGGGGAACTTCTCGCCCCACTCGATGAACGACACGCCATCGGCGTCGATGGTGTCGTAATAGCCCGTGTCCTCCAGCTCGTCCTGCTCGTCCAGGCGATACAGGTCGAAGTGGTACAGCGGGATGCGCCCCTGGTGGTACTCCAGCAGGATGTTGAACGTGGGGCTGGTGACCTGGGCGGAAATGCCCAGGCCCGCGGCCACGCCTTGCACAAATTGGGTTTTGCCGGCGCCCAAATCGCCCGAAAGCACCACCACGTCGCCCGGATGCAGGTACGGAGCCAGCGTTTCGGCCAGCTGCTTCGTCGCCTCCGTGGACGCGGTTTTACGTGCGTATGTCAGTCCGTTAGCCATAATGCAGCACATCATACGCCAATGCGCGCAAACATGCACCCCACCCACGAAAACGGCGGATAAGCAGGGGAAAACGGCTTCACAAGGGCGGGCGTTCGGCTAGCCTTTCAGGCGTTCCTTCAGTTGGGCCTCGGCGGCGGCCACGGTGTGCTGCATGGTCATGCTGGTGGTGACGGTGCCAACACCGCCGGGCACCGGGGTGATGGCGTCCACGATGGGCTCCACCTCGTCGAAGTCAACGTCGCCGCACAACTTGCCGTGCACGTCGAAGTTGATGCCCACATCGAGCACCGTCTGACCCGGGCGAAAGTACTCGCGGCCGTACGCGCGGGCGCGGCCCGTGGCGCAGATGACGATATCGGCCGAGCGGCTGATCTCCTGCAGGTTCTCGGTACGGCTATGGCAGATGGTGACGCTGGCGTTGCGGCGCAGCAGCATCATGGAAACGGGCTTGCCCACTACCAGGCTGCGGCCGATGACCACCACGTGCTTGCCGGCGATGGGCACCTTGTAGTGCTCCAAGATGGCGACGCACGCCGCCGCGGTGCAAGGAGGGAAGCCGTCCGGCGCATCGGTGAACACCGCCGCAAGCGACGCCAGCGAGATGCCGTCGATGTCCTTCTCCGCAGTCAGCGTGTTGCACATGGCCTTCTCGTCCATGAACGTGGGCAGCGGGCGGAACATCAGGCAGCCGTGCACCGTCTTGTCGTAGTTGATGGACTGCAGCGTTGCCTTGAGCGCGGCTTCGGGCGCGAACTCGTCGAGCACGTAGGGCTTGGTGTGGATGCCCAGGCCAGCGGCGCGTTTGACCGCCGTGCGCTCGTATGAGAGGTCGTCGGGACGCTGTCCCAGGCGCACCAGCGCCAGCGTGGGTTTCACGCCCTGCTCCTCGAGCGCGGCGATGCGCCCCCGCATATCCTCGGCCATGCGGTCGACGACCGGCTTGCCCTTCAACAACTCTGCCACGTTTTCTCCACCTTCATCTATCGGCCTGCAGGCCGTTTACGAGATCGCATCCTTCACGAACGCGAACACCTCGTCGCAGTGCTCTCGCGTCTGCGCGACGAGCCGATCCGCCTCGTCGCGGTAGCGTGCGGCGCGTTCAGCGTCGTCGATGGACGCCGCGTTAATGTACACGTTCAAGCTGGCGCCGTCCACGGCCGCCCGGGCGAACGTCACGGAAACGCCCGCATCGCTGCGCGCCATGCGGCTACCGTTGCGCGCCAGGAAATCGGCGTGCTCCACGCACGCCGCCGCCGTGCGCATGATGCCCAATGGCACCTCGGTGGCGCCGATGAGGGCATCCTGGATGGCCGCCTGCTTGGCCGCAAGCTGCTCGGGGGTGTCCTTGGGCATGCGATACGCCGCCGCCAGCGGGCCGAACGCCTCGGCGTCGGCGCCCACCAGGGAAAGCAGACGCCCGCGCAGGTCCGCCAGTTTCTCCAAGCGCATGTACACTTCGGGCTCGACCTGGGCATACGTCTTCTTACCCACGGTCAGGTTGCCCACCATGGACGCCAGCGCGCAGGCCAGCGCGCCGCAATACGCCGAGGCCCCGCCGCCGCCCGGCGTGGGGGCCGCCGAGGCAAGCTCCTCGACGAACGAAGTATCCATACGCTTCCTTTCCATCGCTAACCGCACAAGCGGTCTGCAAGCTCGACGCTGGGAGCCGGCAACCCTACGAGCAGTTTACCCAGCTGAGTGGCTGGGTGGTGTCCGCAAAGCAAGTTCCGCACGACGCAAAAGCCCCAGTGGGGCTTTTGCCAAAGCAGGACTGTCTGAGCGACTGGACACCACCCAGTCGCTCAGCGTCCGGGACTAGAACAGCCCCGTGATCTTACCGGTCTCGTCGACGTCGATCTTGAAGGCCGCGGGGTTCTTCCCCAGGCCCGGCATGGTCATGATGTTGCCGGTGAGCGCCACCACGAAGCCGGCGCCGGCGCTGACCTTGGCGTCGCGCACGGTGATGCGGAAGCCGCGGGGAGCGCCCAGCTTCGTCTGGTCGTCGCTGAAGCTGTACTGGGTCTTGGCCATGCACACGGGCATGTCGCCGAAGCCGAGCTTCTCCAGCTTCGCCAGCTCCTTGGCCGCCTTGGCCTCGAAGTCGACGCCGTCGGCACGGTAGACGTTCTTCGCGACGGCCTCGATCTTCTCGCGCAGGCTCAGGTCGTCGCCGTAGGAGAACTGGAACGTGTCGGCGCTGCGGCCGGCCTCGTCGCCGTTCTCGCACAGGCGCACGACCTCGTCGGCCAGCGCCAGGCCGCCCTCGCCGCCCTTGGCCCACACCTCGGACAGGGCCACGTTCACGCCCAGCTCGCGGCACTTGTCCTCGACGAGCTTCAGCTCGGCCTCGGTGTCGGTGGGGAAGCGGTTGATGGCAACCACGCACGGCAGGTTGTACACGTTCGTGATGTTCTCCACGTGTTGCAGCAGGTTGGGCAGGCCAGCCTCGAGCGCCTGCAGGTTCTCATCGTTAAGCGCGTCCTTGGCCACACCGCCGTGGTTCTTGAGCGCGCGGACCGTTGCCACCACGACGACGGCGTCGGGCTTCAGACCGGTCAGGCGGCACTTGATGTCCAGGAACTTCTCCGCACCCAGGTCGGCGCCGAAGCCGGCCTCGGTGATGGCGTAGTCGCCCAGCGCGCGGGCCATCTGCGTGGCCATGATGGAGTTGCAGCCGTGAGCGATGTTGGCGAAGGGGCCGCCGTGCACGAACGCCGGCGTGCCCTCGAGCGTCTGCACGAGGTTGGGCTTGAGCGCGTCCTTGAGCAGCGCGGCCATGGCGCCCTCGGCGTGCAGGTCGTGCGCGGTGACGGGCTGGTCGTCGAAGGTGTAGCCGACCACGATGCGGCCGAGGCGCTCCTTCAGGTCGGTGATGCTGGTGGCCAGGCAGAAGATGGCCATGATCTCGCTGGCCACGGTGATGTCGAAGCCGTCCTCGCGCGGCACGCCGTTGGCCCTGCCGCCCAGGCCGCACACGATGTTGCGCAGCTGACGGTCGTTCATGTCCACCACGCGCTTCCACGTGATCTTACGGACATCGATGCCCAGCTCGTTGCCGTTGTGGATGTGGGCGTCGAGCAGCGCGGCGAGCAGGTTGTTGGCCGCACCGATGGCATGGAAGTCGCCGGTGAAGTGCAGGTTGATGTCCTCCATGGGGATGACCTGGGCGTATCCGCCGCCCGCGGCACCGCCCTTGATGCCGAACACGGGACCCAGGCTGGGCTCGCGCAGCGCAACGACGGGGTTCTTGCCGCGCTTCTGCAGCGCGTCGGCCAGGCCCACCGTGGTGGTGGTCTTGCCCTCGCCGGCCGGCGTGGGGTTGATGGCCGTCACGAGCACCAGTTTGCCCGGCGTGTGCTGCTCATCGCGCAGCAGGTTGTAGTCCACCTTAGCCTTCGTGGTTCCGTACTGCTCCAGGTACTGCTCGGGCACACCCGCCTTCTGCGCGATGGCGCTGATGGGTTGCGGAGTCGCTGCCTGGGCGATTTCGATGTCGGTCAACACGTCGGGGCCTCTCTCTCGTCTGGATGCGGACGCGCCCCGTCCTTTGGCGAGGCGCATGAACGTAGGTGTCATTGTAGCGGCGCACCGTGTCGGCCATGGGACAGGCGCCTGTTAAGAAACCTAGATTTCAAGGCAACGGCGAAAATGCGGCCAAATTTGTTGCAATTGTGGAGAAGCGGGCGACGGAACCGCCTTGCCGGCGGCTTCCCAAGGCGCTAAAGGCGAAGCCAGGGGCGCCGGACGCGAGGGCGCGCCGCGACGACGGACGGAGCCGTGCCGCCGAGCGCGAGCTCCCCTACTCCAATACCTCGTCGGGGCGGCCGTACAGGCCGGTGACGTCGTTGTCCATGAAGTTGTCGTACACCAGGCGAAGGCCCTCGAGGGTCAGGTCCTGGTTCACGTGCGTGATGGTGCGCGAAAGCGGCGCCACGCGGCGCGCCAGGCCGCCGGTGGCCACGACGGCCGCCTTGTAGCCGAGCTGCTCGAAGATGCGGTTGACCAGGCCGTCCACGCGATCCGCCTCGCCGTAGACGATGCCCACCTGCATGGCCTGGGCGGTGTTGCGGCCGATGGAGGTATGCGGGTTGACCAACTCGATGGCGCCCAGCTTGGTGGCGTGGCTGAACAGCGCGCGGGCGCTGGTGTCCACGCCCGGCGCGATGACGCCGCCGGCGAACGTGCCGTTGCCGTCGATCACTTCCATATTAGTGGCGGTGCCGAAATCGACCACCACCACGGGCGAGCCGTACAGCATACGCGCTGCCACGCAGTCGGCGATGCGGTCGGCGCCGATCTCGCGCGGGTTGGGGTAGTCGCCGGCGTCGAACAGCCCGGCGGCGTTCTCGGCGGTGCACACCACCGCGCGCACGCCGATCATCTGCTTGGTCGCCTGGCACCACGCCTCGGTGAGCGCCGGGACCACCGACGCCAGCGCCACGCCGCTGATATCGTCGAACGAGACGCCCTCGGAGCTGAGCAGCGGGATGAGCTTCACGCGCAGCTCGTCGCACGTGTGCAGCTTGTTGGTGGCCACGCGCCAGCGGAAGCGCAGCTTCTTGTTCTCGTACACGCCCAAAACGGTCTGGGTGTTTCCCACGTCTATTGCCAGCAGCATGGCGCCGCTCCCCTCGTTCTCATGTCCCCCGTCGCGGCCAATCGCGATGGGGCCGATTTTTCCGCGCATCAGTATAGCAGCAGGCCGCCAGACGACCGGCAAGCATACGGGAAGCGCCCGAATACGCCCGCCAAGCGTCCGCGCCTGACGGTTCGCGCGGGGTTCGGGTGGAGACGCACCGGCACGGGGCGGGGTGGACCCTAGCGCAGGGCGGAGCGGAACCTGGCAGATAAGCCTCCGTCCCCAAGTGTCCGAACGGGCGGATTGGGGAAATGCCGGGCGGTTTTGCCCCGGGGAGGTAACGTGTTTTTGACGGGAAGCCCACCTGCCGGGCCGATACGCGTATAGTTGTCGCAAGAACGTGGAACAGCTGCTTCCTTGCGGCGCCCGGCGCCCGACAACGGCGCGGCCCGGCACGCCGCGCAAGCAGCTTTCGCAATGGAAAGAAGAGGCCCATCATGAACGAAACGCCTTCACGCATCCTGGTCGTGGACGACGAGCCCTCCATCACGGAGTTCGTCGGATACGCCCTGAAGAAAGAGGGCTTCCAGCCCGACGTCGTGGACAACGGCGAGGACGCGCTGGCAATGGCCCAGGAAAACGACTACGACCTGTTCGTCCTGGATATCATGCTGCCCGGCATGGACGGCTATGAGCTGTGCCGCCGCCTGCGCACCAAGACGTCGGCGCCCGTGCTGTTCCTCTCGGCGCGCGACACCGAGCTGGACAAGGTGGTCGGGCTCGAGATCGGCGGCGATGATTACCTGGCCAAGCCCTTCGGCGTGCGCGAGCTCATCGCCCGCGTCCGCGCGCTGCTGCGCCGCAGCCAGGGCAACGAGCTCACGCCGAACAGCCACGCCATCACCGCCAGCGGCATCACGCTCGACGAGGACGCGCACACCGCCACCGGCCCGGCCGGCGACATCGATCTGACGCCCCGCGAGTTCGAGCTGATGGCATGCCTCATGAAGAACGCCGGCAAGGTGGTCTCACGCGAGGAGCTGCTACGCGATGCCTGGGGCTGGGAATACCTCACGGAAACCAAGACCGTCGACACCCACATCAAGCGCCTGCGTGATAAGATCGAGCAAGCCGGTTACGATCCCGGCCTTGTGGAAACGGTTCGAGGTTACGGATATAGGTTCAAGCTATAAAACGGCTGCAGACATATTTCGCGCTCTTGGCCACGTTGCTCAGCCTGCTCGCTGCGGTGGTCACGGCCGTCGTATGCATGCTCGTGTACGACGCTTCCATAGCGGTCCTGCTGGTGCTCATCCCCATCAGCATAATCATCTTCTGCATCAGCCTGCTTATCGGCCATTTCCTATCCGAGCCGCTTAGCGACCTGGCGAAGAAGATGGCAGCGTTCCGCAGCGGCGCGCCCGTCACGTTCGAGCCCGACGGCCGCATGTACGAGGCAGATCTGCTGACCAGCGACTTCAAGCGCCTCGTGCAAACCACCACCCAGCAGCAGCACGACCTCGCCATCAAAGAGCGCCGCCAGAACGAGTTCATCAGCGACGTCGCGCATGAGCTGCGCACGCCGCTGACGGCCATCCGCGGCAACGCCGAGATGCTCGCCGACCCCGATCTGCCGCCCTCGCTGCATGAGAAGTTCTGCGGCATCATCGTGAACGAAAGCGAGCGCCTCAGCCGCTTGACGCACGACCTTCTGACCCTGCAGCGCATAGAAAGCTCCCCCATCCCCGAGACCATGCAGCGCGTGAACCTGCACGATCTGGCGAACAGCGTGGTCGACGCGCTGTCCCCCATCCTGCACGACCGCCAGGCGAACACGAGCGTCTCGGGCGAGGCTCCCGACGTGCTGGGCAACCCCGACAGCTTGCGCCAGGCCGTCACCAACCTGGTCGAGAACGCCAGCCGCTTCATCAAGCCCGGTGGCCACATCAACGTTGAGCTATTCGGCATGAACGGCAACTCCATCATCGCCGTGAAAGACGACGGCTGCGGCTTCGGCGACGTGGACCCCAAGCTGCTCTTCGACCGCTTCTACCGCACCGACGCAAGCCGCACGCGCGGCACAGGCGGCACGGGCTTGGGCCTTGCCATCGTGAAATCCATCGCCGAGGCGCACGACGGCACCGTCGAGGCCGTCAATCTCCCCGAGGGCGGAGCGTGCTTCATGATCGCCATCCCCTCCATCCCCGCCGACATCTCGGTGAAGAAGCCCCACGGGAAAACGAAGAACGCCTAAGGGGGAGGCTGGCGCAACCGGGCTGATGGTTGCTGCGCAGACGCCAAGCGTTTACTTCACCCGCGCATCGATTCCGGTGCGGGCAGGGGTCATGACGTGGGGATTCGCAGGGGCCGCAACGCGCGATGCTATACTCGAGCGTAATCGACACGCATCATCTCCGGGGCGCATCGCCCCGCACATCGAAGGAGCATCATGGGTTGCACCATCATCGGCTGCGGCAAGCAGCTGCCGGCACTTGACGTGCCCAATGAAGAGCTGACCAAGCTGGTCGACACCAGCGACGAATGGATTTCCACGCGCACGGGCATCCTCTCGCGCCGCGTGTGCGTCAGCGAGGGCAACGTCGATCTGGCCGAAGGCGCTGCGCGCCAGGCGCTCGGCTGGGCAGACGGCGGCTATTCCGAGCGCAAGATCGCTCCCGAGGACATCGACCTCATCATCTACTCCACCATCACGCCCGACGAGGTGGTCCCCACCTGCGCCGCCATGCTGCGCCGACGCTTGGGCCTGGTCAACGCCGCGGCATTCGACATGAACGCCGCATGCTCGGGCTTCATCTACGGCTTGACCATCGCCGAGACCATGATGGCCGCCAGCGCCCCGGGCGCTGCGGGCGCGGCGGGCCGCAACCCCATCCGACGCGCGCTCGTGGTGGGCGGCGAACGCCTGACCCGCATCGTCGATTGGAACGACCGCAACACGTGCGTGCTGTTCGGCGACGGCGCCGGCGCCGCCGTGGTGGAATGGGACGAGCGCAAGCCCGGCATCCTGTCGTGGTACATCAAAAACGATGACGACGATTCCAACGCCCTCACCTGCCCTTCCGCCTACGACGCGCCCCAGCCCTTCACGGCCGAGGGCATCGATGCGGATGCGTTGCAGCAGGCCGACCCCGGCACCGCCCCCATCGACGCCGAGCTCGACGTCGCGGAACGTGTAGCCGCAGGGGCGCCGCGCCAGGCCTTGTACATGAACGGCCAGAAGGTGTTCAAGTTCGCCACCAGCGTCATGCCCGCCGCCATCGAGGAGGTGCTGCGCCGCGCGAACCTGACCATCGACGACGTGCAGTTCATCGTCCCACATCAGGCGAACCTGCGCATCATCAAGTACGCCGCCAAGCGCATGGGCCTGCCGCTCGAACGCTTCCAGGTATCCATCGCGCATCGCGGCAACTCGTCGTCGGCGTGCATCCCCATGACGCTGTGCGACGCGTACGAAAGCGGCAACATCCATCCCGGCGACAAGGTGGTGCTCGTGGGCTTCGGCGGCGGCTTCACCAGCGGCGCCGTTCTGTACGAGGCGTAACCACACGTATACCGCTGAAACCCATTGAACAGCTCCGCGCTGACCGCCCATAAACTACGACGAAACGCGAAGAGGCCCGCATAAGCGGGCCTCTTCATTACGCTTGGGTTATACGGGAATCGCTTATGCGCGATGTCCCACGGCAGCGTTGACGGCGCGGGCGCAGATAACGGCTGCGACCAGCTTCGCCAGGTCGACCAGGATGAACGGCGCAACGCCGGCCGCGAAGGCGGCGGCGGGGGTCATAGAAGCCACGGCCATCAGCTGAGCCCAGCCGCACACATAGGCGACGGCAAGGAACACCAAGCCGGTCAGGAAATCGATCGCGAACGCGCGGACGCCCTTCGCCTGGCCATCGCGAGCCAGCACGGCCTTCAGGCCGAAGCGCACGGCCACGGCCAGGCCCACGCCCAGCAGGTAGCCCCACAAAAAGCCGCCGGTCGCACCGGCCAGAACGCCGATACCACCGCGCATGCCACTGAACACGGGCACACCCACGGCGCCCAGAACCAGGTACGCGGTGATGGCCGCAATCGCCTCTTTCGGCTGCAGCACCAGCACCATGAACGCCACGGCGAAGATCTGCAACGTGAACGGCACGGGACCCAGGGGCACCGTCACCCACGCCGACACCGCCGTGATGGCGACCGTCAATGCGACGAACGCGATCGAACGCGTGCGCGACCCGGCGGCCGTCTTCTTCTGAACCTGTTCCACAACTTCCCCTTCCTTGTCCCCCTGGTTCATCCAGAAGGCCCATCCGCGACACCATCGCGGCGATCGCTGCGCCAAACGCATCGACCCTATTTCCTACAAACCACAGCGGAATTGTAGCATGCGCACAATTTCCCTCACCGCTTTCGGCCGTAAAAAAGCCTTGCAGCGCAAAAACGTTGCAAGGCTGAAACAAACCGCTAGAACTTGGCCTGCAGCTGGCCGTTCTCCAGTTTGCGCAGACGCTTGAGCTCCAGCAAGACGAACACGCCGGTGGTGAAGATGGCCAAGAAGTCCGCCACGGGGCACGCGAAATACAGCGCATCCAGACCCGTGTAGCCCGGGAACCATACGGGCATGACCATGGGCAGGCCGATATAGAGCGGGATCAGGAACAGGATCTGGCGCGTAAGGGACAGAAACACCGACTTCGCCGGCTGGCCCGTTGCCTGGAAGTAGTTCGAGCCCACGATCTGGAAGCCCACGAACGGGATAAGGAACAGCTGCACCTGCAGCGCGAACACCGTGAACGAAAGCAGGGTCGGGTCGGTGATGCCGAAGAAGCCGACGATCTGGGTGGGGAACAGGTGCACGAGCGCCCACAGCACCACGGCGATAACCGTGTTGCCCGCGATGCCCCATGCCAGCGTCATCTTCACGCGCTTGAACAAATGTGCGCCGTAGTTGAAGCCGAGCAGCGGCTGGATGGCGATCGACATGCCGATGAGCGGCAGCACCACGAACGAGGCCACGCGCTGCACCACGCCGATAGACGCCAACGCGCCCTCTGCGCCGATGGGGCTTTGCGCGCCGTACATGTTCAACAGGTTGTTCAGCACGAAGTTCACCGCGGCCATGCCCGCCTGGACGGCGAAGCTTGCCAGGCCCAGCGACAAGATCAGGCGTACCGTCTCGGCGTGCAACGGCATCATATGCAGACGCAGGCGCATGGGGACGCCCTTCGTCAGGCAGAAGTACCACAGGACCGTGGCGCACGAGATGGCCTGGCCGCACACGGTGGCAAGCGCGCTGCCTACGACGCCCATGCCCATGACCAGCACGAACAGGGCATTGAACACGGTACACGCAACGGCGCCGATGATCATGGTGCCCAGCGCCCGGTTCGGTGCGCCGGCGGTACGGATGAAGTTGTTCACGCCCATGCCGATGCACTGGAAGATGAAGCCCAGGCTGATGATGCGGATGAACTGCATGGCGTAATCCCAGTCCTCGGGAGTAGCGCCCGACACGCTGAGCAGTCCGTCGATGCAGGCCGGGATGAACATGACGATGGCCACCACCACGGAAGCGATAAGGGAAAGCGTAACCGTGTTGCCCAGGCTGCGCTCGGCCTCCTCGGGCTTGCCCTCGCCCATGCGCAGCGCGGCCAGGGCGTTGCCGCCGTTACCCACCAGCATGGCGATGGCCATGAACACCGTCATGATGGGCATGGCCACCGTTGCGGTGGACAGGCCGATCTCACCCATGGCCTGCCCCAGGAAGATGGAATCGATGACGTTGTACGCGCCGTTGACCAGCATGCCCAAGATAGAGGGGATGGCGAACTCGGTGATAAGGCGCGGGATGGACTCCGTACCCATGCGCGTCACCTTGTCGTGCTGCTTGGGCTTGCCCTGGGGGCCGGAGACTGCAGGCTTGCCCTGGGCATCCGCCGGATGAGACGGCGCCGCGGACGTGCCCTTTGCTTCTTGCTCTTGCGTCATGCTTGCATGCTGCCTTTCGAAACCTTTAACTACCTAAATTTTGTCAGCACTCTATTGTATGACCGGCGACCCGTAGAGAGCACACGCAGAAGAACCCCATGCCGGGATTCCATCGTTCATGCATATCGAGTTAAGGAGCGAAAGGATACCGCCTAGCGGATATGGGCCTCGCCTGAGCTTGCGAACGCCTCCGCGCCTTCCGGCGTGCGCAGCACCAGCCGTCCGTCCGAAGCCACGCGCGTCACCGTGCCCGCCGCCA
The DNA here is from genome assembly GCF_902464545.1 of uncultured Senegalimassilia sp. Taxonomy (GTDB): domain Bacteria; phylum Actinomycetota; class Coriobacteriia; order Coriobacteriales; family Eggerthellaceae; genus Senegalimassilia. The sequence continues at coordinate 22,552 of NZ_CABQJR010000021.1, forward strand.
GCACGTTGCCCGAAAGGTCCTCCATGCGCACAAAGCGCCCGGACAGCGCGGAGCACGCGTCGAACTCGGCTTGGAAGGGCTCAAAGCCCTGCTCGCACCACAGCGGGTACACGATGGCAAGCTGGTCGCACAGCGCATCGGCCACGGCATGGATGCGGTCTTCCACGGGGCCTTCGCAAAATCCCAGTTCATCCAGGTATACCGGGATGTTCTTTCCCGCCGGCGCGGATGCGGTATCGGCCGGGCGGGCCACGTTGACGCCCACGCCCACGCAAAGCGCCCGCGCATGCATCTCCGTCGAGATGCCGCACAGCTTATGGAAGGGACGCTTGGGTTGACGGTCGCCGTCAGAGGCTGCACCGCCCAATGCGCTACCTTCGCCGATTGCGCCACTGAAAGCAGCACCGCGCAGGGAATCGCCCGCTTCGGCCACCACGATGTCGTTCGGCCACTTCACCTGCACGCGACCCTCGAGCTCGGGGACGAGACTCACGATCGCGCGGCGAACGGCCAGGCCCACCAGCAAGCTGAGCGTAGGGAGCTGCGCCGGCGGGACTTCGGGGCGCAGCAAGAACGACTGGTACATGCCGCCGATCGGGCTTTCCCATGCGCGTCCTTGCCTGCCGTAGCCGGCGGTCTGCCGCAGGCCGCGCACGGCCAACCCCTCGGGCTGGCCTTCCTCGATAGCACGTTTGATCAGGTCGTTCGTGGACGTTACGGTCTCAAACGATTCCACGCGAAACTGCATCCCAGCACCTTTCCCTTCTCATATGACGGCGCGGCGCAAAGCCGTTGCAAAGCAACGGAAAGTCGCGTTGAGCCAGCGCCGCGACACTGCGAACCGCAACCCATCGCCCAAGCCGACAACCCGGCCCCGGACCCTGCAAACCCGACGCAAGCCCGATTTCAGAGCCTGCGCCCCGGAATCCATCCGACCATCCGCAAGCCGCCGCTTTCCCCGGCTTAACGGCTGATGCGCTCGGCTTTCCCGTAGCGCTCGGATTCCGGCTTGGCCGCCTGCGCGACGCGCACGTCGTCGGCCAGCACGTGGTTCGGGCGCAGCTCCAGCAGCGGCTTCAGCACGAAGTCGCGCTCGAGGATGCGCGGATGCGGCAACGTGAGCATGTCGTTGTCCGTGACGTAGAGCTGATAGTCCAGGATGTCCAGGTCGCACGTGCGCGGGCCGTTCTCGATCTCGCGGACGCGGCCCAGGCTGTTCTCGATGGCGTGCAGATATCCCAGCAGCTCCTTCGGCGCGATGCCCGTGCGCAGCAGCACCACGGCGTTGACGAACGTGTCCTGGTCCTCGTAGTAGGCCGGCTCGCTTTCGTAGAAGCTGGAGATGTCGATGATCTGCGAATCGGGAAGGCTGCACAGCTCGGTGATGGCCTGGTTGAGCATGGCGATCTTGCCCTCAAGCTCCTCGCCGGGCTCTGCCACCAACGGCACGTTGCAACCCAGGCCCAAGAACGCGTACGGGCGCATGTCGGACAGCGCCTTCACGGTTTCGGCCACGTTGTGCGCACGCACAACGCCCGCGCCCAGCTCGCACGCCATAAGCGCCTCGGCGGCGCTCACATGGTCGCGCTCGACCGGGTCGTCGATGCCGTAGGCGAAGCCCAGATAGCTTTTGCGGGAAACGGCAACCATGACCGGGTAGCCCAGGCGCGCAAACTCCTGGAAGTTGCGCACGAGCTCGAGGGTCTGCGAAGCCGTCTTGCCGAAGCCCGGGCCCGGGTCGACGCAGATGCGCTCGGGCGCCACGCCGGCGGCCTCGAGCATGGCCGCCTGGTCGCGCAGGTAGTCACGCACCTCGGCAACCACGTCGTCGTACTGCGGGTTCTGCTGCATGGTGCCCGGCTCGCCCTTCATGTGCATGACCACCACGCCGCAATCGCTTTCGGCGGCAACCTGCACCATAGCCGGGTCGCGGAAGCCCGACACGTCGTTGATGACAGCGGCGCCGGCTTCCACGCACGCCTTAGCCACGGCGGCATGACGGGTGTCCACGCTCACGCAGACGCCCTGCTCGGCAAGGGCGCGCACCACGGGAAGCACGCGGTCCGTCTCCTCCTCGACGCTCACCTCGGCCGACCCCGGACGCGTGGACTCGCCGCCCACGTCGATCATGTGCGCACCCTCGTCGATCATCTGCTGCGCCCAGGACAGCGCCGCGTCGGGCGTGTTGTGCGTGCCGCCGTCGCTGAAGCTGTCGGGCGTGACGTTGAGGATGCCCATGATCACCGGTTTGCGCGTATCGAACTCGAACGAGCCGCATTTCCACATCATGCTGAATGCCTTTCTTTCAAAAGAAGGCGAGCCTGACGGCCCGCCTTCTTGCTATACCTTGACGTTTTCATATCGCGCCCGCCGCACCAGGCCGAAAAGCCCGGCGCATCGTGCGCAAACGATCCCGCCGCCCACCGCGAAGGTGCGGCGCGGCACCACGCCGGCTTACTCTGCCGGCGGGTACGGGGGCTGCTGACCGCCCGTGGGGGGAACCGGCGGCTGACCGCCGTTTGCAGGAGCCTGCGGCTGCTGCACGCCGGACGGCTGCACGGGAGAACCCGACTGCGCCGGCGGCACCTGACCGCCCTGCTGGCCGTTCCAGTTCGGGTCGGCAAGCTGCTCGTCGCGAGCACGCGCCGCCGCCTCCTCGGCCTCCTTCGCGGCGATGATATCGCCTTCACGCTGGAGATAGTCGTTCCATGTGTTGTCCAGCAGCGCCTTGCAGGCCTCGCCCTCGACGGTTTCGCGCTCGAGCAGCACACTTGCCATGAGGTCCATCTGCTCGCGGTGCGTGCTGAGAATCTCGTAGGCGCGGTCGTGCGCTTCCTTCATGATGCGCGCGACCTCGTCGTCGATGCGGCGAGCCGTTTCCTCGGAGTAGTCCTGCGTGTTGCCCATGTCGCGGCCCAGGAACACCTCATGATTGGGCTGGCCGAACACCTGCGTGCCAAGTTCGGCGGACATGCCGTACTGCGTGACCATGGCGCGGGCCATCTTGGTGGCGCGCTCCAGGTCGTTGCTGGCGCCGGTGGTCACATCGTCGCAGAAGATCTCCTCGGCGACGCGGCCGCCCATGAACACTGCCAGCTCGTCGCGCATCTCGCCCACCGTGTTGAGGACCTTGTCCTCCTTGGGGATGGACAGGGTGTAGCCCAGCGCGCGGCCGCGGCTGATGATGCTGATCTTGTGCACCGGATCGGCCTTCGGCAGCAGGTGGCCCACCAGGGCGTGGCCGCTTTCATGGTACGCGATGGTGTGCTTGGTCTGGTCGTCCATCACGCGGCCCTTGCGCTCGGGACCGGCGATGACGCGCTCCATGGACTCGCTGACCTCTTGCTGCGTGATGATCTTCTTGTTGCGGCGAGCGGTCAGAAGCGCAGCCTCGTTGAGCAGGTTGGCCAGGTCGGCACCGGAGAAGCCCGGCGTAAGCTTTGCCACGGAGGACAGGTCCACGTCGCTGCCGAGCGGCTTGTTCTTCGCATGCACGTTCAGGATGCGCTCGCGGCCCTTCACGTCGGGCACGTCCACCACGATCTGGCGGTCGAAGCGGCCGGGGCGCAGCAACGCGGGGTCGAGCACGTCGGCGCGGTTCGTGGCGGCGATGAGCACCACGGAGTCGTTGGCCTCGAAGCCGTCCATCTCGACGAGCAGCTGGTTGAGCGTCTGCTCGCGCTCGTCGTGGCCGCCGCCCAAGCCGGTGCCGCGCTGACGGCCAACGGCGTCGATCTCGTCGATGAAGACGATGGAGGGGCTTGCCTCTTTAGCCTGCTTGAACAGGTCGCGCACGCGGGAGGCACCCACGCCCACGAACATCTCGACGAAGTCGGAGCCGGAGATGCTGAAGAACGGCACGCCCGCCTCACCGGCCACGGCGCGGGCCAGCAGCGTCTTGCCAGTGCCCGGAGGGCCCACCAGCAGGCAGCCGCGCGGGATCTTCGCGCCCATGGACTGGTACTTGGCGGGGTTGGCCAGGAAGTCCTTGATCTCCTGCATCTCCTCGACGGCCTCGTCCACGCCGGCGACATCGGCGAAGCGCACGTCGGGGCGCTCCTCGATGCTCTGCTTGGCCTTGGCCTTGCCGAAGTTCATCTGCGAGTTATTGGCCTTCGCCATTTGGTTGAACAGGAAGAACAACATTGCGCCGATGAGGATGATGGGCAGCAGCGTGGTGAGGATGTCGCCCCACGGGCTGGGGGTCTTCACCTCATACTTGATCTCGGGGTGCTGGGCCATCAGGTCGGACAGCGAGCTGCCGGCCCAGGTGCACGTGAACTTGTGCTCCTGGCCGAGCGTTTGGGATTCGATGTCTTGCGTGCCCACGCCCGAGAGCGGCTTGCCCGTGTTCGGGTCCTTCAGCGTTGCCATGCCGGCGTTCATGGCGTCGATGGCGCTGTTGAACGCGTCGGCGGCGGAATCGCCGGCCGTGACGGCGGGATAATACGTGCCGGACACGGTATAGTCACCGGCGCTGTACGTGACCTCCGTGACGCGGTTCTGGTCGACCGCCTGCAGGAACTCGGACGCCACCAGCTTATCGGTGGTGCCCTGCGAAGACTCCGACATGCTCATGAACTGCTGGCCCACGAAGAAGGCCACCAGCAGGAAAAGGACAACCGAGATGATGGTTGTCCGGGGGTTGGGCTGTTGGATCTGGGGTTTGTTGTTTTGCGGCATAGGCCTTGCTTTCCTAGTTGTAGAGCTCGGGCTTCAGAACGCCGATGTACGGCAGGTTGCGGTAGCGCTCGGCGTAGTCCAGGCCGTAGCCCACGATGAACTCGTCGGGGCACTCGAAGCCCACGTATGCGCAGTCGATCTTGGCCTGCGCGCGGGTTTTCTTACGCAGCAGCGTGGCGACCTCGATGGACTTCGGGTTGCGCGCCTTCAGCGTTTTCAGCAGGTAGGTGAGCGTGAGGCCAGAGTCCAGGACGTCCTCGGCGATGACCACGTTGCGGCCCTCGATCTGGGAGGACAGGTCCTTCAGGATGCGGACCACGCCGGAGCTTTTCACGCCGTTGCCGTAGGACGAGACGGCCATGTAGTCCATCTCGCACGGCAGCTGGATCTGACGTGCCAGGTCGGCCATGAAGATGGCCGCGCCGCGCAGGACGGAGATGAGGATAACGCCGTCGGGGTCGTCCTTATAGTCCTGCGTGATGCCCGCGCCGATCTCGGCGACGCGCTGCTTGATTTCATCCTCGGTGAACAGGATGCGATCGATGTTTTCGTGCACGATGATTACCTCTTCGATGCATTTCGCCTGAAGAGCGCCCTGAGCGCCCTTATATGAACGAGCACAAGTGTACCATTCGGCCCGACCGGGCACATGACAATACCGTAACGCCACATAAATACGAGCGCCCGTGGACCTGCCGAAACCACGGAAGCGGACGTGCGGCGCGAACCCGCCGCACGGGGCGGCGAATGATGCCGCGCAGGCGCCGGCGGCCCGAAACGCGAACCGGGGCGCCGCAGCGCCCCGGGATGCCGATGGCCCGCTGCTTGCGAAAACGGCAGGGCCGGTTACTTCAGGTCGGGAAACTCCTTGAGCAGGCGCGTCACCGGAAGGCCGATGACGGTATCCAGGTCGCCCTCAATGTGCTTGATGAGCTTGGCGCCGTTGCCCTGGGCGGCATATGCGCCCGCCTTGTCGAACGATTCGCCGCACTTCAGGTACTCTGTCAGCTGCTCGTCGGTCTGCGGATGGAACGTGACGGCAGCGCGGTCCACGAACGTGCGGAAGCCCAGCGACACGTCCTCGGCGTTGGGTGCGGACACCAGCCACACCGACACACCGGTGAGCACCTCGTGCGTGTTGCCCTGCAGGCGGCGCAGCATGCGCTTGGCGTCGGAGATGCTGGCCGGTTTGCCGAAGATCTCGCCGTCGCACACCACCATGGTGTCGGCGCCGACGATGGCCGCCATGCCCGTGTAGCCCTCGCCGAGCACCTCCTGCACCACGGCGCCGGCCTTGCGCTCGGCCAGTTTCTTCACCGCCTCGGGCGGGTTGGCCTCAAGGTCGGGCTCCAACGACTCGTCCACCTCGGATACGCGGATGGTGAAGCTCACGCCCTCGCGCTCCAGAAGCTCCTTGCGACGCGGGCTGCCGCTGGCAAGGATCACATCGACGGTCATAGGTTGCTCAGCGGCCTGCGCCTGCTCGGCTGCGGCCTGCTCGTTCTCCTGCGCCGCATCTTGCGGCATGGGCTGTTCGCTCATTTCCTTCTCCTTGCTCTGAATGCGGCCATGGGCTCGAGCCTCACGCCGCGCTTGTTCGCGCTGATTGCCAGGTTGCCCTGGATGTTGGCCACATACCCGCCGTGCGGGGCGGCCTGCGGGGTGCCGGGCTCGTCCCACGCCGCCAGCACCGCATCGACCGATGCGGTCTCGACGCGTGCGTCGGGGCCCAGCATGGCCTGCAGCACCTGCACGGCCGCGCGACGCTGCAGCGGCACGGGTTGGACGCCCAGCTCGGGGGCGAGCACGCCGCCCTCCTCGTACGCCGGCGGTCGATCGGGCAGCACCTCGTTCCATGCCATATGACGTTTCACCAGGTCGGATGCCATTTCCTCAAGCATGTCGTCCTCGTCGGCGATCAGGTTCATGGTGCGCCCGAGCACCTCGAGCAGCTGCGGGCTGCGCTCCTTCACGTGCGGGATGACCTCGTGGCGCACGTAGGCGCGGAAGCGGTCGGTGTGCGCGTTGGTGGCGTCCTCGCGCCACAGGCAGCCCTCGGCATCGCATGCGCAGGGCAGGCCTTCGTACTCGCGCTGCTGCACGTAGTCGCGCAGGTCCTGGCGGCCGACGTCGAGCAGCGGGCGGACGACGGGGCCGTTGGCGTACTTCATGGCGCGGAAGCCGCCCGGCCCGGTGCCCACCATGGAGCGCATGTAGAAGTTCTCCACGCGATCGTCGGCGGTGTGGGCGGTGAAGATGCGGCCCTCGGACAGCGGCGCGGCCGCATGGCGGCACAGGCTTGCGAGCGCCTCGTTGGCGGCGAGGTAGCGCTCGCGGCGGGCGACGGCCTCCACGTTGCCGCCCTCGCGCTGCGCCTGGCCGGCAACGTCGATCTGGCAGCTGAACAGGGGGATTCCCAGCAGCTCCGCCAGCTGCGCCGTGAACGCCTCGTCCTGATCGGCGGCGCCGGGACGCAGCCGATGGTTTACGTGCAGCATGGCGATGGGCCCGATGGACCCTTCATCGGCCAGCTGGCGCGCAACGTACGCCAACGCCGTGGAGTCCGAGCCGCCCGACACCATGAGCAGCACCGGCGTGTCGGCGTTCGCCAGCCCGCGTTGCTCGATGGTGCGCCGCGCCGCGGCGAGCACGTCCTTGGGACGCGCGGCCGCATCGGCGCCGACCCCGGCATCGCTTGCCGCGGCGCGCTCGTTCCCCGTTCGCTGTTGCTCTGCCATTTCCTTCCCTACCTATATATATGGTTGCCGCTACATGCGCTCGATGAGCGCGATGGTCTCGATGTGGTCGGTGTGCGGGAACATGTCCACGGGCTGCACCGTTCGCACGCCGTAGCCGAACTGCTTGAGAAAGTCCAGGTCGCGGACCTGTGTTTCCGGATTGCACGAGATGTAGGCGATGCGCTCGGGCGCCAGCTGCACCGCGGCGCGCAGAAACTCCTCGGTGGAGCCGGCGCGCGGCGGGTCCATGAGCAACACGAGCGGGCGGCCCTCCTCGTCGGTGCCCGCGCGCCCTACCGCCGCTGCCTGCGCCGCCATGTCGCGCATGAACGCGCCAGCGTCGGCCACCGCGAAGCGCGCGTTGTCCACGCCGTTGTGGCGCGCGTTCTGTCGCGCGTCGCGGATGGAGGATTCCACGCAGTCCACGCCCGTGACCTGCGCCGCGCCCATGGAGGCCGCCACCAGGCCGATGGTGCCCGTGCCGCAGTACGCGTCGATGGCGTGCTCGGCGCCGGTGAAGCCCGCCAGCTCGATGGCCTGACGGTACAGCACCTCGGTCTGCACGCTGTTCACCTGGTAGAACGACTGCGACGAGATGCGGAAGCTCAGCCCGCACAGCTTGTCCAGGATGAAGCCGGGGCCGTAGAGCACCTGCTCGCGCTGGCCGAGCACCACGTTGGTCTGGCGCTCGTTGATGTTCTGCACCACCGTGGTGATGAACGGGCAGCGGCGCACCAGCTCGCGGCAGAAGCTCTTCGCGCCGGGGAACTGCTGGCCGTTGGTGACCAGCGTGACCAGCACCTCGCCGGTGGTGTGGCCCACGCGCACCACGGCGTGGCGCATGAAGCCGGTGCCGCGGTCCTCGTCGTAGGGCGGGATGCCGAACTTCAACATAAGGCTGCGCACCGCGCGGATGACCTGCTTGGCCTGGGCGTTCTCGATCAGGCATTCCCCCGTGTCGATGATGCGGTGCGTGCCGGCGGCGTACATGCCGCACAGGATGTCGCGCTGCGGGGAGGCAGGGCGGCTGGGGCGCTTGCCGCCGCCGCGCTTGCCGGGCGCGGCCTTGCGCGGCGCGCCGGGGGCGAACGGGGACATCACCTTGTTGCGATAGGCATACGGGTCCCGCATGCCCAGGATGGGACGCAGCGCCTCAGGGTCCGCCACCTGGGAAAACAATTGGGCCACGCGCTCGTCTTTCGCCGCAAGCTGCTGATCGTAGGGCTGGTTGACGTGCTGGCAGGCGCCGCACTGGCGCGCAACCGGGCACTGCGGCAGACCGTTTGCCGCCACGTTGCCCTCCTGCCTGCGCTCCCGCTGACGCCGAGGACCGGCCTGGGGCCGTACCGCCTGCCGCGGACGCTTCCCGCCCTGCCCGCCTGCGCGCTTCTGGCCGTTTTCCTTCATGAGCTCCCCTTGTCCGCTTGCATAAAACCGTAACTACCCAGTATACGCACATGCGCGGCCGGCGAGGCTGCGCCGCCGGCAACCTCAAGGCAGAATCCACGCCTGCCCGTAACGGGCCGGCAACGGACGCGGCACGGTTCGGCGCACGTTCGCCCGCGCCGCCGCACGCCGCGTCCGGAGCGCATATGATGGTGCGGACGACGGCTCGCCCAACGCATGCGCGCCAGGCTCGTATGCGCGACGGGCCCGGCGCGCATACGCCGGCGCCGGCCGCCGAAACCCACCCATACGCCCCGCGCGGGCATCGCCCGCGCTTGCCCGAAACGAGGTCCCATGCAACGACGATCCCTCGCCGCCGCCATCGGCATCGTCATCGTGACGCTTGCCTGCGTGTGCGGCCTGTACGTCCACTTCATACAAGAGAAGGTGCACGACGAGAGCGCCGACCACCTGAAGGAGATCTATTCCCAGGTCAACAACACGTTCTCCATGCTGGTATCCGACAACTGGAACCACCTGAGCACCTGGAACACCATGTTCGAGGAATCCGCCGCCCACTCGCCCGACGGCTCCGTTTCCGGCGACGACGCCGAGCAGGCGCGCGAGTTCATAGACGGCGAACAGGCAAAATGGGGCTTCACCGACTTCTACTTCATCAACTCGCAGGGCGCCTACGCCACCCCCGACGGCGAGCGCGGCACCTTGAACCTGGGTCAACAGCTCGATCAGCTGAACGGCGGGAGCAGCATCGTGGCGGACACCGTCCCCACCAGCGGCACGGGGCTCACGGTGTTCGCCACGCCTGTGGCCCCCGCCTCGTTCGACGGGTTCGAATACTCGGCCATCGCCATAAGCTACAACAACCACGACATGGAAGCGGCCCTTGACGTGAACGCCTTCGACGGGCAGTCCAGCTGCTTCGTCATCACGCCGGCCGGCAACCTGCTGTTCTCCGCCACCGACCAGTACTCGCAGTCGTCGAACCTGCTCGACTGGCTCGGCCAGATAGCCTCGTTCGGCGCAGACGACGGCATGGATTCCATTCGATCCGACATCAATGCAGGTCAGAGCGGCACCACGCAGTTCTCCACCACCACCAACCAGTACTACCTCACCTACATGCCCGTCGGGTTCCAGGACTGGGTGATGGTGGGCGTGGTCCCCAGCAACGTGGTCAACGCCAGCATGTCGGAGGTGCAGCTGCTCACCATCGCCACCGTGTCTGTAGTGCTGTTCGCGCTCGCCGCGCTCGTGGTGGTCATCCTGGTGCAGCACGGGCGCCGCGTGCTCGACCAGCAGGTCCGGGAGGTGAAATACCGCGAGCAGCTGTTCAGCGCGCTGTCGGGCAGCACCGACAACATCTTCATCATGTTCAGCCCCGACGACGGCTCGGTGGACTACGTCAGCCCGAACACGCAGCGCATCCTGGGCATCCCCGCCGCCGACATCGCCAAGGACGTGCGCAACATCGACCGCTCGCTGGAGCCGGGGTCGGTAAGCCTGCTCGAGACCAACATGTACTCGCTTCCCAGCAACGACCACCGCGATGGCGACAGCACGCGACGCCACCAGGAGACCGGCGAGCTGCGCTGGTACCACGAGACGCTGTTCCGCGCGAAGGTGGGCGACACCGAGAAGCTGGTGTACGTGCTGTTCGACCGTACGAAGGAGACCGAGAGCCGCGAACGCCTGCAGCAAGCACTGGCCATAGCCAAGCAGTCGAACCAGTCGAAGAGCACGTTCTTGGCGAAGATGTCCCACGATATCCGCACCCCCATCAACGCCATCATGGGCATGACGCAGATAGCGCGCGACAACGCCGGCAACTGGGACAAGACCGACGAATGCCTCGCCACCATCCAGACCTCGTCGCAACACCTGCTCAGCCTTATCAACGACGTGCTCGACATGTCCAAGATCGAAAGCGGCGCCATCGAGCTGCAGGAGGAATGCTGCGACCTGGACACGCTGCTGCGCGACGTGGACGCCATCATGCGGCCGCAAACCGCCGCAAAGGGGCAGCTGCTCACGCTTGACGCGGTGAACGTGCAGCACCGCAGCTTCGCCGCCGACCAGCTGCGCGTACGCCAGATCCTGCTGAACCTGCTGTCGAACGCGGTGAAGTACACGCCCGACGGCGGCATGGTGGCCCTGCACGTAGAGGAGCACGAGCAGACCAGCCCGAATTTCGTGCGCCTGAGCTTCATCGTGCGCGACAACGGCATGGGCATGCCGCCCGAGTTCATCGACCATGTCTTCGCCCCGTTCGAGCGCGCCGAAGGTAGGCAAATGCAGGGCATCCAGGGCACCGGCCTAGGCATGACCATCACGAAGGCCCTGGTAGACGCCATGGGCGGCACCATCGATGTGGAGAGCAAGGAGGGCCGCGGCACCACGTTCACCGTGAAGCTGAAGTTCAAGCTTGGCGAGGGCGAAGGCGCGAAGCCTTGTCCGTGCAAGGCCGCTGAGAACGACCCCGGCAAGGACAAGCGAACGGGCAAGGATGCCGAGCGCGGACGCGCGAAGGGCGACGCGAACGAGAAGCGCCCCTCCTATACCGAGGCGTTCAAGGGCCGACGCTACCTGGTTGCCGAAGACAACCAGATCAACCGCATCATCCTAGCCGAGATGCTCACCGAGCGCGGGGCGACCCTCGAACAGGCGCAAAACGGCAAGGAAGCCGTGGAGCTGTTCGCCGAAAGCGAGCCGCAGCACTTCGACGCCGTGCTCATGGACGCCATGATGCCCGTGATGGACGGCTACGAGGCCACGCGCGCCATCCGCAAGCTGCCGCGCCCCGACGCGCAGACCACGCCCATCGTGGCGCTGACCGCCAACGCCTACGCGGACGACGTGAAGAAGGCGCTGGACTCGGGCATGAACGCCCACGTGGGCAAGCCGTTCAAGATCGCCGACCTGGCGAAAGCCCTCGACGAGCTGCAGCGCGGCGACGATCGCTAACGGCGCAGGGGTGCCGCGGCACCCCTGCAGCAATGCCGCGACGCCACGCGGCATTGCCCGGCGGCACCCCGCACGACCCGGGCATTGTCCGGCGGCGCCCTACGCGCGCTGCGCACAACGCGGGGCTATAATCGGAAGCGAACCGCCTTGACCCTATGCCCCACCGCATCGAAAGGAGACGCCATGCAATTCATCATCCGTTGGCTGGCCACCGCCGTCGCCGTAGGAGCCGCCGTATGGTTGGTCCCTGGCATCGCCGTGCTGGGCACCACCGAAAGCTGGATCGCCGTGGCCATCACCGGCCTGGCGCTATCGCTCATCGACATGAGCATCAAACCGCTGTTGCAGCTGCTCAGCCTGCCTATCACGTGCCTGACGTTCGGCATCTTCTACCTGGTGGTGAACACCGCCATGCTGTACCTGGCCGCCTGGCTGAGCAACGGCATGTTCAACGTGGGGTTCTACATCTCCAGCTTCGGCAGCGCGTTTTTCGCGTCCATCGTCATCAGCATCGTGTCCGCCATCATGAACTCCATCGTCGCGGACAACTAGGCGAACGCGTCCGGGCGCGTCACGATGCGCCCGGACGCGGCTCCGGCAACTACCCTGCTGCCCCGATCATCGTCCAAGCAAGCCAAACCCGCTGCTGCCCGAGCAAGCTCTAAAACCCACCACGCTGCGCTCTCCCGCAGCAAGCCGCACGCGCCGAAACGCTGCGCGCGGCTCGCTGAGCTCAAACGAACGGCCGACAGAGCGCTCTTGCAAAAATAATCGATACAAAATCTTGTTAATACTTCCATTTTCTCGTTTCGCGACGTATTATGTTACTAGTTTAGTAGCATATGAACATAGGAGGGGGTTCTCATGGATATGCTATCCGACGTCGCGCTGCTCTCGCGGATCCAATTCGCGCTGACCGTGGCGTACCACTTCATCTTCGTCCCGTTATCCATCGGCCTGGGCCTGATCTTGGCCATCTTCGCCACCAAGTACCATCGAAGCCGCAGCGAGGCCGACGGCAACGCCATGCGCTTCTGGGTGCGCATCTTCACCGCCACCTTCGCCATCGGCGTGGCCACGGGCATCACCATGGAGTTCTCGTTCGGCACGAACTGGGCCGACTACTCGCGTTTCGTGGGCGACATCTTCGGCGCGCCGCTTGCCGCCGAGGCCCTGTTCGCGTTCTTCCTGGAATCGGTGTTCCTGGGCGTGCTGCTGTTCGGGCGCAACAAGGTGTCCAGCCTGTTCTACACCGTGTCCGCGTGGCTGGTGTGGGCCGGTTCGTGCTTGAGCGCGCTGTGGATCCTCATCGCGAACTCGTGGATGCAGACGCCCGCCGGCGCCGAGCTGGCCGCCGACGGCTCGAAGGCCGTCATCACCGACTTCCTGGCTGCGGCGTTCAACCCGTCCACGCTGCCGCGCTACACCCACGTGGTGGTGGCGCTGCTGATCCTGGGCGCGTTCGCCTCCCTAGCCGTGGGCGCATGGTACCTGCTGCGCGGCAAGCACGCCGACTTCGCCATGAAGACCATCCGCGTAGGCGCCGTCGTGGGCATCGTGGCCTCGTGCGCCCTGATCGTCACCGCGCACTCCTCCGCCGTCGAGGTGTCGCAGGAGCAGCCCACCAAGCTTGCCATGATGGAGGGAATGTACGACGACGAAGTGCCCCCGCTGTACGCATTTGGCTGGGTCGACGAGGGGAACCAGCAGGTCGTCACCCCGTTCTCCATCCCCGGCGGCACCAGCTTCCTGGCAACGGGCACGTGGGACGCCCAGTACCAGGGCCTGAACTCGTTGGCGCAAACCGAGAAGTACGGCGACATGGACGTTGCCGACCTGCCCGTGAACCTGGTGTTCCAGTCCTATCACCTTATGGTTGCCATGTACGGCCTGATCATGATCACGGCGATCCTGGCCGTGGTGTTCAGCCTGCGCGGCGGCCGCATCCGCTCCATGCGCTGGCTGCAGAAGCTGCTGCTGGTAAGCCCGCTGTTCCCGTTCATCGCCATCCAGGTCGGCTGGATCACCGCCGAAGTCGGCCGTCAACCCTGGGTCGTCTACCCTTCCACGTCCGGCCCCGACGGCGTGAGCCTGCTGACGAACAACGCCATCTCGCAGTCGGTTTCCGCCCCTGAGCTTCTGCTGACCCTGGCCCTGTTCGCAGCCGTGTACGTGTTCCTGTTCGTCGGATGGGCGCGCGTGATCTCGGGCTTCATCAAGCGCGGGCCCGTCGGCGACGCCGCCCCCGCGGCCGGCTCCGCCGACAAAGCAACCGCCGCCGTCAAGGAAGGGGAATAGCCATGAGCGCGCTTGCAGTCCTTTGGTTCTTTCTGATCTTCGTGCTGATCGCCGGGTACTTCGTGCTCGACGGGTTCGACCTGGGCGTGGGCGTCCTGTACCGCGCGCTGGCCAAAGACGAGCGCGAGCGGGCGCTCGTGCGCCGCAGCATCGGCCCGGTATGGGACGGCAACGAGGTGTGGCTGCTCACCGCCGGCGGCGCGCTGTTCGCGGCGTTCCCCGCGGCGTACGCCACCACGTTCTCTGGCTTCTACCTGGCCGTCATGCTGGTGCTGTTCGGCCTGATCGTCCGCGCGGTGTCGCTTGAGTTCCGCGCTCACGACCCGAAATGGGCGCGCGCATGGGACGTCTGCTTCACTGTCGGCTCGTTCCTGCCGGCGCTGCTGCTGGGCGTGGCGCTCGGCAATGTGATCGCCGGCATCCCCATGGCCGCCAACGGCGATTACGCGGGCGTGCCGCTGCTGGGCCTGCTGTCGCCGTTCACCCTGGTCGCCGGCCTGCTCGGCTTGGCCATGTGCCTTTCCGCCGGTTCGGCATGGGTAGCGTTGAAGGCGCCCGCCGGCTCCGCCGTGCATAAGCGCGTCGCGAAGCTGCGCGTGCCCTGCCAAATCGCGGCCCTGGCGCTGTTCGCCGTTGCCACGACCCTGGTGTTCGCGGTGGTGAAACCCGTGTTCGCGCCGGGCATGTTCGCCGCCGGCGCGGTGATCGCCCTGGTGTTCCTTGTATGCGTCGTCGCATCGATCGTGCTCGGCCGCAAGGGCAACGACCTGGTGGCGTTCCTTCTGCAATCGGTTGCAGCCGTATGCCTGGTGGCGCTTGCCGCGGTCACGCTGTTCCCCAACCTGGTGGTGGCAGCTCCCGGCAGCGTGGGCGCATCCATCACGCTGATGAGCGCGGCTTCCTCCGATACGTCGCTGGCGTGGATGACCGGCATCGCTTGCGTGGGCGTGCCGCTGGTGCTGGCGTACCACGTGATCGCGTACCGCGTCTTCCGCGGGCGTCTGGACGATAAGGATGTGAACTATTAGATGGACGCGCGGGGTTACATGAAATGGCTGAGTATCCTGTGCCTGGTCATGGCGCTGTTCGGCACGGCGGTCATGCTGGTAGGCTACAAGGCGCCCACCATAGGCCTGGCGGCAACGGTGGCGGCGCTCGTCATAGCCGCGGCCGCGCTGGGATGGAAGGCTCGGGAGCGCTAACGCCGCCAGCCTGATGGCCGAACGCCTGGAAACCGGCCAATCAAGCCGCGACCCAGGCGCCCGACAACCAGCCTTGTGGCCGAGAACGCATGGGCGATCTACCGGCCGATCGCCCAGCAACTGATCAGTCAGCCGAGAACGCAAAACGAGTCTCCGGCTGAGAGCCCGACGGCCGATCAACCCGCCGAGAACCCGACAACCGATCCGCCAACTTCTCGAAGGGGGCGATGGGAAACGACTCCCGTCGCCCCCTTTCGCGTGCCCGGGTTTTGTGGGGTTCCGTTGCACGGCTTGTGCCGGTCGCGTGGATTCCCCGGCAAACTTTTGAAATGCCGGATAAGCGTCCTAGTATGAAACTCTACACAAACGGTATCTATTCCCAAAAACCACCAAGGGGTTGTTCCACGAATCATGAAATCGAATAACGACGCCGCAAGCGTCAAGTGTTGTGCGCGCAAAATCTGGGCGCACTTCAAGGAATTCGTCGTCTCCGTCAAAAGCGACCTGAAGGAAACGCACGACGAGATGTTCCAGGGAGCCGACACCCCCAAACAGCGCCTACAGCGCTCCGTCAAGCACGGTTTGCTGCTGCTGGCCCAGTTATGCCTGATCATGGGCGTATACGCAGCCGGTTGCGCACTGGCATCCGTGTTGCCCATCACGCTTCCCGGCAACATCTTGGGCATGGTGCTGCTGCTGGTACTGCTGGGTACGCACATCCTGAAGACGAAATACATCAGCGAGGCGTGCGACTACCTCATCGACAACATGTCCGTGTTCTTCATTCCCGCCGGCGTGGCCATCATGGGCTGCTTCTCCATGCTGGAAGCGGCGGCGGCGAAGTTCGCGTTCGTCTGCATCGCCACTACCGTCATCGTGTTCTTGGCCACGTCCTATACGGTATTGTTCGTGTCCTGGATCATGGCGAAGCTGGGCAAGGACACCGCGCTGGCCCCCGCTGTTGAGGCGGAGAACGCGGCGAAGGCGAATATCAAAAACGCCGATTCCGGCAACGCGCATGGCGAGGGCGCCGGCAAGCATCATCCGCATACGCCCGGCGGCGCCTTCGGCACCGTCTCCGGCAAGGAGGCTTAATCTATGCTGAAACTCATCGCAACCCTGGCTTTAGGCACCGTCATCTCCTTCATCGTGTTCAAGCTGGCTGTGGCGCTGTACAAGAAGGTGCGTTCACCGCTGCTCAACCCGCTGCTGGTGACGGTGGCGGTCATCATCGCGCTCCTGTGCGTCTTCCACATCCCGCTGGATTCCTACGAGTCCAGCGTTCAGCTCGTCTCGTTTCTGCTGGGGCCGGCGACGGTCGCCTTGGCGTATTCGGTCTACCGCCAACGCCAGATCCTCAAGCAGCACTTCATCCCCATCTTCTGCGGCTGCCTGGTAGGCTCGGTCGTGTCGATGATCAGCGCATACACGCTCTGCGAGCTGCTCGGCCTGGGCGACGAGATGGCCACATCGTTCATCCCCAAATCCGTGACCACCCCCATCGCCATCGCCGTGTCGGAGCAGCTGGGAGGCATCACGTCCATCACCGTGGCTGCCGTCATCATCACCGGCATCCTCGGCGCCATCTTCGCGCCGCTCATGTCGAAGATCTTCCGCGTGAACAACCGCATCGCCAAGGGCGTGGCCATCGGCACCTGCAGCCATGCGGTGGGCACCACGAAAGCCCTTGAGATGGGCGAGCTGGAAGGCGCCATGTCCGGCGTGAGCATCGCCGTATCGGGCCTGCTCACCACCGCCATCGTGATAATCGCCGGCTGCTTTATGTAGTGTGCCGCGCGGCTTCGTTGGCACACCCGTTGCCCACCAGGGGCCCACCCGGCTCCCCTGGGCGCACTCGGGGCCCGGCACGCAGGCAACGGGCCGAAACCGCGGATCCGAACCCCGCCTCGGCCCCCGGAAACCCCGCCGAAAACCGCAAAGGGCCCTGCAGCCCCCGAATGCGTCTCCAACCACGGCGCCGGCCTTCCGGCCACGCCATGCGGCTTGAGAAGCGAGCGGGAGCCGCAGGGCCCTTCCCTATTCGCAAACGTCCGCCTGCCGGCATTCGGCAGGCGGACGTTTTCCCTTACAACGCCAAGCGGTAGATCTCGGCGGCATCCTCCATGGTCAGCTTCTTGAAGCTGCCGAACGGCTCGCCCTTGTTCTCGCGCAGGGTGGGGATCATCTCGGCGATGGCGTCCTCGATGTTGTCCTCGTCCAGGCCGAGCTCGCCCAGGCTGATGGGCATGCCCAGGCTGGCGAAGAACATGCGCGTCTCGTCGATGGCAGATAGCGCGTCGGATTCGATGTCGCCCGTGGGCGCCAAGCCGAACACCTCGTAGCCGTACTGCGCGAAGCGCGCCGGGTTGGCGTCGTAGACGTATTCCATCCATGCCGGGAACAGGCAGGCCAGGCCGGCGCCGTGCGTAACGGTGGTGTCATAGGCGGACAGCTCGTGTTCTAGGCCATGCGTCGCCCAGTCCTCGTGACGGCCCATGCCCAAAAGACCCTGATGGCACAGCATGCCGGCCCACATGATGTTCGCGCGGGCATCGTAGTTCTCGGGCTCGGCCAGCACGCGCGGGGCCTCGGCGCGGATGGTGCGCATGACGGACAGGTTCATGCCGTCGGTGACGGGCACGGCCCCCACGTCGTCGAAGAATCGCTCGAGCAGATGGCAGAACATGTCGGTGATGCCGGCGGCCGTCTGGAACGGCGGCAGCGTGAACGTGAGCTCGGGGTTCATGAACGCCAGCTTCGGGCGCTGGTAGTTGCTCGCGTAGCCGGTCTTCATGCCCAGCTCGTCGTTGCTGATGACGGTGTTCTTCGACGCCTCGCTGCCGGCTGCCGGGATGGTGAGCACCACGGCGATGGGCAGCACCTCGGTGTTCGGGTATTTCTTGGTGATGAGCTCCCACACGTCGTAATCGATGCAGGCGCCGTTGGCGATGGCCTTCGCGGAGTCGACCACGGAGCCGCCGCCCACGGCCAGCACCCAGTCCACGCCGTTTTCCTTGCACAGCGCGACGCCCTCGCGCACCAGGCCGATCTCGGGATTGGGGCGCACGCCGCCCAGCTTCACGTACTCGATGCCGGCCTGCTCGAGCGATGCGCACACGCGGTCGATGAGGCCCGACTTGATGGCGCTCTGCCCGCCATAGTGCAGCAGCACCTTACGCGCGCCGCGCTCGGCCAACATGGGACCGACCTTGCTTTCGGCGTCGTGGCCGAACACGAAATGCGTAGGGGAAACGAACTCGAAGTCTTCCATGGGAACCGCCTTCCTCGGTTTCGGGATGCCGCGCCGCCCACCTTCGCCCGCAAGCAGCACGATGCGCTCAGTATAACGCGCGAACCCGGTGCCCGGCGCTATCGGCTGAAGATTGCCGCGCTCATGCGATAAAGGATAGTTGAGCGATGTCGCATAACCGCCCAGCACGATAGATAGCTGCGCGATGTCGCATAACCGCCCCAGCACCATAGATAGTTGCGCGATGCCCGGTACGATAAAAGGCGGTTTTGCAACGCCGCAAATCGCTCAGCACCATGGCATACGAGCGCGAGTCACGCAACCGCCTTCCAGAATGACCAACCGAAAGGAAGATGAGATGTTCCGAGCGCGGCCGCGCTATCGTCCCCTCCTTTTTCGACGGAAGCGAACGCTGACGCAAGGCGAAGCGATTTCTTGCAGGTGCACAAGGAAAAAAATAAAGCCGGGTAGGAAGGACCCGGCTTTCGAAAGGAATCCCGACAGGCAATGTGCGGGGTCTTGGCAACCCGCGTTCCGCTTGGCGACGGAACCTGCAAACCCGAGACAGTCGATTTGGCGAAGATAGTCGTTTGAGTTTTGCAATTTGTCTTCTGTCGGACAATGAATATTCTTGCATGCAATATTGTTTCATGCAACCTTTCAAATCACCTGTTTACCCGGCTGAAATAGTCATTTTTCGACGTTTGACCTGGTGTTATAGCCATAGATACTGGCAATTATGAGTTTTTATAGAAATGCATAATACTTCATGATTTATGCATAAACCACTCAAAAGGACGCTCAATCGATAGGCCCCGTGAATGATGCAACGTGTTCAGCTGCAAAAGCAAGGGATACCCGCCGCTCCGTCGCAGGAAACGCGAGCGCGACGCCTTCCAAACCTCAAGATCCGTACCCGGCAAGATCCGTACCCGCCAAGAAACGGGGTATGCTGCCTCCTGCGCACCCTCAACTGTTTCGACCCGAACGCAAAAGACGCCCCGATTCGCATCGGAGCGTCTTTTCATTGTAGCTTTGCATTTGGAATCGCCACAGCGAAACGCCATGTCGGCATGCATTCGGAATCGCCGGGTTCGAGCACCTTGTCGGCGTGCTTTCGCATGTGCCGGGCTCGAACGCAATGCCAGCAGGCATCCGGAATCGCCAGAGCGGAACGCCATGCCGGCGTGCTTTCGCATGTGCCGGAGCCGAACGGAACGCCCGCAAACCCGGCAAGACCGCCTTCGCCGTGAAGCTACGCGTTGGCCAGCGGGCTGGGAACGGTGTACACGCGAGCGGCATTTTCCCGGTCAAGGTCGTAGAGCGCCTTGGCATCGCTGCCGAACAGCCTCATGCGCGACACCTGCTTCTCGGCGTTGTCCTCTTCCTCCTGCTGCTCCTCGATGAACCAATCCAGGAACTTCATGGTGCGATAGTCCTTCGCCTCGAAGGCGGCGGTGTAGATGTCGTTGATGGTGCTGGTGATGTACTTCTCATGCTCCAGCGCGGCCTCAAGCGGCTCCAGGTGGTTGCTGAAAGTCTTGTCGGGCTGGTCGATGGCCTGCAGCTTCACCTTGCAGCCGTTCTCGTGCAGATACTTGCGGAAGATGAGCGCATGGTCGCGCTCCTCCTGCGTCTGGATCTCGTACCAATGAGCGAAACCCTCCAGGCCCTCTTCCTCATAGTAATCGGCAAACGACAGGTACAGGTACGCCGAATACAGCTCCTTGCGAATCTGATCGTTGATCAGCTCGTACACCTTTGCATCCATAGCATCCTCCTTCAGGACAGAAAAGCCGGCAATACAGCCCGGGTTTGAACACATCCATGGTACGCCGCGCACGACGATTGCACCAGCAACGACATAGGAGCGGCACGATTGCACACAACGCCCGGACTACACGATTGCGAGCGCGAGGATCGCGCGGCGGGCTGCCTGCGCGAAGGCCGGGCGGCGGGCTGCCTGCGCGAAGGCCGGGCGGCGGGCTGCCTGCGCGAAGAATCGCCTGTTTTGGCCAGTTGAGGACAAAACAGGCGATTCTTCGCGCAAACCAAACCGTAAAGCGGACATAACTCGCGATTCTTCGGCGTTTAGCAGGGAAACAGGGCCAAAAACAGCTTTTCAGCCCCCGCAAGCTGCTAATAATCGCACGTTTTGGCCACGGCTGGACAAAACGTGCGATTATCCGCGAGCTCCACGGCCAGAAGAGGCATTCCCTCGGAGGATAAAGGCGCAATACGGTGACGGGGCTGCCGCCCGCAGAAGAAGCGGCCCGTCACCGCCCCGGACGCTTCGGGGACGTAGCGCTATGTGCCCGGACTCCCCAAAGCGGCCGCTTCGAGGCGCTTTCGAGTCCATCCGGGCGCTTCAAGCGGACGCTTCGGGAACGTAGCGCCATGCGCCCGGCTGCCGGGCATCTGGCGCCACGTCCCCGAAGCGTCCGGGACGCGCCGCGCGGGCCGAAGAACCTTATCCCAATCGAAACCTGGACAGATAGCGCCACGTCCCCCGAAGCGTCCGGGCGGGCCCCGCACCGGGGCATCATCCCCCCCAAATGCAAAAGGGCCGCCGCCCGGGGATGCGGGCGGCGGCCTGGGAAAGGGAGGGCGGCGGCTTCACGCCGCCGCTCCAAGGGAAGGGGCCCGCCCCGGGAG